>CABSLV010000055.1 GCA_902478645.1 uncultured Flavobacteriales bacterium | reverse complement strand
GTGCCGCCCCGCTCGCTTGCCCGACAAACTTTGGCTGAGGTCAGTTGAGCAGCCCGTTTTGTTTCTCCTGGAAGGAAGGGAATACCAGCGTGCCGTCATCGGAAGTCCCGCACAGGCACTTTTCCCACAAGCGGTTTTCCGGCTGTTTGAACGGGTCCGCTCCCGGAACCTGCAGCAGCCAGGCCTTCTCTTCGAGTTCCTCCTCCAGTTGCCCCGCGCTCCAGCCCGAATAGCCTACAAAGAAGCGGATGTCGTCCCCGCCTATCTTTTCCTGCGCCAGAAGCTCTTTGGCCGCTGAAAATTCCCCGCCCCAATACGTCCCTGCGCCGATGTGAAGCCCGCCCGGAATCCACTGCGGGCAGCGGTGCAGGAAGAACATCGTGTCGTATTCCACCGGTCCGCCCCAGTACAAAGGCAAGGGTTGCTTTATCTCGGGGAACAGTTGGGTGATCAGGAACTTGAGTGGTCGGTTCAACACCAGTCCGGTGGTGGATTTCCGGTCGTGCGCCGCGATGTAGATGACGGTGCGCCGGAAAAGGTCGTCGTCCAGTTCCGGGGAGGCGACCAGCAGGGCACCGGCAAGGCTTTGGGAAAGTTGCGACATGGCTTTTCAGATAATGCGAAGCCCAATTTAAGAAAAAAACGCATGAAAGCAAACCTTTTTTCCTCCGAGGGGGCTTTTTTGATTTTAACGTCGTTTTAGCGACTTTTCCCCGGGGAAATATTAACTTTGCAAACGTTTGATCCCTATTGTGATGAAAAAAATCCTGTGTCTTCTCTTGTGGCTGGCTGTTCTTTCCCCCGCTCGGGCGCAGGTTTTCGATACATTACGCGTCCAAGGGGCTCTGATGGCCTCGCCTTTTGACCTCGAACCCCGCTCCATCGATACGCTGATCATCGTCCTGGCGGAGGATCCCCTTTCGGGAAAAGAACCCGTGCCGGAGATCATCCTGAAATATGCCCGGATCATGGGAGTGGACCCTTCGGAGTTGAAAAACGAGAAAATCTATCAATTCGTGGACGACTGGCTGGGCACTCCGTACCGCTACGGAGGCGAGAGTAAACGCGGGGTGGACTGTTCGGCGCTCACGCGGGCGCTCTATACCTTCGTCTCGGAAGTGCTTTTGCCGCGATCCTCGCGGGCGATGTATGCCAGCGAGATGGTCGAGGCGTTCCGCGAACCGGATTTCTCGGCACTGGAGGAAGGGGATCTGCTGTTTTTTCGCTCCCGCGGGCGGATCAATCACGTGGCGGTGTACCTGTGCGACGGGAAGTTCCTCTCGGCCAACCGCAACGGTGGCGTGCAGATCAGCGATCTGAATAACCCCTACTGGCGCAGCCGGTATTATTCGGCCGGAAGGGTGAAAACCCTTTCTTCGTCGCAGGATACGGAAGAAAACAAAGGAAATATATAGTTCGGGGGAAGAAGAAAACATTCCCTGACCTTGCGTAGATGAAAAAAACATACGGAAAAAGCATGACGACAAAGGAATTGCTGGCACACATCCCGGGTATCCGGCACGCAGAGAGCGATTGTTTCTTTCTCCTGGCCGGGCCTTGTGTGATCGAATCGGAAGAAATGGCTCTGCGGATCGCCGAAAAAGTCTGCGGAATAACCGATCGGCTGGGCATCCCGTACGTGTTCAAGGGGTCGTACAAGAAGGCCAACCGTTCGCGGATCGACAGTTTTACCGGGATCGGCGATGAAAAGGCGCTGAAGATTCTGGGCAAGGTGCGCCGGAGTTTCGGCGTACCAGTGGTAACCGACATTCACGAGAGCCCCGATGCGCAGCGGGCGGCCGAATACGTGGATGTGCTGCAAATTCCGGCCTTTCTAGTTCGTCAGACCGACCTGGTAGTGGCAGCGGCCCGTACCGGCAAGCCGGTCAATCTGAAAAAAGGGCAGTTCATGGCTCCCGATGCGATGGAGTTTGCCGTGCAGAAGGTTCTCGATGCCGGTAACCCTTGTGCGATGGTGACCGATCGGGGGACGATGTTCGGATACCGCGACCTCATCGTGGATTTCACCGGTATTCCGGTGATGAAACGCTACGCTCCGGTGGTGATGGACGTAACGCATTCCCTCCAGCAGCCCAATACGGCAAGCGGGGTAACGGGCGGTCGTCCGGAGATGATCGAACTCATCGCCCGCAATGCCATCGTTTCGGGGGCGGACGGGATATTCCTGGAGACGCATCCCGAGCCGGGAGTGGCCAAATCCGATGGGGCGAACATGCTGCAGCTCGACCGTCTGGAGACTTTGCTGGAGCATTTGGTCGTCCTGCGCCGTACGGTGCGCGAATTTGAAAAGCAGCAGTAAACCGTCCGGAAGGGGCGGGAAAACGTCTGCAGGCGGGCAAGCAAAAGGCGGGGGCTTAGCC
>CABSLV010000054.1 GCA_902478645.1 uncultured Flavobacteriales bacterium | reverse complement strand
TAGTGGATTTTTGTAAGGTTTTTCCTTTGAAAATATTTCTTTTTTGATTATATTCGAGAAAGCGAACAAAGCACATTCTGCTCTTTCGGCTTTTAATAATTATCGAAAAGGAAATATAATGAGTGAAAAACAAGCCCGAACCTCGCTCGAACGCCTTCAGAAAGAACTCGACCGCTCGATCGCCTCGGCCAAACGCCGCATCGACGCCGCGTATCTCGACGCGCTGCGCGGGAGCGTTGCATTGTGGAATCTGGAGCCGGGTTCGCCGGAATACACCCGTCTGGATACGCAGTTGCGGCAGAAGTATCAGGAACAACTCACGGAGGTGATCGAGGCCGCTGAAAAGGAGTACGAACGCCGTTGTGTGGAACTTTTTGCTGAAGCGATCGACGGACTTCCCTCCCGGCAGGAGAGCATGGCCGAATTTACCGCGCGGTTTTCCGGGGCACAGAGTTTTGCGGCGGACAAGCAACTTTCCATCGCCCGTTCGGGCGGGATGCTGTCCCAGGAGGTAAAACTGCTCAACCAACTGCTCAAAGACCCGCAGGTACTCGCCGCCTTGGGAACGGTGCGCAACGGGAAACTCACCAAAGGTCAGGTGGAGACCCTGCGGAAGTTCCTGCACGACCCGCAGACGGCTTCGCGCTTGGGGATCGACCTGCACCGGTGGCGGCAGACTGTCTATGGCCGGGATACGGCAGCGGGCGATGCGGCAGCTTACGCCGGCAATACGGCCGAACAGAACCTGATCAAGGGCAGCTATGTGCTGCAAAACACGATGGGGCGCGAGGTGCCCGAGATTCTCGGCTACCGCATCGCGGTGCGGGCCACCAATACGCGCGGAGGACGCCGCACCCGGGATATCTGCGACGACTACGCGGGGGACTATTCGAAAGACTTCGTGTTCACCGGGTGGCATTACAACTGCCGCTGTTCGTGCCATCCGCTGATCTACGTCGGTTTTCTCACCCCGCAGCTCAAGGCCAAGGGCTTTATCGGTATTCCGAGCAAAACGCCCATCACGCGGATGCCGCCCGGGGTGGCGGCCAGTCTGACCAAAAACCTGGAGACCTACCGGCAGCAGTTTCCCGCCTTGCCCCAGGCCAATTTCGTGGAGTACCGGGGGCAAACGCGCCTGTTGGCCGAGATGACCCCCGAGGAGCAGTTGGGCTATTACCTGGAGCGTTTCCGTGGGGACGATTTTCTCAAAGACGTCCAGAGCATCGACGTGGCGCTGGTCGATCCGGCCGACCCCGAAGTGCTGATGGATACCCGGATCACCGACCGTCAGGCGCGTTTTCAGATCTCCACCCGTACCGCTTCCGACGGGCACAATCCGGCGGAGGACCTTTTGGCCGCATTCCGCCAGTCGCATACCGGGGTCGAACTGACCAAGGCGCAACTCTCGGCCGTATCGGACATCACGCACGAGATGGTGCACACCATGAGCCAGGACGAATCCTTTGCTCGTCTGGAGCAACTCTACCCCCAGTGGCGGGACGAAATCCTGGACTTCAACCTGTATCCCGAATCGCGCCAACGCCGCACCCTGGAGATGCTCACCGAGTGGTACGCCCGGGAGATCTTCCCCGAAGTCGCCGCGCGCCAGGGCTGGAGCCTGCCCGCCGATTACCGCAACTGGATCGGCACCGGCTACACCAACCTGGTGGACAACCTGAACACCTTCCTGCAGTATGTGCCCGATCCGCAGCAGTTCCGCACCCGCATCGAGGAAATCCTGCGTCGGGGGGACAAAGCGCTCGCTTACCGGTTTTTCACCCAGACCATCCGCGAGAGCGGCGCCTTGCGCAACACCCGCAGTGCCACGACCGCCCTCAACCGAATGCTCGACACGGAAGACCCCTCGGTCTACGAGCAGTACATGGAGAAAAACGGCCAGGCCGCCGTCTCCGCGACCAAGCAGGCTGCCGTCGTGGGAACCACCGGGCAGAAAGCCACTTCGACTCTCGCCGCCAGGCAGGTCGAGCAGGACCTCGCCCGACTTGCGCGCAGTACGGACGCGGCCGCCAAAGCCCTCGGCACGGGTGCCGACGTGGTCAAAAAAGACGCCCTGGTCGCCCTCTCCGACGAAGCGCTTCTCCGTATGTTTTCGCGCATGCGGACGCCGATGCAGTGGCTGATGCCTTTCGGGACCATCGTCTCCCTCTACGAAGAGCAGCAAAAGCCCGCCGAACCCGTCGAACCGGGCAACCTGTTTCCCGGGCTCGAACGTTATATCTCGCCGACGTTTTACCGGGACCGTTTTTATCTCCGGGGACTTTCGGCCGGCATTGTGGACGGAGCTATCAACATAGTGGACGAGTTGTACCGGACGGCAAAAGGCATCGGCAAATACGTCGTTTACGGGTTGGCCGCCGACATGTCTCACATACACATCTGGAGCGATTCGTTCCAGAAAACGCTGGAGGATGCCGGAGAGGAATACGACCGGATGAGCGATTCGATCAGGAATACGGTAAGTTCTCTGTCAGAGTTCATGTATCTCTACATGACGGATGCCAAATTTCAAGTAGTGTTCTCGCTTCAGGCAGGTGAACAAATACTCGATTATTTCTCGCGGATGGAGGGTTTCTCCGGCGAGCAAGGCTATGCCCACGGACGTTTTGTCTTCGACGTAGCGATCATGCTGCTTCCCGGGGGGAACCTCAAGAAACTGCTCGACTCCTGGAAACGGACGAAAAGTTTCAAACTGCTGGATTTCCTCCCCGCCCAGTACAAGAACCTGCTGAAAGCCACCCCCTCGCAGAAAGACCTCCGGGTCATCGAGAAAGTTTCCGGCGAGGTCGATTTCACCAAACCCATCCCGGTCGATGCCCAAACGGTCTCGTATCCCGTCCATTCGTTGACCGTATCGGAGGACGTCCTTCGGAGCGGGCAGCAAGTATCCCGCCCGCCTGTCCAGGGGAGTGTTTGGGACAATGTCCTCCAGCAAATCTACGAGTCGTCGAATAGGCCGGCGTTGTCAGCCCCGCGGGACGTCAAAAGCTACCTTCCCCAGATTTACAGCCCGGCAGTATTAGCAACGGAGATATACCAGTCCTCGCAAGCCAGTCAGCCGGTGAAGTATTCTAACTTTTTGCTGCAATGGGTGGCCGATTGGGGAAGATACGAACAGTACGTCCAGCGAAAACAGCGACAGAACAAAACACCTCGGGGATTTTTCGATTGGAAAGTCGTGTCCGACTATTACAGAAACAACTCTCCGATGGCGCGGGGGAATCGTTTTGACAAAAAGGCGGTAAAAGAAAAATGGTATAAATATTATCAGGTTAATCTTGAAAATGGGAGAAGACTGGATTCTTATGGCGTGGAAAAACAGTGCATAGTGTCCAGAAAAGCCATCGATCTGTCAAAGATAAACCTGAAAACCTTCGAAAGGTACCTGAAAGAATTTCACGAGAAATACAAGCGTGGAACCGTTATACGGACAAATAAATATAGGCAAATAGATGGAACAGTATTGGAAGGAAAATATTATTTGGAAATCCCCGAAAGCAACAAGGATTTTCCGGATTTGCAAAAATTCATTAATTTAGCCAGAGAATATGA
>CABSLV010000053.1 GCA_902478645.1 uncultured Flavobacteriales bacterium | reverse complement strand
CCGGGGCTTTTTGATTAATTGTTTAACTCGTCCCATTTTAACGGGACACTAATGAGACGGGGTATGTGTTAAGCCGGGGAAGGATGTCCTTTCCCTCGGGGGAGGGTCCCGATGAACAAGTTCAGGATTCCGGGGCGAGGTACTTGTCCAGCCAGGAGAAAAACTCGGCTTGCCACAGCAGAGCGTCCTGCGGACGGAGGATCCAGTGGCATTCGTCGGGGAACAGAACCATTCGGGCCTCGATCCCCCGCAGACGGGCGGCTTGGAAGGCCTGCATGGACTGGCCGAGCGGCACCCGGAAGTCCTGTTCGCCCTGCAGGATCAGGATGGGTGTATCCCACAGGTCCACGTAGGACGAAGGCGAGTATTCGTTGTACGAAGGGTTGGCTTTGTTCTGCCAGTAGGCCCCGCCGAGGTCTTTGTTGGCAAAGAAGATCTCCTCGGTAGTCCCGTACCAGCTCTTCATGTCGAACGTACCGCAGTGGGCGATGAAGGTCTTGAAGCGTCCCTGGTGTTTCCCGGCCAGCATATAGACCGAGTATCCTCCGTAGGAGGCTCCTACCGCCCCCAGACGTTCGCGGTCGATGTAGGGTTCGCGTGCCACGTCGTCGATGGCGGTCAGCAGGTCGGTGATGGCTTGTCCGCCCCAGGCACCGGATACCTCCTCGTTCCACTTGACACCGAAGCCCGGAAGCCCTCGCCGGTTGGGGATGACCACGACGTAGCCCTTGGCGGCCATCAACTGGAAATTCCAACGGAAGGAATAGTCCGGCGTAAGAGGCGACTGCGGGCCGCCTCCGCAAAAGAGTAGTGCGGGGTATTTCTTGGCCGGGTCGAAATGCGGGGGGAAGACCATCCAGACGAGCATCTGCCGTCCGTCGGTGGTGGTAACCCAGCGGGCTTGTACCGGAGAGGGAGCGATGGACTGCATCGCGGGACCGTTCACATCGGTAAGGGGACGGATGGTTTTCCGTTTCAGGTCGTAGGCCACCAGTTCGTTCGGACGGTTGAAGTCATAGCGTTCGGCGATGATGTATTTCCCGGTGGGGATGAATGCGCCGGTGCAGGTTTTCTCCTTGGTCAGCTGGGTGATGTCTTGGTTGGGGGCGAGTTGGTCGAGGTTCTTGGGCAGGGAGTATTCGAAGAGTTGTTCTACTCCGTTGAATGCCGTGCGGAATACGAGGGAGAGGCTGTTTTTCTCCCACGCGAACGCTTCGACGGTCTCGTCCCACCGCTCGGTCAGGTTGTAGGTGCGCCCGGTAGCCCATTCGAGGATCTTGATGTCGTTTTTGTCGGCCTCGTATCCGTCCTCGTCCATCGAGAGCCAGGCGAGAAAGCGCCCGTCGGGGCTCCAGGCCGGGTTGGTATCGTAACCGCCGTTGCCCTGGGTTAGGTTTTCGGTTTTCCCCGATACGATGTCGTAGAGGTAGATGTCGGCGTCGGTGGAGATGGCGGCCGCCGTGCCTTGTTTCTTTTTGCAGGTATAGGCAATCTTCAGTCCGTCGGGGCTCCAGGCCAACTGTTCAGCTCCGCCGAAAGGCGTCAAGGGGCTGTCGTACGGCTGTCCGGCCATGATGTCCGTCCCTTCTCCCGATACTTCCGTCCCGTTGAAGGGGGCGTAGAATACGTGCGAAACCTTATCGTCCTCCCAGGTGTTCCAGTGGCGGTACATCAGGTCGTCGATGATGCGCGCGTTGGCTTTGGGAAGCTCGGGATAGAGTTCGGCCGTGGTGGGGCGGTATTTTACCTGACGGGTAAAGAGCACTGCATCGCCTTTGGGCGAAAAGAGCACGTTTTCGATGCCTCCTTCGATATGGGTGGCTTGTCGCGCATCCTCTCCGGCGGGGGTCATGGTCCAGAGTTGCCCCTGCTGGAGGTAGGCAATGCGTCCCGAGGGGGTGAAGCCGATGGCCTGTGCGCTTTGGGTGCCGTCGGTGAGTTGTCGTTGCTGCCCGGAGAGGTTGCAAGCGGCGATGCGCGTAGTGCCCTGGTTGGCCGCTACGTCGTATTGGGTGATGTTGTACAGCACGGTCGAGCCGTCGGGACTGACTCCCGCCAGGCTTACGCGTTGCAGCTTCCAGAGTTTTTCCGGGGTCATTACTTCATTTTGAGCGTTGGTTGCCAGGGTCATGGTCGATGTCAGCAGTAAGGTCAGAACTCCACGAATGGTCATGTCGCGTTGTGGTATTAGAGTTTTTTTCAGTATCGCAAACGTGTTCAAAAATAGGCAAAGCCGAGTGTCGCAGCAAGGGGAGAACGAAGTTTTTGCCCCTTGTCGAGGCCGGGCCGCATCCTGTACTGTGGAAATGTCGTGAAAGCCGGACGCAGCGACCGTAGGGCGAGTTACTTGCCGTTGAACTGGTTCATCGTGCGCTCGATCCCCGCCAGGGCGAACGACTCGATGAGGTCGGCGGCGGTATCCAGACGCTCCGCCATCGCGGATTCCTCCTCGGAGGTCCACTCCCCGAGTACGTAGTCCACCTGTCCGCCCCGTGCGAAGTCGTTGCCGATCCCGAAGCGGAAGCGGGCGTAGGCCTCTGTGCCCAGCATTTCGGAGATGTTGCGCAGGCCGTTGTGCCCTCCGTGCGAACCTTTGGCCTTCAGACGCAGTGTGCCGAAGGGAAGGGCGAGGTCGTCGCAGACTACCAGCAGGCGGTCCGGGGTCAGACGGTTGTCGTTGAGGTGGTAGCGGACGGCTTTTCCGCTGAGGTTCATGTAGGTGGACGGTTTGAGCAGCACCAGGACTTTGTTCTTGAGCTGGATCTCGGCGGTGGCTCCCAGGCGGTCGGTGTGGAAGCCCACCCCGTGCCGCCGGGCAAGGTGGTCCAGGATGCGGAATCCGATGTTGTGTCGCGTATGGGCGTATTCGGCGCCGATGTTTCCCAATCCGGCTACCAGGTATTTTTCCATGGGGCTTGCGGTCTTTTTTTCGTTCGGGCAAAGATACGGCTTTCCGGCGGGAAAACGTCAAGGCATCCCCAGCGGCGCGAACCAGTACGAAAAGTCCTGTACCGTCCCGTCGTCCAGACTCACGGGATAGGTGCACCGGCGGGGTTCACCCAGGGAAAACTCCACCGGGAAGCGGAAAATATCCCCGTCGTAACAGAAAGTATGGTATTCGCCGTTTTCTCCGCACACGTCCACCTGCGCGGGTAGCGTGCGGACGAACTCCCGGTCGATCTTCCGTCCGACGAACTCCCGGCCGAGAGCCCCTTCGGTCACCGTTACCACGACCGTCTGCAGACCCGAAGCGAGGAACTCTTCCATCACTTCCGCCGAGGATCGGCCCCACAGGGGTTCTACCACGTGGATACCCAAGGGGGAGAGTTGTTTCTCGCGGTAGGAGCGTACGTCGTGCAGGAAGATGTCGCCGAAGATGAAATGTGTGATCCCTTGTTCGAGGAAATGCCGCGCGGCGGTGTCCATCGCCTCCCGGTAGGAGATCATCGAGCCTTCCGGGGGAAGTTCCACTTCGAACAGGGGAATGCCGATGCTCTCGGCTTGTCTTTTGAGCAGCGACTGGGGAATGTGGTGCATCGACGACTGCCGGGTGGTCCGGTGAACGGTGGTGAGCAGCGACACGACGTCGTAACGCCCCTCCTGCAACACTTGCGTCAAGGCCAGTGCCGAGTCTTTCCCGCCACTCCAGTTGAATACCGCTTTTTCTTTCATCGTTTTGCTCTTTTCTCGGTTTTAAGCACCGGCTCTTTCGGTGTAGGGCTTGCCTGGTGATGCGGTGGAGCGTTCAGTCCGGCGCGTCCGAATACTGGAATATCCGCAGGTTGAACTGCCCGACGATGGCCAGCACGTGGTCGAAGATATCGGACTGGATCTGTTCGTACCGCACCCATTCCTGCTGGGCAGAGAAACAGTAGATCTCCAGCGGGAGTCCGGTGGGACCGGATTGCAGCTGGCGCACCATGTGGGTCATCTGGGTGTTGATGTCGGGGCGGTGTGCGAGCCAAAGTTCGAGGTATTCGCGGAAGGCCCCGATGTTGGTCAGGCGGAGTTGGTCCAAGGGATTTTCGTGCTGGGCGTTGTAAGCCTGCAGTTCGGCCTGTTTGTCGCGGATGTAGTCTTTCAGCAGGTCGGACTGGGCCAGGGAGTCGATTTCCTCCGGAGTCAGGTAATGGATGGAGGTAACGTCGATATAGATGGAGCGTTTTATCCGGCGGCCTTGGGATTCCGCCATGCCGCGCCAGTTGACGAACGAGTCGGAGACCAGCTTGTAGGTGGGGATGGTGGTGATGGTCATGTCCCAGTTGCGTACCTTGACCGTGGTCAGGTTGATGTCCATCACCGTACCGTCAGCCCCGGCGTCCGACATGGTGATCCAGTCGCCGATGGATACCATGTTGTTGGCCCCCAGTTGGATGCCGGCGACAAAGCCCATGATCGAGTCCTTGAAAACCAGCATGAGCACCGCTGCGAATGCCGTGAGTCCTGCCAGGAGCGTGGATACCGACTCGCGGGTGAAGATCCCCACGATGACGATGAGCCCTGCGCACCAGAAAAAGATCATTACCGACTGGACGAACACTTTTATCGGGCGGTCTTTCGAGATAGGATAGCTTTGGTAGATCCTCTCCAGTCCGTTCAATACCGCCATGATGAGCATCACGGCCGCCAGAACGATCCACGCGCCGACAAAGCGTTCGACGAGGTACATCTTTTCCCATTTGATCCACGAAAGTCCCACCAACACCACGTTGGGCGCAACCAACAGTCCCAGCCGCGAGAAGAACGTGCGGTCGAACATCAGGCTGTCCCACCGGAATCGCGTGCGGTGTACCATCCAGAGGATGAAGCGTCCGATCCACTTCTTGACCAGAAAGTACGACAGCCATGCGCACAAAGCGATGATGGCCAGGGTGATGAGGGTGCTTAAAAAGTCGATCAATCGTTCGGATTGCAGCCCCCAGTCGTGCAGGATCTGTGTGATGTCCATGGTGTTGTTTTTCTTTTTGCAGCAGGCTCGTTTCTCTTTTCCCCCTCCCGAAGGTAGGAGGAAAAGCGGTACGCCCTTGCACAAAGATAGTTTTTTCCCGGTTTTCTCCCAGCTAAATTCCTTGGGAAAGAGA
>CABSLV010000052.1 GCA_902478645.1 uncultured Flavobacteriales bacterium | reverse complement strand
ACCTTCAGGCGAAAACTTCGTTTTCTCCCTTGCCGCTGCGCTCGCCTTTCGCTACATTTGCCCCGCATCAAAACCCAAACCGAGAAAAAACATGCGCCCTCTACCCTTGCGACAAACACTGCTCGAGTGGTACGCTCGCTACGGACGGCGACTTCCCTGGCGGGAGACGCGAGACCCTTACCGCATCTGGGTGTCTGAGATCATCCTTCAGCAAACGCGCATCGCACAAGGGACGGACTATTACCTGCGCTTCGTCGAGCGTTTCCCGGACATTGCCTCCCTGGCCGCCGCCTCGGAAGACCAGGTGCTGAAACAATGGCAGGGCTTAGGGTATTACAGCCGGGCGAGAAACCTTCACCGCGCGGCGCAGCTGCTCGCAGAGCAATTTGACGGGCAATTCCCCCGCTCGTACGACCAGGTTCGTTCCCTGCCCGGGATCGGCGACTACACCGCGGCCGCCATCTGCTCCATCGCCTACCGGATGCCGTATGCCGTACTCGATGGCAACGTGTACCGCGTGTTGTCCCGATACTTCGACCTCGATACCCCCATCGACACTACGGCCGGGAAAAAACTGTTCACCCGCCTGGCGGACGAGCAACTCGACCGGGATCGTCCCGGGGATTACAACCAGGCCCTCATGGATTTCGGGGCACTGCAATGCACCCCTTCCCTGCCCGACTGCCCCCGGTGCCCCCTGCTGCCACACTGCCGGGCGCAGGCCGCAGACACCGTCGCCCTGCGCCCGGCCAAAAGCAAACACAGCGAACCCTCGCCCCGCTACCTGCATTACTTCCACATCGTTTCCCCCGAGGGTACCTGGGTACGCCGCCGTACGGAGGACGACATCTGGCGGGGTCTGTACGAATTTCCCCGGATCGAGACCCCGGACGACCTCCCGGCCGAGCAAATGCTCTCCGACGTGCACTACGAAGCACTGATCCGCTCCGCTGCCACGGCAGAAGTCCTCGGAACACTCCCGCCGGTAAAACACCTGCTCTCGCACCGGGTGCTGCACATCCGTTTTTACCGCGTGAGCATTCCCACACCCGGGTTTTCCCTCGAGGGATACGCCCCGGCTACGAAGGAGGATCTTTCCCACCTTGCTTTTCCCCGTCCGCTGGCCGCCTACCTGGAACGTTCGGCCCGGTAACCCTCCTTCTTTCCACGTTTCCCCGACAATATCGCCCGCCTGTTCGGAAGCAAGTCCGCCAAAAGCCGGCAAGTTCCGGAGCAAAAAAAATCCCCTTGGCGAAAAACGTCCGTCAAGGGGATCGGGCTGCGAGAGCCTATCAGATATTACGAAAAAATCGTCAGGATTGCTTCTTTACCTCCTTGGCCCAGGAATCCTTCAAGCCTACCGTGCGGTTGAACACCATGTGTTCGGGGGTGGAATCGGGGTCCACGCAGAAATAGCCCAAACGGTGGAACTGCATCCGGTCGCCGACCGTGAAACGCGCTACGGAGGGCTCCAGCTTGCAGCCGGTGAGCACCTTCAACGAGTCGGGATTGAGGTATTCCTTGAAGTCGTGGTCGCGGTGGCCGTCAGGCATCTCGTCGTTGAACAGGCGGTCGTACAGGCGCACTTCGGCTTCCAGCGCGGTAGGTACCGACACCCAGTGGAGCGTCCCCTTCACCTTGCGCATCGAGGCCTCCGAGCCGCTGCCCGAAAGGCTGTCCGGATCGTACGTGCAATGGATCTCGACGATACGTCCCTCGGCATCCTTGACTACGCTTTCGGCCCGGACGATGTAGGCACTCTTCAGGCGCACTTCCCCGCCCAGGCGCAGGCGGAAAAATTTCTTCGGGGCTTCCTCCATGAAATCCTCCCGCTCGATGTACAGCTCGCGCGAGAAGGGCACCTCCCGGAAACCGGCCTCGGGATCCTCCGGGTTGTTCTCGGTGCGGATCATTTCGGTCTTTCCTTCGGGATAATTGTCGATCACGAGTTTGACCGGATCGAGCACCGCCATTACGCGCGGAGCGATACGGTTGAGGTGTTCGCGGATCGAAAATTCGAGCAGCGCCACGTCGATCACGTTCTCACGGCGCGCTACGCCGATCGTCTCGCAAAAACGGAGGATGGACTCCGGGGTGTATCCCCGACGGCGCAATGCCGATACGGTGGGCATACGCGGGTCGTCCCATCCCTTGACGTAACCGCCGGTAACCAACTCCAGCAGTTTACGCTTGCTCATCACGGTGTACGAGAGGTTCAGACGGGCGAACTCGTACTGACGGGGGCGGATGTCGCCCGGGGTGTACACCTGGTCGAGGAACCATTCGTAGAGCGGACGGTGCACTTCGAACTCCAGGGTGCAGATCGAGTGCGTGATCCCTTCGATATAGTCGGACTGCCCGTGTGCATAGTCGTACATCGGGTAGATGCACCACTTGTTGCCCGTGCGGTGATGGTCGCGGTGGATGATGCGGTACATGATCGGGTCGCGCATGTGCATGTTGGGCGAAGCCATGTCGATCTTGGCACGCAGGACGGCCTCTCCGTCGGCGTAGTCGCCCCGGCGCATCTTTTCAAATTCGAGCAGGTTTTCCTCCACCGGGGTGTCGCGGTAGGGGCTTGCCTGTCCCGGCACGGTCGGTTCGCCTTTCTGGGCGGCTATCTGCTCGCTGGTCTGTTTGTCCACGTAAGCCTTGCCCTGCTTGATCATTTCCACCGCCCACTCGTACAGCTGGTCGAAATAGTCGGAGGTGTAACGCTCCGGACCGTCCCAGCGGAAACCGAGCCACTCCACGTCGCGTTTGATGGAATCGACGTACTCCTGGTCTTCCTTGGCCGGGTTGGTATCGTCGAAACGCAGGTTGACCGGCGAGCCGAAACGCTGTCCCAGTCCGAAATTCAGGCAAATGCTCTTGGCATGTCCGATGTGCAGGTATCCGTTGGGTTCCGGCGGGAAACGGGTGCGCACGTGCGAACCGTTTTTGCCGGCGGCGATGTCTTGTTCGATGATCGTTTCCAGAAAATTCAACGGTGCGGCATTTTCCGTGCCCGCAGCCTCTTTCTTGTCGTTTTCTTCGGCCATTTCTTCCGATAGGTGTTTTTAATTGAACAGGATGCGAAATTACGTATTTTGCCCCGATATATTTTTAATTAGCCGCCAAAAAATTACCTTTGCCCATCGAAGAACAAAAAAACACGAATTGCCCATGTTACGCAAGTGCTTTCCGATGGTCGCTCTGGCCGTCCTGCTGTCCTGTCTGCCCGCCCGTGGTGCGGAAGGGATGTGGATCCCCCTGTTCCTGAAAAAGCTCAACGAGTCGCAGATGCAGTCCCTGGGGATGCGCATCACGGCCGAGGACATCTACAGCGTGAACCACAGCAGCATCAAGGATGCCGTGGTGCTCTTCGGAGGAGGCTGTACCGGCGAGGTGGTCTCGCCCGAAGGCCTGCTGCTGACCAACCACCACTGCGGCTATTCGCAGATCGCCGCGCACTCCACCCTGGAGGACAACATCCTGGAAAACGGTTTCTACGCCCGCAACCGCTCCGAGGAGCGGATCAACCCGTCGCTTTCCGTTACCTTCATCAAGCGCATCGAAGAGGTAACCGACCAAGCCCTGCGGGGCGTCAAGCCTTCGATGAGCGCGGAGAAACGCCAGGAGAAGATCCACGAAAACCTCGAGCGGATCCGAAAGGAGGCCGACATCGAGCCTTGGCAAAACGTAGAAGTCAAATCCTTCTTCAAGGACAACCGCTACTTCCTCTTCGTGCGCGAGACCTTCAACGACGTCCGCCTGGTAGGTTGCCCGCCGGCTTCGGTGGGTAAGTTCGGCGCCGAAACCGACAACTGGGTATGGCCGCGCCACACGGGCGATTTCTCGGTATTCCGCATCTACGCCGACCGCGACAACCACCCGGCCGATCCTTCGCCCGACAACGTTCCCTACCG
Source organism: uncultured Flavobacteriales bacterium (assembly GCA_902478645.1). Taxonomy (GTDB): domain Bacteria; phylum Bacteroidota; class Bacteroidia; order Flavobacteriales; family UBA1820; genus Merdimorpha. The sequence continues at coordinate 1,479 of CABSLV010000052.1, read as the reverse complement.
TCCGGACCACTACCTGCCGATCTCCCTCGACGGATTTTCCGAAGGGGACTTCACCCTGGTCTTCGGGTTCCCTGGCCGCACGGACGAATACCTGCCCGGCATCGCCCTCGAACAGACCATCGTACGCAATCCGATAAAGGTGGGTCTGCGCGACATTGCCCTGAATGCCTGGCAGAAGGAGATGGAAGCCAACGACACCATCAAACTGCTCTATGCCAACCGCTACGTCTCGGTTGCCAACGCCTGGAAAAAGTGGCAGGGCGAATCGCTGGGACTGGAACGTACCCGGGCTGTCGATAAGAAAACGTCCTACGAGGCGGCCTTTGCCGACACCCTGGCCAAATACCCGGCGATGCAGCAAGCCTACGGCCACCTGCTCCCCGACCTGTACGCCGCCTACAAGGAACTCCTGCCCTACGGTATGGCCTACGACGCGACTTCGGAATACAACTACCTGAACGATGCCTGCGCCTTGATGGGACTTCTGGCACGTTACCGTTCACTGCTCGGAAAACAGCAAGCCGATTCGGCCCGTACCGAGGAGCTACGCAAACAGGCTCTCGAACGTGTGGATCCCCGCCGGATAACGATCGACCGCAAGGTATTCATTCCCTTGACCGAATTTTACTGCGACAAGATGCCTGCGGGCTTCCTGCCGCAGGAAGTCGATGCGGCCCTCGAAGGCTTCCACGGCGACATGGAGGCACTGGCCGACAGTTTGTACGCTTCGCCGCTTCTCTCCCGCGATGGTATCGAGGGAATCTTCGCTGCAAAAGACACGACCGCTTTCGACCTGCTGACCCGGAATGACCCGACCTACGTCTTCTTCCGCTCGGTGGTGGAAAACTACAACCGGATGATCGCTCCGCGTTACAGCGAGGTGTCCGGACGCATCGACCTTCTGATGAAGGACTACATGAAGGCCCAGATGGAAGCTTTCCCCGACCGGGCGTTCTTCCCGGATGCGAACATGACCCTTCGCGCTTCGTATGGTCAGGTGCGGGGGATGCAGGCCCGCGACGGGCTAGCCTACCTGCCGCAGACGTTCCTCGACGGGGTGATCGAGAAATACATCCCGGGCGACCGGGAATTCGACCTGCCCGAAAAACTGATCGAGCTCTACCGCAAGAAGGACTACGGGCCTTACGGTGAAAACGGACGGATGCCGGTATGCTTCATCGCGACCAACCACACTTCGGGAGGAAACTCGGGTTCGCCGGTAATCAACGCCGACGGAGAACTGATCGGTCTGAACTTCGACCGCTTGTGGGAAGGTACGATGAGCGACCTGAACTACGATCCTTCCATCTGCCGCAACATCATGGTGGATATCCGGTACGTGCTGTTCCTGATCGACAAACTGGGCGGAGCGGGTTATCTGGTCGATGAGATGACGCTCCATCGCCGTCAGGCCGACTGATCGGCTTTCACTTATGGGGGCGGGCAAGCTGGGGCGGCCTTTGGCCGCCCCAGCTTGCC
>CABSLV010000051.1 GCA_902478645.1 uncultured Flavobacteriales bacterium | reverse complement strand
GGGATATTTCCCCGCCGCTCTTTTGTTTGCGCACTCACGGCTTACTCATACAGCAAGTATTTTGCCCGCGTCTTCATGAACTCGTCGATACCCGGCTTCCAGGTAGCGCGGATCTCTTCGGCGGTCATACCCGCCTCGATCTGCTTGCGGATCGTTTCTCCTCCGCAAAGCGTATCGAAGAACTTCTTGAAGAACTCGTCCTTCTTCTCGTAGTTGTTGTACGCCCAGATCACGTATTTCAGATCAATGCAACCCGGATCGGGAGCCTCACGCAAATCGACCCCATTGCATAGCACTCCTTTGTTCTTGCTCGACTCGGGAGTAAAAGTAAAGCCCGTTTCCGGCAACAGCGGCGAACCGAACACCTCGAAAGGCCAGGGAGTACCGCGTCCCTCCGAAAGAGGAGTTCCCTCAAAATAGCACAGGCTCGGGTACAGCGCAATGGATTTTGCCGTAGCCAGATTCGGCGAAGGAGGCACCGGCAGATCGTAATGCGTAGCGTGCGTATAGTTCTTGCACGGGATCACCGTCAAGTCACACTTTACCCCATCCTTGAGCCAACCTTCCCCGTTGACCATCTTCGCATACTCGCCCGAAGTCATCCCATAGACGATCGGCACCGGATGCATTCCCACGAACGACTTGAAAGCCGGATCGAGGATATTCCCATCCACATAATGTCCATTGGGATTCGGACGGTCGAACACCATCACCTCTTTGCCATTTTCGGCACCTGCCTCCATCACATAGGTCATCGTCGAGATATAGGTGTAAAAACGGCAACCTACATCTTGAATATCGTAGATCAGCACATCCACATCCTTGAGGGCCTCGGCCGAAGGTTTGAATTTCCCCGAGCCATAGAGCGAAACCACCGGGATACCCGTCTTCTGGTCCACCTCGTCGGATATTTTGGCTCCGGCAGCCGCATCACCCCGGAAACCGTGCTCCGGAGCGAAAATCTTGACGATGTTCACCCCTTTGGACAACAGGTAGTCCACCACGTGCTGCCCGTCGGCCATCACGGAAGTATGGTTGCCCACGAAAGCCACCCGTTTTCCCTTGAGCAATTTCAGATACAGGGACGACTGCTCCGCCCCCACCTCGACGGCTTTTTCCGTCTGAGCGGCTTTCTGCGCCGAAACCGGCACAAAAGCACACAGAAGTGCGGAAAGGCACAATGCTTTGAACAATGTTTTCATGCGATAAAATATTGTAGTTATTGATTAATTGATTTTTATCACTTTCCCCCTGTCGGAGGATCGAAATCCTCGTACAGCAAATACTTCGAACGGATCGCCTGGAAACGCTCCAGCCCCTTTTTCCACGTAGCATGGATCTGTCGGTCGGTCATCCCCGCCTCGATCTGTTTGCGCAAGGTCTCCCCTCCGGCCAACAAATCGAAGAAAGGCGTGAAAAAGTTCGCCCGCTGCTCCTCTGGGAAATTGGCATACGCCCACACCAACCACCCGAGATTCACCCGGGACAAGTCGGGCGACGAAGCCAGATCCAACCCGTTGCAGCGCACCCCGTAATGCTTGGAACTCTTGGCTCCCTCGCGCGGCTGCGGAACGAACGAAAAGCCCGTTTCCGGCAACAGCGGCGAACCGAACATCTCGAACGGACGTTCCGTACCCCGTCCCTCGGACAGGGTGGTACCCTCGAAGAAACAGAGGCTGGGATAGAGATTGACCGCCTTGTCGCTGCGCAGGTTGGGCGTAGGGAACACCGGAAAACTATACCGGTCGCGATGGGAATAGTTCCCACAGGGCAGTACCGTCAGATGGCACCGGACGCCTCCCTCCAGCCAACCTTCGCCGTTGAGCATCCGGGCGTATTCCCCGGCCGTCATCCCGTGGACGATCGGCACCGGCTGTTTCCCCACGCCCGAACGGAAGGCCGTATCGAGAATATTCCCGTCCATGTAATGCCCGTTGGGATTCGGACGGTCGAACACCACGAAGTCCACCCCGTAGGCCGCCGCTGCTTCCATCATCCCCTGCATGGTGATGAGTTTGGTATTGAAGCGGCAACCGATGTCCGGGATGTCGAACACGATCACATCCACATCCGCGAGCATCTCCCCGGTCGGCTTTCTCACCTTCCCGTAGAGGGATACGATGGGGATACCCGTGGAAGGATCGACACTGTCGGAGACTTTCTCCCCGGCATCGGCCCGACCCGAGAATCCATGCTCCGGAGCAAAGATCTTGACGATATTTACCCCACCCTCGCGCAGCAGATCGAGCGAATGACCTTGCGGAGTAACCGAAGAAGCAACCCCGGCATACGCCACCCGCCGTCCCTCCAACAAGGGTTTCCACTGCGAAGGACACTGTGCAGGATAAACGACATTGTCGCTCTGCCCCCGCAAAAAGAGCGGGAAACAGAACGACAAGATCGCTATTGCAAAAGCCAAAGGCTTTCTCCCTACCGGTATCATCACCGCAGGACGAATTTGTTTATTCGAAATCCGGATACATCAGGTATTTCTTGCGCACCTGCTTGAAGCTGTCCAGTCCCGGCTGCCACGTAGCTTTGATCTCCTCGGGCGTCATACCGGCCTTGATCTGTTCCTCCAGTTCGTAGTTGCCTGCGCGCAGGGAGAAACCGCGGTGGTTGAAGAAATTCTCCTTGTCCGTATAGTTGTTGTACGCCCAGATGATGTAGTCCAGATTTACCTGAGCCTGTTCCGGTTCCTCACGAAGGTCGAGACCATAGCACAGCACCCCATTCTGTTTGGGGTTCTTGTCCCCGAAGGAAGGAGCCGGCGTAAAGGTAAAGTCCGTCGCATTGGAATCGATCAGCGGCGAACCCAGCACCTCGAACGGCCAGGGAGTACCGCGCCCTTCGGACATCGGCGTACCCTCCACAAAACAAGTGCTGGCGTACAGGTTGATCGAACGGTCGGTCGGCAAGTTCGGCGAAGGAGGTACCGGCAGGCTATAACGCATCGTATGGTCGTAGTTCAGGCAGGGGATCACCGTCAGGTCGCACGTTACGCTGTCGCGCAGCCAACCTTCTCCGTTGTACAGTTTGGCCAATTCACCGATGGTCAGCGCATACACGATGGGCAGCGGCTGCATTCCGATTCCCGAGCGGCAGGTATCCTCCAGGATAGGTCCGTCGATGTAGAACCCGTTGGGGTTCGGGCGGTCGAGCACCACCACCGGCACATTGTTTTCGCCACCGGCTTCCATCACCCGCTGCAGCAAGTAAATGTATGTATAGAAACGGCATCCCACATCCTGAAGGTCAAACACCAACACGTCCACATCGGAGAGCATCTCCGGGGTAGGCTTGTTGATCTTTCCATAGAGGGAGATCACCGGAATCCCCGTCTTGGGATCGATCTGGTCCTCCACATGCTCCCCGGCATCGGCATCCCCGCGGAAACCGTGTTCCGGGCCGAAGGCCTTGACCACATTCACTCCCTTTTCCTGCAGGAAATCCACCACGTGCGTCCCGTCGCTGAGCACCGAAGTGTTGTTCCCGACAAAGCCCACCCGTTTGCCTTCGAGAAGCGGCAGGTATGCGTCGAAGTTTTCAGCCCCCACAACGATCCCCTGCGGTTTCTTTTCCGCACAGGAGGTCGCAAGCGACAAACAAAAAACGCCGAAAATAGCGGCGCAAAACAATTTAATGATACCTTTGTGTTTCATAATATGTGGTTTTAGAATTGTGAATCTAGGATACCTTATATCAAGGCGAATATACAAAAAAGATCGATACGAGCGCCGTATTTCCTCGCCCGTGCTGAAAATTGCCGTTGCAGCCGTTGCCTTGGGCATGGTCGTAATGCTCATCGCCCTATCGACCGGAGTAGGGCTCCAACGCGAGATCCGTCGCAACATCTCCGCCTTTTCCGGACACATCCAGCTCACTGCCCTCCAACAAGGGAGCGACGGAACCTCCCAATCGGTATCCCTGGAACAAGACTTTTACCCCCACTTCACCGCCGTACCCCAAGTCAAACACGTACAAACCTTCGCCCAGCGCGCCGGCATCCTGAAAACCGACCATGAATTTGAAGGTGTGGTACTGAAAGGCCTCGGCGCCGATTACGACCTCTCGGGACTTTCCTCTTTTGTCAAAAGCGGGAAAATGCCCCGTTTCGGACAAGGAGAAGCCTCGGACAGCCTGCTGATCTCACAAAACACCGCCGACGCGCTCGGCCTCTCATGCGGAGAACGGGTGAAGATGTATTTCATCCGGGATTCCGGACGACCCATCCTGCGGTATTTCACCATCGCCGGCATCTTCAAAAGCAACATCGAGGAGTTCGACAAAAACTACGCCCTGGGCGATCTGCGTGCCGTACAATCCATCAACCGTTGGGACAGCACCCAGGTCGGTGGCTTCGAACTCATCCTTCACGATGCCAAAGAACTCCCCTCGGCCACCGAGCAAGTTCTCTCCGAAACGCAATGGAAATTCCACGTAACCAACATCGCCACCGAGTACGGCGCACTGCTGGATTGGGTCGCCATGTTCGATGTCAATATCGTGGTCATACTCGGCATCATGATCCTGGTATGCGGCGTAAACATGATCACCGTCCTGCTCATCCTGATCCTGGAAAAGACCTCGTTTATCGGCATGATGAAATCCCTGGGGGCAGACCACCGGCTGCTGCGACAGATCTTCCTGTGGAACGCGTTTTACATCATCCTGCGAGGACTCTTTTGGGGGAACCTGATCGGTATCTCCCTGCTTCTACTCCAAAAATACTTCGGGATCGTTACCCTGGACAGCGAATCGTACAGCATCGAGGTCGTCCCCGTGTATCTCAACCTCGGCATGATCCTTGCCCTCAACCTCGGCACCGCCCTGCTGAACATGCTCATGCTGCTGATTCCCTCGCACTTCATCGCACGCATCCGCCCGGCCGAGACCGCCAAATACGAATAACCCCCCCACTCCAAGCACAAAATACATGCACAAAAAAGAGCCTGACTGTAAAACAGTCAGGCTCTTTATGTCGGGGTGAGAAGATTCGAACTTCCGACCTCTGCGACCCGAACGCAGCGCGCTGCCAGGCTGCGCTACACCCCGAATTGGATTGCAAATGTAGTCATTTTTCTTGAAAAGAAAAACGTTCTCACTGTTTTTTTTCCCATAAATATTTCCTCCCTTACGCCATCAAAAACAACTATCAATCTATCAAAAACATAGAAGCTCTCTCCTCTCAAAAAAACATTCTATAAACTCCACCCTGCTCCTTTGTTTTCTTTCAAAGGCGCTAAACACCCCACCTAATGTCCTTTCTCCGCACGAAACATCTGGCTATTTATGTTTATCCCCTCCCCTGCTCCTTATAAAGGAAGATCAGTTGTTGTTTCCTCGATAGGAGAGAATGTGTATCAAAAAACCCGCCTGTAGCGGGTGCTACAGGCG
>CABSLV010000050.1 GCA_902478645.1 uncultured Flavobacteriales bacterium | reverse complement strand
GCCGCCGGCGCTTCGCTTGCCCGCCTCAAAAAACGGATTTTTTATAAAGATAGTAAAGGGGAATGGGAGGAGCCTTATTCCCCGGCGATCATCATGATCTCGATGTTGACGTTCTTGGGCAGGTTGGCTACCTGATAAGCTACGCGGGCCGGTGCCGTCTCGGGTTTGAAGTATTCGGAATATACCTTGTTGACTTTCTCAAAGTCGTTGATGTCCTTGAGCAGGATGGTAGCCTGGAGAACATTTTCGAAGGTCATGCCAGCAGCGCGGAGGATTTCGCCGATGTTGTCCATCACCAGGCGAGTCTCCTTCTTGGCCGAATCCAACACCACCTTGCCCGTCTCGGGGTCGATGGGAATCTGTCCGGAGATGTAGAGCATCGAACCGTATTTTACAGCCTGGGAGTAGGCACCGATGGGTTGGGGAGCTTTGGGGGTAAAGATGATCTGTTTCATGGTATCAAGAAATCTGGTTGATAGGTTCAGTTGAAGATAGAGCTGCGGTAGTACTTGCTTTGGTCGTACTTCAAGTCGCGCAGCAGCGAAGCCGATACGCCGATGAAAAAACTGTAGTTGGAATAGTACGAGATAGGCGCCCAGGTAAGGGTCATGTTCCAGGTGCCGAGACTGCGGGCGAAATTGAAACGCAGGTCGGTGATCTGACTGGCTTCGAAATCGTATCCGGTGCTCATTTCCATCTTCCATTTTTGGGAAAAGGCCAACGAGCCGCTCAGGGTGAGCGAATTGGTCTTGGTCGGTGTCTTGGAAGTCTTGCTGTACGAATAAGTATAAGAGAGGCGGATCGACCAGTCGGGGGCATAGTCCATGTAGCCATCCGGGTCGTAGGTGCCTTCCGAATCGCCGTTGTTTTTATTTTGGGACGATTTGCCCTGGCCTTCTTTCTTTTTGCGGAAGTCGGCCTGGGAGACGGTAAAACCGGTATTGAAGCTGGCGAAGGTCAGTCGGGGAGGCCCGTATTCGTCGATGCGGTTGTAGTTTTCATCCACCTTGTACGGGGAGAAGTTGAACCGGAAGTTCAGGTTGATGCGGTTTTGGAAAAAGTTGGTGCTTCCCGAGATAGGAATGTCCGAGAGTTTGAACTGTGCCGCAGCAAAGTTGTACGATATGCTGGTGTTGAGGTTGTTGAGCAGCTTTATCTTTTTGGTTTTCGTGCCGGTCGAGTCGCTCTTGTCCGCTACTTTGGCTTCGAAATTGTTGGAAAGCGAAAAGGACAGGGACTGTTGCTGTCCGCCGAATCCCGGCGGCGAACTGATCCCGACCCCGGCATCGAAGTACGAGAAATACTGGAGTTCGGCCAGTCGGTCGCCCGTCTGTACGGCATAGTAATATCCCCAGAATTCGGTCGAAAAGTCCGGGGAAAATGTGTATTGAAGGCTGGGGCTCACCACGTGACGGATGGCGCGCAGGGAACCCTTCTCTCCGAAATTGAACAGCCCGTAGAGCATCGTGGAGAGCGAAGCCGACGTGCTGAAGGTACGCAGGGCCTTGAATCCCGAAAGGGTGTCCGCCACCAGGGTGCCGCTATCCTCGTCCCAATGTTTCTGGGTGTATTTGAAGTTCCAGTCCTCGTTGTAGTTTGCACTCAGGCTCAGGCTGAAGTATTTCAGCACCTTGTAGGTGGCGCTGATGGGGATGCGGTGAGTAACGCCCATCTTGGCTTTCTTCCACATGTTCGAGGTCATGAAATCGCTGATAGGCAGGTCGGATACCGTGTTGGTTCCGGTCATGGTCCACTGCAGATTGATCTTCTCGTACCATTTCCGGCCGTCGGATTCCTTGCGCTTGAAGGGATAGATGCGGTTCATCGTTACCAGCAGCGTCGGGAAGGTCAGGGACATCCTGTCCGTGGAGTTGTTCTGGGACTGGTTGATCGTCAGACTGATGGTGAAGGGCGAAGAACCCCAGGTCTTGCTCAGGTTGATGGAGGACGAGGTAACGGAGTTGGTGATGTAGTTGTTGGTATAGATCTGGTCCAGCGAATTTTGGTAGTATCCCGACGACGAGAAATTGACATTGGCCGAAAGGGAAAGTCCCGGCATCCACTTGCTGTCCTGACGGTGGCTCCAGGTCAGGCTCCAAGGGCGGCTCTTGCTGTAGTTCGGCAGGCCGATTTCCCCATATACCGTGTTGGAAAAGTCGAACGAGAGGCTTCCCGAGAAGTGGTATTTCCAGATGTAATTCAGTGTGGTACGGATCGCCCAGGAGCCCTTCGTGTAGATATCCCCCCGGACTTCGGCGTGGAGGTAGTCGTTGAATACCAGGTAATACCCCAGGTTCCGCAAACCGAACCCTTGGTCGTTGGTCACATCGTAACTGGGCAGCAGCACTCCCGAAGCAGGATAGGTGTTCAGCGGGAAAAAGGCGAACGGCAGTACCAGCGGGGTGGGCACGTCCGCGATGTACAACTGGGAAAATCCTGCCACGAGGCTTTCTCCGGCGGTCATCTTCACCCGGCTCGACCGGATGTAGTAATCCGTCTCTTCGCCCGTGCCGTCTATCCAGCCGCGGAGTTTTTCATCGGTGGAAAAATAGAAGTCGGAGGCGTAATAGATACTCTCCCCTTCCTTGCGCACGTCCCGTCCCGCCCCGTAGCCTTCCTGTTGGCTGGTTTTTACGTTGCGGATATAGCCGCGCTGGGTGTTGTAGTCGTACACCATCGAATAGGCGTCGTACTGCTGGTCGCCTTGGGTAAAGATGGGCTTTTGGGTCTGTACGCCGTTGGAGTCCAGGATAGAGCGCGCATAGGCAATACCGTTGGCGTAGTCCAGCATGATGTATCCGGCTTCGATCTTTACATCGCCGTAGACGATCTGTGCCTCGTCGTAGAAGTAAGCCCGCTTGGTTGTTTCGTCGATGTCGTAAAACCCTTTCGCCTCGTAATTGACATCGCTCATCAGGATACGGTCTTTCTTGCGGGCCGTGCTGTCGGCTACCATGAGGGAATCGGGAAAAGAATCCACCGTGGTGGAGTCTCCCGGAAAGATACCGGGGACTTCTTCCGGAAAAGCCATCTGGTCATCTGGCCAGGAAAGGCTGTCGCTTGTTTCTGATGGCAGTCCCGGTACGGTCAGCGTGGTGGTATCGGCGGGCATCAGCGCAACGCTTCGCTCCGCTGGCCGGATATGGGCGTATGCAGCCTGGGCAAAAAAGGCAAGCAGCAAAAAAAACGTTAGTATGCCTTTGCGATTTGTGTACAATGCTTTTAAGTAATAATTTTGCTGGGGAGATGCCCGTGTGCCCGTATTTCCCCCGGATGGTTTTACAAGGCTCAAAATTATCAAATTTTTATGGCTTTGGCTGTCCTTGCGCGCGTTAATGCGGTTCGAAATTTGATCTTTCGGGGTTTTGCAAAAGACAGGAGTGGGCAATAAATTGATAATGAACAAAATATGTTTTTGAAAAAAGATAAGGTCTTCGCTTGGGGAGTTCAAGGATGGATCGGGGTGCTGCTTCTGTTGGCGGCGGGATTTTTCCCGGACCGGACGTATGCCCAGTCGGGGGACGAAGGGAAATTCATCGTTGTGTTGGATCCCGGCCATGGGGGAAAAGCAGCAGGGACGACAGGAACGGGCCGTTATCGGCAAACGACGGAAAAGCATATTGTGCTTAATGTAGCATTGGAGGTCCGGAAATTGTTAGAGTCCAAGGCATCGGATATTCGTGTGGTAATGACCCGCACCCGGGATACGGATGTGGGGTTGAATCAACGTTCGGTTATTGCAAATAAAGCAAAAGCACACCTGTTCGTTTCCATCCACTGCAATTCTTTGGCCAATGTCAAAAGGGACGGTCCAAAAATATGGGGAGCGGAAACTTATGTGATGTCGCTCAACAAATTGGATGACAACCGGGAGATTGCCCAGAAAGAAAATGCTGATATTTTGTTGGAGGAGAACTACAAAGAAGTGTACAAAGGCTTCGACCCGAGCGATCCGAGGGCTACGATCAGCATAGATTTGGAACAAGCCAAGCATTTGACCGGAAGTATCGAAATGGCCAAGATGGTTCAAAAACACCTTGCTTCTACTGCCGGACGAAAGGATAAAGGTGTAAAACAGGCCGGTTTTTGGGTAATATGTTATAATACGATGCCTTCTGTCTTAACAGAGATAGGGTATTTGTCCAATGCGACAGAAGAAGCATTCTTGCACTCTGAAAAGGGGCAAAAACAGATAGCCCAAGCATTGTGCGACGCAATACTTGAGTATAAGACGCGTTTTTACGATGCGACAGGAGGCAATACCTCTTCGGCATCCAGCATCGAAAGCGTGATGTCCGCCGTGCTGTCCGACCCCTCCGAAGGGCAGGATCAGGATGCCGCCTCTGCGGTGCAGTATTGCGTGCAACTCACCGCTTCGCCCAAGACGCTGGATGTGCGCACGAACGTACTGCTGAAAAAATTCCGGGAGGTGGAGTATTTTCGGGAAAACGGGATGTACAAGTACACCACAGCGCGGGTAGCACGGTATGCCCAGGCGGTGGAAGCACTCGCGGACGCCCGGGAAAAGGGAGCGAAGGATGCCTTCATCGTGGCCTTTCGCGGCGACGAAAAGATCGATGTGGCCCGGGCGCGCTCGTTTTCGGGGGAATAATCCGTTGGCGGCTTGGCGGTTTTTCTATACCTTTGCACGGATAGCTAACGAAAAAAACAGTTTTGGCCTTGAAATACAAGAGAGAATTCAAGATAGGATTGGTGAGTTTCGTGATCCTCATTGCATTTGTCTGGGGGGTGAATTTCATCAAAGGGCATAACTTCTTCAGCCCGAACAACAGTTACTATGCCGTTTATCCTTCTTCGGGAGGTTTGCAGACCGGGCGCGTGGTCAAGATCAACGGTGTAACGGTAGGTTTGGTATCGGACATCAGTTTTTATTCTCCCGATCTGGACAGCGTCGTAGTACGTTTCGATGTGAACAAAAAATACCGCTTCACCCGCAATTCCATCGTGGAGATCGGTTCCGGGACTTCGCTCATGTCGGATGTGGAGATGAACATTGTACTTGCCCCCGGCGGAATGCTGGCCGAGGACGGAGATACCCTCCAGGGTGTTCTCAACGGAGGACTGATGGAGATGATCGGCAGCACGATCAAACCGTTGCGCACTTCGATGGTCCAGACCTTGGCCTCGTTGGATTCCGCGCTCAAGCGGGTAAATGAGTTGATGGATCAGGAAAACCAGGCGAATATCTCCTCGTCGCTGGCTTCGCTCTCCGTTACGTTGGAAAATACCCGGAAGATGTCGGCCGATCTGGCGGCCATGTTGGATCGGGAGCAAGGGCAGATCCCCCGGATAGCCGACCACCTGGCTTCCGGCACGGGCAAACTGGACAGCCTGCTTGCGGAGGTTTCGGCAGAGGATTTTGCCTCCACGCTGGCCGATTTGCGCAGTACGCTGGCCAATCTGACGGAGATCACGGCCAAGGTGAATTCCGGCGAAGGTACCGTAGGCCGTCTGTTGGAAGACGGGCAGGTGTATGACAATCTGGTCGAGGCTACCCGTTCGCTCGATGCGCTGCTGGCCGACGTGAAAGCCAACCCGAGGCGCTACGTCAATGTTTCGGTCTTCGGCAAGAAAGAACCTACCGAGACCAGCCGGGTGAAGGATTCGCTCCGGGCAGCCCGCCTTCGTGCCCGCGCGGCCGAGTGATTTCTTCCACCTTGTCGTGCGGAGTTTTGCCGGGCGAGGCAGATCGGTGCGATAAGGATTCCGCATAGTTTTTTCTTTGAAAAATGACAGGCATTTCCCTTTGGCTGTACGTGTTTTTCGCCGGGGCGGTCGCCGTGGCCATCCTTTGGCGTGCATGGCGCATCCTTCGCGCTTGCCGTAGCGGAAAGGAAACGCCTGCGGCGCATCCGCGCCCTCCGTTCGGCGACCGTTGCGGGACGGACCTGCGGACTTTTTTCCAAAAACGTTGGGCGGCAGTGCTTCACACGGTGCTGGTGGTTTCGTTCTTGGGGATGTGCGTGGATGCATTGTGGTATCCGTTGGGTGCGGGGGGAGAGGCTTACCGTATCTTTTCGGCGGGCAACGCAGCCCTGGCTGCGGCGGCTATTGCCGCCGCAGCAGGGCTGCTT
>CABSLV010000049.1 GCA_902478645.1 uncultured Flavobacteriales bacterium | reverse complement strand
CAAGCGAGAGGGCCGGCGCTTTGCGCCGGCCCTCTCGCTTGCCCGCCCTTAACGGGGGTGCTTTTTGTTATTGTTTTCTCATTCTTCGAGGGACGAGAGGATCTGCTGCCGGTATTGCGTTACCGCCTGCTCGAAAGTAGCTACCGCCTGCTGCATGTCGGTATAGGGGAGCTGCCCTCCCGCAGCGTTGAGATGCCCGCCCCCGAAAAAGAATTCCCGCGCCATATCGTTGACCGAGAAACGCCCCTTGGAGCGCAGTGACACCTTGATGATGCCCTCGCCCCGGTTTTCCACAAAGATGCACGAAAGGTTGATCCCCCGCATGGTCAAACCGTAATTGACGAAGCCCTCGGTATCGCCCTTGTGAAAACCGCCCCGGTCCAGTTCGTCCTGGGTCAGGGTCATGCACACCGCCGCACAATCGGTGTAGAAATGCAGGTTGGACAAAGCCTCGCCCAGCAGGATGAGCCGCGAAGGAGCGAAATTCATGTAGATATGCCGGTAGACCTCGTAGTTGTCCACCTCCAGGTCCAGCAGCGAAGCGACGATGCGGTGCGTCCCGGCCGAAGTCTTGGGAAAGGCAAACTGTCCTGAATCGGTCAGAATCCCTGTGTAGAGGCACGTAGCACCCTCCTTGTCCAAGTGGGGAAGAAGCCCCGTCTTCTCGGCCAAGAGATAGACCATCTCTGAGGTGGCAATGCGCTGCGTGTCGGAATACACGTACCGGGCCGGGATCGCCGGGTCGATGTGGTGGTCCACCAGGATACGCATCGCCGGGCTTTTGGTCACTTCTTCCCCCAAAGCCTCGATGCGGGAAAAGTCGTTGAAATCCAGGCAGAAGATCATGTCGGCCGCAGCAATGGCCCGGGAGCTCTTCTCGCGCGTCCACTCGAAACGCCACACCGTCTTGTCGCCCGGCAGCCATTTGAGAAATCCCGGGTAGTCATTGGGCGTGATCACCTGGCAGTGATGTCCTGCCCGGTTGAGCATATGGCACAGCCCGAGCGACGAACCGATCGCGTCGCCGTCGGGATTCTTGTGTGTAACGATGACGATATTTTTCCGCCCTTCGGCTAGAAGGAGCGAGAGTTCCTGATAGTCTTTTTCATTCATAGCACTTTGGGGATAGTCGAAGGCAGGCGTAGCAACCCGAAGATACCGAGTCCATTCGGATCTCTCAAGGGATTGCCGAACCGGCAGTCTATCCAAACCAAAGGTACGAAAAACGCCGGTATGGGAAAGCCTCGCCGGGGATTTTTCCGCCCTCTGTTTATCGGGCGAGCTTTTTTTGTCGTTTTTGGGGCGCTTTGCCTCTTTTCCCGCGGGTGGGTTGGCTGGCTGCTCGGAGAAAATCTCTCTATCGTTTACCGTGCAAGAACTCTTTTCCTCCGATCGGAGTGCTGAAAAAACGAGACCGGAACAAATCTGGGCGAGTGCTGGGATTTTGGGGAGGGAAGCGTTCCGAGGTTGGTTTGGGAGGCCGGATCAAGAGTAGGGTGCCGCGGGGCGTGCAAAAAAGAAGCGTTCCGAGGCGAAAGCCTCGGAACGCTCGCTTAAGTTGTTCTATCGAACGGATTATTCTGCAAGGGCAGCGACTTCGAAATCCAGCGAAGCCACTACATCGCGGTGCAGACGGATCTTGGCGGTGTATTTGCCGGTAGCTTTGACAGCCCCGCCGGAGATCTGGATGTATTTCTTGTCGATCAGGTGGCCCATCTTGGAGAGCTCCTCGGCCAGGTCGGCCGTGGTGATCGAACCGAAGAGTTTTCCGGTCTTTCCGGCTTTGGCAGCCAGGCGGAGTTCGGCTTTCTTGAGCGTTTCAGCCAGTGCATTGGCTTCCGCTACGATCTTGGCCTCTTTGTGGGCGCGCTGGCGCAGGGTTTCCTCCAGTTGTTTCTTGGCCGAAGGAGTGGCGATGATGGCCATGCCCTGGGGAATGAGGTAGTTGCGTCCGTAGCCGTTCTTGACAGTTACCACGTCGTCTTTGAACCCGAGGTTTTCGACGTCTTTTATCAGTATGATTTCCATGTTGTTTTTCCTCCTGTTTTTACTTCAACATATCGGCTACGTAGGGCAGCAGCGCCAGGTGACGGGCACGCTTGACGGCAGCGGCGATTTTCTTCTGGAACTTGGCAGACGTTCCGGTGAGACGGCGCGGCAGGATCTTGCCCTGTTCGTTGACGAACTTGAGCAGGAAGTCGGCGTCTTTGTAGTCGATGTATTTGATCCCCAGACGTTTGAAACGGCAGTATTTCTTCTGTTTGCCCGATTCGATGGATACGGGGGTCAGGTAGCGCACCTCGCTGGTGCTCTTTTCCTGTGCCTGAGCTTCGGCGTTCTGTTTTTCGATGTTCTCGTTTTCCATTTTCTTACCGGATGGGGATTAAGCGTTGTACTTTTGTTTGAGTTTTTCGCGACGCTGCTGGGCGTAGGCCACGCCGTATTTGTCCAGCGCAACGGTCAGGAAACGCATCACGCGTTCGTCGCGGCGGTATTCGGTCTCCAGGCCGGCCACCAGCGAAGACGGTGCGGTAAATTCCATCAGGTGGTAGAAACCGCTCTTTTTGTTGGCAATGGGGTAAGCGAATTTCTTGAGTCCCCAGTTTTCGTAGCTGACTATCTCGCCGCCTGCGGCCACGATGTAGTCCTCGAATTTTTTAACTGCTTCCTTTATCTGATCCTCAGATAAAACGGGATTTAAAATGAAAACAGTCTCGTAATGATTTGACATTTGAAAAATGTTTTAAATGAATGAATGTTTGATGCTTACGCCTTCGAGAGCGAAAGCGGTGGCAAAGGTAGGCAAAAAAATCGTTTCCGGCAAGTCCTTTCGGGGTAAAAATCCGTTTGTTGTCCTCCTTCTGCAGGGAGCCGCTTGCTTGCGGCAAGGCGGGGTAGGGGAGGGGCGTTTTCGTGTGTCTGTTTGCAAAAAAAATAGTGTTAAATTTTTTGATATAAAAAAATGTTTTACTATGTTTGTAAAAACATTAATACATAAAAATTATAATTATGAAACGGAAGAAAATCATTATTGTGGCTTTGTCTGTGCTTCTTTGTGCCGCGGTAGGCATGAATATTTGTATGAGCCGGATGATAGATCGGTCGCAGGTTGCCTTGAACGATTTGGAGGCAATAGCGGCAGGAGAAAGTGTTGAGATATTTGGGTATACGAGCAAGGAATTGTATTGCCAGATAGTTTTTTATGTAAATAAAGATGGGGAACTGGGGGAGGTTCCATCGATTGGTGATCTGCCGGACGGGGCTTTTATTGAAGCTATCTGCGATGGTCATGAATATGGTTGTATAGAGCAGGAGGGGTCAATTTGTACTTCTGAGCCGTGTGAATGTCTTTTTTATACACTTTTGCCTGGTAAATAATGAAACTATTTGAAAAATGGGCCTGGGGGTGTCTTTCGGCGTTCCTGTTTTTTTCTTGCGGAGGAAAACAGGAGGTCGAACACACCGGGGCGGCCGAGCAGAAGATCGTGGTGGATCTCTCAAAGGCAGGGAAAAACTATGATCTGAAGAATGACTTGGATCCATCGGGAGTCGTGATCGTCCCGTTGGAAACACATCGGGAATGTCTTATTGGCCGGATAGAGCGTATTTTTGTCCGGCAAGATCGGATCTTTATTTACGATTCCCAATCAAAAAGTGTCTATTTTTTTGACATGGAGGGGCGTTGTACAGGGAAATTACATGCCTATGGGGTAGGTCCGGAAGAATACGCCAGTATGACGGATGCATTTGTCGACGAGGAAAATATCTATGTGGCCGATAGCTATCGGAAACAAGTCCAGGTATATGATTTGTCGGGCGAGTATGTGAAAACCATAAAAACGCCGGACTGGTCTTTTTATGGAATCTTTACGACGGAAAGTAGGATATACTACGTGAATATGGGAGCGACTCATCCCGTAGCCGGCAATTATCTGCTGTTTTCTACCGATAAGGACGGGGGGAATTTTCAAAAATACCTTCCGTTCGATCCTTCGATACAGTCCTCCCTTTTGTTTCATCTGCCGTACGCTTATGTCTCGGATGGCAGAACGGGTTTTTTGAACGACAATGTAAAAGACGTATTGTACACGGTGGACGATTCCGGCATTTCCCCTCGATATCAGTTGGATTTTTGCGGGAAAAAATTGCCGGCGGAATATTTTGACCAACCTGCGAGCTATATTCTGAAAAATGGCTTGAAAAACAAGTATATTTTATTTCCCGAGTACATATCCCATGCAGAAGACTACTTGTTTTTTTGTGTGCAGTTGGGGGTGAAGTCCTATACCGTGATCTATGATGTACGCGAACAGACGACGGTCGCCGCGGAAAAAATATCGGCTTTCCCCTTTGAAAATATCAGTTTGAAGTTTTCTCAAGGGGACAGGATTGTCCACGTGAGGGATGCGTACAGTCTTCTTGCGTCCCGTTCCTTTTTGTTGGAGCAGTTTTCCAAGTATCCCGAGGCTTTGGAGGCAAGTGTGGTTCAACGATACGAGGAAGTATTGTCTACGGTAAAAGAAGAAGACAATCCGGTATTGTTTTTATTCCGTTTGAAAGGAAAAGAATGAGAAGGCAGGTCTTTTCTATCCTCTTGCTCGGGGCGATCGGCGTATAGGCTGTCGCTTTGCTACGGTATCTTCCGTCGTGATCGCTTGCACCTTCCTTCCCCGCAAGGAGCATTCGGAGGTTTCCGAAGCATTCTTCGGGGCGATGGCTCGTCGGTGGGGAAAATAAAAACTGCGTACTGCGTTTGGTTTTGCAGGGGAGAATGCGTAAATTAGTCCCTCTTTTGACAGGAGACACTAACAAAAAACGATACCGACATGATCGAACTCAAACAACCCAAAGCCATCGAGCCCAACAAGATCTACGCTTACGACGTGGACGGAGTGGTGTATGTGCTTCAGCACCTGCGCAATATCTACGGTTTCAAACCCATCCTGCGCGGATTTGCCTTTTCGGAATACTCCAGTTTCCATTCCCGGGAAGCGATCAAGAACGCCCTGGACGACCATCAGAAAGTGCTGGAATTCGACTCCCAGGCCGACTTCTTCAACCACTACGCCGCTGCCAAGCTGAAAGACCCGGTGGTGAAAGAATAAGAGGCTGAATCCGTCTTTAGGCGACAACAGCACGGCCACTCGGCGGCAGAAAGACAAAAACCGAGGGGCTTTCCTAGGAAGGAAAGCCCCTCGGTTTTGTTTTGGGAGGCGCGGGGCCTCCTCGGTCGGGGTTAGTCGTCGATGTCGACCAGGTTGAACTTCAGATCGAAGGTCAGTTCCAGGCCGTTGGACAATTTCACTTCGTAGTCGCGGCTGTCGCGGTCGATCTGCCGGATGGTAGCCTCGGGGTAGAGCTCCTGGACCTTTTTGGCGATCTGTGCCGGAACGATGCCCTTGGGAACGCTTGCATAGCGGCAATCGACATCTTTCCACTGGCCGTCTTTGGTAAATTCGACCTTCATGCCGCTGGTGAAGATCACTTCGTAGGTTACTTCCAGGAAGTCGCGTTCGGATTTGGCCAAGGATACCTTTTCATTGGCGAAGTGCTGGCGGATGAACTGCTGTGCTTTTTCGGGCAGTTGATCGACCGTGATGGGTTTGTCGTTGTCGGCGTAAGCTACCGGAGCGGAGCAGAGGAACAAGCCAGCGAGGAGAATCATCAGTTTTTTCATGGTTTTTTCTTTTTTTGGTTGGACAATTGTTTTCTTTTGATGGCACAAAGTTCCGGAGGGATTTTGAAACGAATTTGAAATTTTCGGCCCCCGGGCGAAAAAAAATCATTTTTTTGTTTTCCTCCCCCATTTCTCCTTTTACAGTCCCCCGAGTGCAGCCTCGAAGCGTTTTTGCCTCCTCTTTTTTATAAGGAGAGGGCATTTCCTTTCGGGAGCGGGGAGGGGCTTTGACTTTACAAGGTCAAGGGTGAGACGGGGGGCTGGGGAAAAAACTTTGTTTCAGGGCCACGAGACCGAAAAACAGTGCTTCCCATCCAGGAAGCGGTATGCGATCGGAAGCCCGTAGTAGTCCGCAACGGCCTTTACCAGCGCCAGTCCCAGCCCGGTCGAACCTTCTTTCTTGGCACCCTGGTAGAACCGCTTGAAGACTTGTCCCTGGTCCAAGGGTGCGGTGCCCGGGTTGGACACGGTCAGGGTGCGGTTTTCGAGGCGCACTTGCACCTCGGCACCGGGTTCGCTGTGCAGGCAGGCGTTTTTCATCAGGTTGGTTATCAGCACCGAGGCCAGCGACTCGTTCATCTGCACCGGGAAGGACTCCGGCAGGGAAACGCTCCAATGGATGTCTCGCGCGGAGAAAATCTCGCAGTAGAGTTCCTGCTGTTCGCGTACCAGGGCGGCGATGTCCACCGTGGTGCTTTCGGGGAACTGGCGGTTGTCGATCTTGGTGAGCAGCAGCAGGGTTTTGTTCAGGCGGGAGAGGTGCTTGAGCGTGCGCTGCATCTGCAACACTTCGCCCATTTGTTCTTCGGTGAGTTCCGTGTGGTCCAGCAGCCATTCCATCCGCCCGCTCAATACGGCCAGCGGGGTCTGCAGTTCGTGGGAGGCGTTGCCGATGAATTGCTTCTGCTGTTGGTACAGCGCTTCGGAGCGGTCGACGGCCTGTTGGGCGGCGAGGTTGAGCCGGCGGAACTCCTCGATGCGGGTCCGGTTGGGCACAGGGCGGTTCTTCCCGCCCGGAAGGTATTCATCCAGCCATTTCAGCAGGTCGTACAGCGGGCGCATGCTGCGGTGGAATACCAAAATCGTGATCCCGATCACGGTGACAAGCAGAACCAGGTACAGGAATACCACCCAACCGAAGATGGTCGCCAGCAGGTCGTCCTTTTCAAAGGTGGGGGTGGCTACTTTCAGTTCGTAGTACAGTCCGTCCTCGTCCTGGAAGAGGGTGGTCATCACCCGGGCGGGTTCGGTTTCTTCCTTTTCGGGGATATAGACCTCGGCGTCGTAGTACTCCAACCAAGGATGTGTGGCGGCGTAGAGCGAATCCACCGGGGTGATGGAATAGCTGTTGTTCGAGCCTTCGTTGAGCTGGGGCAGACGTTCGCCGCCCAGCATCCTGAGGATAACCAGCTCCGAGTAGTCCCACAACGCATCGTCCGTCTCGTCGCGTATCTGTCCCATCAGTGCGTAGTAGAACAAACCGGCCCAAAGAGCCAGCAAGGGCAGCAGGGCGGCCGAAAGGCGCAGGGCGATGCGGAAGATGAGTTTCATGGTGGAAAGAACTGGGGGGTTACGGACGGGGGTTCTCGATCAGTTTGTAGCCGAAGCCGTAGACAGCCTTGATCTCGATGTCCGCCCCGGCCTCGGAGAGTTTGTGGCGCAGGTTTTTCATCTGGGCATAGACGAAGTGGAAATTGTCCGCCTGGTCCGCATGGTCGCCCCAGACGGCCTCGGCCAGCACCGATTTGTCGACCAGGTGTCCCGGACGCTGGAGGAAATAAGCCAGAATGTCGAATTCCTTTTTCAACAGAGGGACTTCCCGGTCGTCCACCTCGACCCGGAAACTTTCCGGATCGAGGTGGACATTGCCCACGACGATGCCCCGTGGCCCGCCGCCGCGGCTGCGCCGGGCCACGCTGCGGATACGGGCCGAGAGTTCCATCAGGTGGAAAGGTTTGGGCAGGTAGTCGTCCGCACCCTGTTCCAGTCCGAGGATCTTGTCCTCGATCGAGTCTTTGGCCGAGAGGATGATCACGTTTTCGCGGCGTCCTTGTGCCTTGAGCTCTTTGAGCAGGTCCAGACCGTTGCCGTCGGGCAGCATGATGTCCAGCAGGACGCAGTCGTATTGGTAGGTGCCCAGTTTTTCTTCCGCCTGAGCGTACGTGCCGGCCGTTTCTACCACGTGGCGTTCGCCGGCGAGGGTGCGCTGCATCAGTTCGCGCAGCGAAGGTTCGTCTTCTACGATGAGTATTTTCATACCGAAGCTTGGGCTTTCGAAGGCAAAAATACCGCGAGATTTTGAAAAGAAATGGAAATGAAGCGCTTTTTTCGTTTTCCACGGTTGGAAAAATGCAGAATCTCCCCCGGGGGGGCAGGCAGGGGCGGCCTTTCGGCCGCCCCTGCCTGGGGATGAGGCGACAAGGGCACGCTCGTTCTCTGTGAAGGAAGAGTCCCCCCTCGGGAGGCATTTACAGAGCAGCAGCGGAGACGCATCCTTTTTGTAGGAGGCGATCGTACACGTTCTTTGCTTTTGAAAAACTCTCTGCGGGGCAATCCCGGGGAGAGCAGGCAGGGCGAGGCGAAAAGGATCGGCACCCATGCTTTGGGACAGCAGGCAAGGGGAGAGGAATGGATTCCTTCGGTTTCTATTGTCCGGTAACGATG
This sequence comes from uncultured Flavobacteriales bacterium, assembly GCA_902478645.1. GTDB lineage: Bacteria > Bacteroidota > Bacteroidia > Flavobacteriales > UBA1820 > Merdimorpha. Next base: position 951 of record CABSLV010000049.1, on the reverse strand, counting down.
GGCCGGGGAAAAGCGGGGTGTTTGTCGCGGGGCGGGAAAGAGGATTACAACCCGGTCTTCTTTTTCAGCGCGGCCACGTCGCGTTGCAGGCGGGCGAGGATCTGTTCGATCTGTCCCGGTTCGAGGCCCGGTTCGAGAACCGACTGGGCGACGTATGCCGTGAAGGTCCAGACTTCGAGGACTTCTTCCCACGGGAGGTCGTACGGTTCGTACAAGGGATTGGTCGAGACCAGGGTGAGTTTCCCGGCGGGAAAATCGGGGTACACTTTCTTGAAGACGATGCCGTCTTGCCGGGTAACCACGATGGCGAATTGCCCTTTGCGCAGGGTGTTCCAGTCGGGCAGGTACTGTCCCACCACGTACGAGCCTTTTACCACGGGCGGCATGCTGTCTCCATCGACGGGGAAAGCGCGGTATTTGCGCTCGGGCGAGAGGAATGGCAGGCTCATGTGCGGGAGGGAGGCGACGAATTCCGGGTCGGCATACCCGGCGGTGTAACCGGCGCGTGCGGCGGCCGGGACGACTTCGACGTTCTCCAGGTTGTCGGGCGATACGCTGGTAGCCAGGATGCGCAGGTGGCGTCCGGAGAGGTCCGGGGCTTCGCCGCGCTGCATTTCGTCCCACTCGGCCGGGGTGAGGGCGGAGAGGTCCACGCCCAGCAGAGAGTCGATGCGCAGGCCGAAATAGGCGGCAATGCGTCCCAACAGGTCCAGATTGGGTTCGGCCTGGCCGTTCTCGTAGGCCGAAAGCGTGGTGCGCTTCAGGTCGAGCTCCAGGGCAAGGATGTCCTGCGAGAGGCCTTTCCGGTGGCGGAGCAGTTTGAGGTTGGCAGCGAATCTCGACATGCGGGGATGGGTTTACGGGTCAAAGATAATACTTTTTCTCCCCTGTGGCAAATGCCCGTCCTCCTGTCTCTTATACACATCTCCGAGCCCACGAGACCGTACTAGA
>CABSLV010000048.1 GCA_902478645.1 uncultured Flavobacteriales bacterium | reverse complement strand
CTAATCGGATACGACAGTTTAGCAAACTGTTGGTTTCAGCCACTCACCCATCTCACCGGATTAATCTCAAATGTCCGCCGCAGGGCGGCGTGAGGGCTTGCTCATGCGTTTTACGCGTGTGCAAATATAGGCGCATTTTCCCATTTGGCAAAACAAAATGCTCAAAAAATCCCTTGTTTGTGCCCCTGTTTTTGAAAAAATACCCGTTTGCCGTTCCGGCTCTGCGGAGGAGGAAAACCCAGGGACGGTTGCGCGCAAGCAAAAAGGGCGGAGCCAACGGCTCCGCCCTTTTTGCTTGCACGCTTACGGACGGTTACATCTTGGAATAGAGTTCGCGCATCCGCTCGGGGGTCATGATCTTTTGCCAGTCCTTGCCCAGGCAGTTCTCCCACAGCGGCACCATGCCCGAGGAGACCTTGATCATGAGGTTCATCTGCTCTTCGGTAGCGTTCTTGCACACCCCGCTCGGAAGGTCTATCTGCCATTTGTCCAGCATTTTGTGGAAGTTGGCCACCCCTTCGGGGTAGATGTCTGCCAGTTGGTTGAAGGCGATGCAGCAGCCTTCGCCGTGGCGTACGCCATAGACGACCGCCAGACCGTAGCTCAAGGCGTGAGCCGCTCCCACCTGGGAGTAGGCAATGCTCATGCCGCCCATCCACGAAGCCATCATCAGGTCTTCGTCGCACTGTTCGGTCCATGTGTCGGTATCCAGGAAAGCTTTCAGACACATCTCCTGGGCTTTTTCTCCGTAGGCTTTCGAGAAGGCGTTCAGGTACGAACCGTTGAGCGATTCCACGCAGTGGATGTAGTTGTCCATACCGGTGAAGAAACGCTGATTTTTGGGTACATCGTGGATCAACGACGGATCGAGCAGCACCTGGTCGAAAGGTGTGTAGTCCGAGTTGAGGCCGAGTTTCTTTTCCGGTCCGATGAGTACCGCCGTGCGGGATACTTCGGCACCCGTTCCCGAAAGGGTGGGGATGGCCATGTGGAATACTCCCGGCACTTTGATCAGATCCCAGCCCTGGTAGTCGGCCGAGGAACCGGGGTTGGTCATCATCAGGGCTACGGCTTTGGAAATGTCCATCGTAGCGCCACCACCGACGCCGATTACGCCCGATACTTCGCCGAATTTGGTCTTGAGGTAGTCGCGCAGTTCGTCCACCTGCCAAGTGGAAGGCTCGTGGGGATTGACATCCACGAAGACGATCTCGTCGCGGCCCTTGAGCGGAAAACGGGAGGTGAATTCCGTTTTTCCGTTGAAGAAATTGTCGATGAAGAAGATAAACGGTGCGTCACCCTTGCGGTGAGGTTCGAGCAGTTCGCTTACTTGGTCCAGGCTCCCGCGGCCGAAGCACACACGCGATACCTGGGGAAAGTTTCTGAATTTCATGGTTTTATTGTTTTTATGTTTTGTCTTTTTTCTTTTTTGTGTGAAAAATTACCCGTGCAGTTTCCGGAACAGTGCGCAGGCCGCTTCCAAGTCCTGCGGGGTATCGACCTCCAGGCTGACGAACGGCGCTTCGACCATCTTGATGCGCAGACCGTATTCGAGGTAACGGATGCACTCGATCTTTTCGGCCCGCTCGTTTTGCCGGGGGGCGTTTTTGGCGAAATCCAACAGCGACTGGCGGCGGAAAGCATACACGCCTACGTGTTCGTAGTAACGTGCTCCGGATTCCTTGTCGCGCAGGTAGGGGATGGGTGAGCGGGAAAGATACATGGCAAAGTTCCGGTGGTCCATCACGACCTTCACGTAATTGGGGTCGGCAATCAGTTCCGGTTGTTTGAGTTCCTGTACCATCGAGGCCAGATCGATCAGTTGGGCGTCCGGGCCGGAGAAGACTTCGATGAGTTTTTCCAGAGGCTCGCGGGTAACGAAGGGTTCGTCGCCCTGGACATTGACCACGATGTCGCAGTCGATGCCTTCGACGGCTTCCGCGATGCGGTCGGAGCCGGTTTCATGGTGTTTGTGGCTGCGGAGCACCTGTCCGCCGTTGGCCTTGACGGCTTGTTCGATACCGTCGTGGTCGGTTACTACATATACTTGGTCGAAAAGTCCGGTGGCAACGGCCGCGTCGTAAGTGCGGGCGATGACCGGTTTGCCGCACAGGTCGGCCAGCATTTTGCCCTCGAAGCGCGACGAATCGTACCGCGCCGGGATCATGGCAATGGTTTTCATAAAGTCTTTTTCCTCTTTGCGTAAAAGTACCCTAAAGGTACGACAAAACTCGGGATCGGATGCAAAAAAGGCAGGCGAAAAACGCCTGCCTTTTTTGTGTTTTTTGGGCTTGTGCTCTACGGAAGGAAGATTATTTAAAAATCTCTTTCAGGCGGGCAGGCAGCGGATCCGTATCCGGATCGTATCCGATCTCGATCATTTCGATGCGGCCTTCGGGGTCGATGAGCAGTTTGGTCGGGACGCCTTGCAGGTTGTAGAGCGTGGGAAGCGTCGGGGTGTTCTTGTCCTGCGACAGATCGACGTTGCGCCAGGTGATGCCGTCTTTGGCGATGGCGGCGCGCAGGTTTTCTTCCTTGTCGTTTACGGCCAGGCCGATGATCTCAAAGCCCTTGCTTTTGTACTGGGCGTAGAGTTTTACCAGTGAGGGGTTGCCCTGCCGGCAGGGTCCGCACCACGAGCCCCAGAAATCGATCAGCACCCACTGGCCGCGGTAGTCCGAGAGGCTGAAAGTCTTTCCTTCGAGGTCGGTTGCCGTAAAGTCGGGGGCCTGGGCACCTTCCCGGATATTTTGGCTGGCTTGGAGGGCAGATTGCTGTTCGGAGAGGTTGCGGCCATAGGTGGTGTTGCGCACCTGCGGGTCGAGCGTCTCGAAAAGCGTGCGGAGGGTATCGGCCGGCAGTACCGATTGCAGTCCGAGGAGCAGATAGGCCGAGAAGCCTTGCGAGGGGTTGTTTTTGATGTAATTCAGCGAGGCTCTCAGGTAGCCCTGTTGCAACTCGCCCATGCGTTTCGAGAGGTCCATCAGCGCCAGGGTGTCGGAGGCTTGCAGGGCCTGGATGTACTCGGTGCGCAGGCTGTAAAAATCGTCCATCAGGATGCGGATGGAGTCGTAGTCGGGCTGGTCGTACATCCCGCCGGTGGTCTGTACGTGGGTATAATCGTTGGCCTGCGTGGTGAGGCGGATGCATTCGCCGGCACGGTTGACAAAGAGTTCGATGTAGAAAGGCTCGACGAGGGCATCGCGCGAGGCGTATTCCACGCCGATGGCCGAGGCTTCCACGAAGGGAGCGGCCAGGCGGACTTTTTGGTTTTCCTCGGTGAGTTGGATCAAGGTGTCGGCCAGGATGCTCTGGCCTTCAACGGTTTTCAAATAGCTGAAACGCAGGGTGTCGCCGATCTTCGAACCTTCGACGGTGGTTTCTACGCCCCAGTTGCCCTTCGGAGGGAAGGACTGGCAGGCAGCGACAAGCAGCAGGGTTGCCGCGAGCGCCAGGAGGGTTTTTGCGTGTTTTTTCATGGGTGGGGAAAAATGGCCGAAACCGTGGTTGTCAGAATGATTTGTTTAGCGTGATAGGGGGGATCGGGTTACTGCACGTAGGTCTCGCCCAGGGCGTCGATGAGTTTTACAGCTGCCGGATCGTCCGTTTCGTGGTAGCCTACCGAGATGACCGAGATGTTTCCTTCGGGGTCGATCAGGATCTTGGTGGGGAAACCCGATACGTTGTACTGCGCGGGCAGGTCGTTTCCGCCTTCGTTCAAGGCCAGGTTGGCGTGCCGCCAGGTGAGGCCGTCCTCGGCGATGGCTTTTTTCCAGTTGTCCTCCCGGTCGTGGGCGGCCAGTCCGATGATCTCGAAGTCCTTGCCGCCGTATTTCTGGTAGAGTTCCACCAGGGCGGGATTGCCCTTGCGGCACCAGATGCACCACGAGCCCCAGAAGTCCAGCAGCACCCACTTGCCGCGGAAGTCGGACAGGCGGAGGGTCTTTCCGTCGATGTCCGTCAGGGTGAAATCCGGGGCGGGACGGCCGGGTTGGATGGCCTGGATGACGGCCAGGCGGTCGGCGATGGCTTTCCCGTAGCGGGATTCCTTGACGGCCGGAGCGAAGGCTTCGAACAGCGGGACGATCACCGAGGGGTCTTCACGCAGCATCCCGGAGAGCAGGGCGGCCGAATAGATGCTTTGCGGACGGGCGGCGATGTACTGCCGCTGGAGTTCCTGCATCTGACGGGTCAGCTGGTTCAGTACGCCCAAGAGCGAATCGACTTCCGTTTTGGAGGCGTCCGGAGTGCGCGCGAGCTTCTGATAGTCCAGAAACGCAGTGTACATGGTGGCGTTGATGGGCTGGATCTGCTGAAGGATGGGGTCGTCTTGCACGCCGCCTTCGACCGAAGCTACCGGCAACATCGCTGCCTGCGTGCCCGTGATGCGGATGGTCAGGGGCGAGTCGATAAAGAAGGCATTGCCTGCGACGCCGGCGCGCTGTTCGCCCGGGGCGATGTACGAGAGGGTGAGGGTGAACGGTTCGGTGTATTCCTTTTTGAAGACGACCTTTTCCCCGTCCTTTTTCAAGGTGAGGGTGTCGGAAAAGTTGTCCGTCAGGTCGCTCGAACGGAATACGTATTTCCCGCCTGCCTGGGTGTCCTCGAAGCAGACTTCGACTTTGTAACTCGAGTTGTTTTGTGCCTGGACGTTTCCTGCCAGCAGGGTGGTCAAGGCGATCAACAGGGTTTTGTTCATGTGTTTCTTCTTTTTTGAGGTTCGGGGATTAGAATACGGTGCGCAGGGCGCGGATCATGGCTTCGGTGCGGGCTTTCACCTGGTCGTCGCTCCAGGAGAGGTTGATCGAGGTGGAAATGTTCCGGCTGATGATCGCATCCGACTGGGGGAAGGTCTTGGTGGCGTAGTCCGGCATGCCGTCGAGCACTTCCTGGGGCAGGCGGTACAGGGTGGCGCGCTCCTTGAGGTGGTTCCAACGGCGGATGTAGTGCCAGTTGTTGTTGTAGTAGTGGAATACGCCGCCTACGCCGTTCTCTACCAAAGCGCGGGTGGCTGCTTCGGCCTGTTCGAGCGTCTCGAGCGAGAAGGACAGGAACGTGGCGATGTCGCCTTCCGGATCGAGCACCCGGCGGAAGGACAAGCGGGGGAATTCCGCAGCCAGGGCGTCCTTGATGTATTTCTTGGTCTGTTTCTGGCGGGCGACGATGCTGTCCAGTTTGCGCAGCTGCGCCAAGCCGATGGCCGAAGCCAGTTCGTTCACGCGGTAGTTCATGCCCATGAAGGGGTGGCTTTCCGCTCCGCGGTCGGAGCCTACGTGGTCGTGTCCGTGATCGACGTATCCGTCCGCTTTTTTGGCCAGCAGGTCGTCGTCGGTTACCACGGCACCGCCTTCGCCCATGGTGATGACTTTGGCGAAGTCGAAGGAGAAGCAGCCCATCCGGCCGAAGGTTCCCAAGGCTTTGCCGTGGTAGGTGGCGCCGGTAGCCTGGCAGGCATCCTCGATGAGGATCAGGTTGTGTTTGCGGCAAATGGCCATCAGTTCGTCGATGTGAGCCTGCGCGCCGCACATGTGTACGGGCATCACGGCCTTGGTGCGGGGAGTGATGGCGCGCTCTACGGCAGCCGGGTCGAGGGTGAGGGTGTCGTCGATGTCCACCAGGATGGGAATGGCTCCCAGGGCGAGGATGGACTCGAAGGAGGCCACGAAGGTAAAGGTGGGCATGATCACTTCGTCGCCGGCGCCGATTCCGCATACGGCCAGGGCCGTCGATACGGCGGTGGTGCCGCTGGGGGTGAGCTGGGCATGGCGGGTGCCGAGTTTTTCGCACAGGGCCTTTTCCATCTCGAGGGTCTTGTTCACTCCGCCTCGCTGGTTTTCAAATCCGTAACGCATCAGGATGCCGGTTTCCATCACATCCATTACTTCCTTTTTTTCCGATTGGTCGAAAGCTTCGTATCCGGGCATTTTATTTCAGTTTTTTTTGGTTATTTTTTCCGTGCTTGTAATTCGTGCAAAGTTAATCAATCCCTGCGGGATATTCTCGCCCCGGGGTGTTGTTTTTCTCTTAACGAAGGGTTAAATAGGAACGAAGAAGAAAACTCTCTGAAAAAAGAAGGTCAGGGGTGTAACCTTTTGCCCAAGGGAGGCGTCTAATGGGGTAGAAACGAACATTAAAACGCACGAGAAATGAAACTGGAACAAAAACGAAACTTTGAAGCTCTCTTCGGGGATACCTTCGGATTCATAGGGGAAACGGCCCGGCATTTTTTCCCGACGATGTTGCGTGTGAACTTCCTGTACCTGTTGGGGGTGGCGGTAACGGCCTATATTACCTTTTCGGGCGGGTACGCCGATGAGGATTTCCTGAACAAGACGCACGTGACGCTCGGTTGGACGGGTTGGGAGGATCTGGGCTTGAGCCTGAACTGGCATCCGGGCTTTGCCTGGTGGGAGACGACGTTGATCGTGCTCTGCGGGTTGCTGCTGCTGGTGGGGGCGGCGGTCTTCGCGGCCTACACCCCGGCCTACATGATCCTGTACCGGAATGAGGGGCGAGTACCGGAGTTTTCCCGGATCGTCGCTTTCCTCTGGTCGCGTGCCGGGCGGCTGGTGATCTATTTCCTGGCCATGCTGCTTTTGATGATCCCGGTGGCGGTGGTGTGTATCCCGGTGATGATCCTGCTGGTGCTTTCGGTGGTGGGGATCGCGGCGATACCTTTTATATTGCTGGTGATCCTGATGCTGTCGATGCTCGTCCTTTATGCTTATCTCGACCAGGAGCGTCCGGACTTTTTCGCGGCGATCGACCTGGCCTGGAAAGCACTCCGGAGGCCGTTCTGGCAAAACATCCTCTCCAATGGGCTGCTGTACATCGTAACGGCGTTTTTGGGGATCCTCCCCGGGATGTTTACTTCGCTGGTGGGGGACGGTGCTCTCTCGGCCGGAGGTATGTATCTGGGCATCGCAGCGGTATTGGCGGCGTTGGTATTGCACTTTGCCATCTCGGCGCTTTACAGTGTGAATGTCGGGATGATTTATTTTTCATCGAAGGCTAAAAAAGAAGATGATTTTTGTTTGATGTAGTGTTTTTGAGGGGTTGATTTTGAAAATAGAGTAAAAATCCAAACACACCCCCTATTTTTTAGGGGGGTGTGTTTGGATTTTTTGATATGTATTGCATATCTTTGCCTCGACGAAACAAAACATACGATTTCATAAGTTATGGCAGAATTCAGAATCAATGCGGTCCGGGAGTGCGAAAGCCACCGGCCGGTGGCTCCGGAAATCGAATCGAGACGTTATTCAGAGATCTTCGGAAAAAATGTGTTCAACGAAGATGCTATGCGCCAGTACTTGTCCAAAGATGCTTTCAAGGCGGTAATGGCTGCCATCGAGAGCGGTGCGCGCATCAACCGGGAGAATGCCAAACAGGTGGCTTCGGGCATGAAGCAATGGGCTATCGACCACGGCGCAACGCACTATTCGCATTGGTTCCAGCCGCTCTCCGGTGCTTCGGCCGAAAAGCACGATGCGTTTTTTGAGCCGATTGCCGGCGGACGGGCCATGGAGCGTTTCGACGGGGCACAGCTCATCCAGCAGGAACCGGACGCATCGTCCTTCCCCAACGGAGGGTTGCGCAATACCTTTGAGGCACGCGGATACACAGCTTGGGATCCGACCTCTCCGGCTTTTGTCGTAGGGACGACCTTGTGTATTCCGACGGTGTTTGTAGCTTATACGGGTGAGGCGCTGGACAACAAGACGCCGCTGCTGCGTTCGATCTCGGCAGTAGATGTTGCTGCGACGGCGGTTTGCCAGTATTTTGACAAGAATGTTACCAAAGTAATATCAACTCTGGGAGCTGAGCAGGAATATTTTCTGGTCGATGCCGCGCTGTACCATGCGCGTCCCGATCTGGTATTGACCGGGCGTACGCTTTTCGGACAGGAACCGGCCAAAGGGCAGCAGATGGAGGACCACTATTTCGGCGCAATCCCTTCCCGGGTGCTGGAGTACCTGCGCGACCTGGAACAGGAGTGCATGAAGTTGGGTATTCCGGTGAAAACGCGGCACAATGAGGTGGCACTCAATCAATTCGAGATAGCTCCTATCTACGAGGAGGCCAATATAGCCGTCGATCATAACATGATGTTGATGGAGGCGATGCAGCGGGTGAGCGAGAAGCACAATTTCAAGGTCCTGTTCCATGAAAAGCCTTTTGAGGGGCTCAACGGTTCGGGAAAACACAACAACTGGGCTTTGGCTACCGATACGGGGGTTAACCTGCTTTCGCCCGGTAAGACGCCCAAGAGCAACCTGCAGTTCCTTACCTTCTTTGTCAATGCGATCAAGGCGGTACACGATCATGCGGACTTGCTGAGGGCCTGCATAGCTTCGGCATCCAACGACCATCGTCTGGGAGCGAACGAAGCACCGCCGGCCATCATCTCGATTTTCATCGGTTCGCAACTGTCGGCAGTGTTGGCCGAGTTGGAACAGGTGTCTTCCGGAAAACTTTCGCCCGAGGAAAAGACCGAACTGAAACTGAACGTGGTGGGTAAGATTCCCGAAATCCTGCTGGACAATACCGACCGCAACCGTACTTCTCCCTTTGCCTTTACGGGAAACAAATTTGAGTTCCGAGCTCCGGGTTCGTCCATCAACTGCGCAATGCCGATGACAGTGATGAATACCATCATGGCTTCGCAGCTCAAGAAGTTCAAGGCCGAGGTGGATGCGATGATCGAGAAGGGCATCAAGAAGGACGATGCGATCTTCAACGTGCTGCGCGACTACATCAAGGCTTCGTCCCGCATTCTCTTCGAAGGTGACGGATATTCCGATGATTGGGTTCGTGAGGCGGAGAAACGAGGCTTGTCCAACCTCAAGACTACCCCCGAGGCGCTCGACGTGCTGGTGAGCGAGAAGACCGAGCGTTTGTTTGCCGAGACGGGTGTGATGAGAAAATCCGAGGTAGAGGCTCGTTACGAGATCGAACTCGAGAAATACCAGAAAACGATCCAGATCGAGGCCCGCGTGATGGGCGATATTGCCCGCAACCACATCATTCCGACGGCTATCGCTTATCAGAACCGCCTGTTGGAAAACGTACGGGGTATGCGTGAGGTCTTCGGGGACGAATACATGGAGCACGCCCATTCGCAGGTGGAACTCATCAAGACGATCTCCGACCATATCGTGGTTATCAAGGAGCTGGTGGACGAGATGATCGACGAGCGGCGGCGGATCAACAAGATCGCCGACGTGCGTACCAAGGCGCGTGAGTATGCGGTCAATGTCAAGGAAAAATACTTTGACAAGCTGCGTTACCACTGCGACAAACTCGAGATCCACATCGACGATGAGGTTTGGCCGCTGGTAAAATACCGTGAACTACTTTTTGCTCACTGAGCATCGTTTTATGAACGTGTGTGTTTTATTTTAAGCGAGAAACCCCGGCCATGCGGCCGGGGTTCTT
>CABSLV010000047.1 GCA_902478645.1 uncultured Flavobacteriales bacterium | reverse complement strand
GGCAGCGTCTCACCCAAAAACTTGCGTTTTCGTTTTGCCGCTGCGCTCGGCTTTCACTATTTTTGTCCTTAAAACAATAAAGATACCAAGGGTATGGAGGAGGAGATTCGCAACCGGGGGGGAGGTTTGTGGAGGGCTGTCCGGGCTTTCCTGAAGGCCAACGGAAGCCGGGTGTTCAAATTGTCCCTGTTTTTGGCCACGGCCCTTGCGGTGGTGTTGGTCATCCCCAAAAACCATAGCTTCAAGTACGATTACAGCCGGGGGCAGGCCTGGCAGTACGACGACCTGACGGCTCCTTTCGACTTTGTGCTGTCCAAAACCGACGAGCAGCTCCGCACCGAACGGGAACAGATCCGCTCGTCCAGCCGGCATTATTTCGTGTATTCGGATACGGTCTCTTCGCCCGTATTGCGCAAGTACGAGGACAATTTTTCCTCGATGTTCGCCGAGTCGCAGGGCAACGTCGAACGCCTGAAGAAAACCGGCCGGGGGCTTCTCGAGCGGATCATGACCCGGGGGGTAGTCTCCCAGGCGGCTTCCGGGGTCGTTCGCAGCCGAAACGAATTGGTATCCCTCTTGCAGGACAACCGGGAGGAGGAGGTGATCTTTTCCGAACTCTATACCCCGGATTCGGCCTTGGAATATGCCGGAGGACGCCTTCGGTCGGCGGGCGTCTCCTCGGAGGATACCGAACGGATGCTGGCGCTTTTCGAGGCGGTGCTCACGCCCAATGTCAGCTACGACATCGACCTGACCGAGACTGCTCTCTCGGAGAGTCTCGACGAAATATCCCCCAATTATGGTTTTGTGGCGCGTGGGAAACTGATCATCAGCCAGGACGAGCCGGTGTCCGACTATACGTACAACGTCCTGGAGTCCCTGCGGAAGGTCTACAATACGCAAGGGGACAAGGATGGTTTTTGGGGAACGGCATTGGGATATGCCGTGGTGGTATTTTCGGTGTTCCTCTCGTTCTACGGGGTGCTCCGGCAGTTCAAGCGGGGGAAATACTTCCATCGAAAACCGCTCCTGTTGCTACTCTCCACGATGTTCGTTTCCTTCGGTCTGTGCTACATCGTGACGCGGTTTTCCCCGGCGATGATCTACATCGTGCCCATCTGTTTGCAGACCATCGTGTTGCGTTCGTTTTTTAATGCGCGGATCGCCTTTATGGAACACATCTTTACGGTGTATCTCTGCTCGTTCATGGCGCCGAACATGTACATGTACCTGTTTGTCGGGCTTATCACCGGGGTGGCTTGTTCGTTTACTTCGAATGTGATCTACCACCGCAGCCGGCTTTTTGTCAGCGTGGCGCGCATTACGGGGATTTCCATCCTGGTTGCGGTCGGGGTGATGCTGATCCAGAATCCGTCCTTTACGGGAGAAATGCTCTCCATTTCGGGATACCTGCTCATCTCGGGCGTATTGATGCTGTTTGCCCAGCCGGTGATCTACATCTATGAAAAGGTGTTCGGGCTGGTATCCGATATTTCTCTGCTGGAGCTTACCGATACCAATTCGCCGCTGCTGCGCCTGCTGTCCGAAAAAGCCCCGGGTACCTTCCAGCATAGCCTGGCCGTAGCCAATATCGCCGAGCAGGCCGCCCGGGAGATGGCCGGAAATGCGCTCTTGGTGCGTGTGGGGGCGTTGTACCACGATGTGGGAAAACTGAAAAACCCGGGCTACTTTATCGAAAACCAAGGGGTGCATTACAATCCCCACGATGTGTTGGATCCGAGGGAGAGTGCGAATATCATCCGCCGTCATGTGAGCGACGGGTTGGAGTTGGGGCGCAAGTACGGCTTGCCTTCGATCGTTATGAAGTTCATCGCGACCCACCATGGCCATTCGCTGGTGTACTATTTCTGGAAAAAGGCAGTCGAGATGTACGGGGCGGAAAATGTCTCGCAGCAGGATTTCCGGTACACCTTCGGAAAACCGGTGTCCAAGGAGGAGTCTATTCTGATGATTTGCGATTCGGTCGAGGCGGCTTCGCGCAGTTTGAAACACATCTCCGAACAGTCCTTGCGCGATCTGATCACTTCGGTGGTGGAACGTCAGCGTCAGGACGGGCAGTTCGACGAAGCCGAAATCTCCTATCGACAGATCAATCGCCTGAAGGAGATCCTGACCGAAAAACTGCTCGAGATCTACCACAGCCGCATCGAGTACCAGAAGGATTGATGGGCAGGGGCGTGCGGGCAAGCAAAGGGGGCGGAGCCATTTGGCTCCGCCCCCTTTGCTTGCCCGCACGCTTGAGAGGCCGGAAAAAGATCAGTCCCTCAACTGAATGCTGATAGGACCCGTCTGGAAAAATCCCTTGTCCACGTCCCGGCCCGGCACCAGGGTAACCCCATCGGGCGGAAGTTCGAACCAGCGCGCCTGTTGTGCATCGAACCCGATCCGTTCGGCATCGGACGTATTGACGATGACCACCGGCTCGTTGACCACCAACAACAGGTGATCGTCGATCGTTTCCGTCACCGGGTCTTCCTTTCCGTAGGCCAAATCCTCGCTGGCGAAGTATGTCTCGTCTGCCTCGTCCGCATTGTAGGGCGTTTCGTGATGGTGTCCTCCGCTGCAGCATTCGTGTCCGTCCTCGTGATGGTGTCCTCCGCCGCAGCATTCGTGTCCGTCCTCGTGGTGGTGTCCGCCACCGCAGCACTCGTGTCCGTCCTCGTGGTGATGTCCGCCACCGCAGCACTCGTGTCCGTCTTCGTGATGGTGTCCTCCGCCGCAGCATTCGTGTCCGTCCTCGTGATGGTGTCCGCCACCGCAGCACTCGTGTCCGTCCTCGTGGTGGTGTCCGCCACCGCAGCACTCGTGTCCATCTTCGTGGTGGTGTCCGCCACCATGATGATGCCCGCAGCAGCAGCCGGAGACGACCCGGCCGGTGGCATATACGAACAGGTTGGCACCGCCGAGGACCTGCATGCCGTCTTCCTGGCGAAGGGCATCCTGGGTCTGCCGAGGCAGCTGTGCCATGGGGATAAGAAGTATTTTTCCGTTGAAGTTCAGTGGTTTCATTGTTTTTCTGAAATGGTTTTTATGGGAGCAAAGATAGGAAAAGCCGAGAGCAAAGCCGCGAGGAAAAACGAAGTTTTTCGCGGGGTTTGCCGAGGTGCATCCTGTCTTATGAAAAGATAGCGAAAGGCGGGAGCAAAGCCGCGAGGGAAAACGAAGTTTTTCCTCGCGGGTTTTTTCGGATGGCCTCCTGTTTTGGGCGAAGCCGAAGGGAAACCGGAAAATTCTTTTCCGGAAGTTCCGGGGGAGGTCTTCCGGCGGGGTTGATAGGGGACAGGGGACTTTCCGGAGAAGATATTTCGCCGGAGATTTTGGGGGATGGCCGGGTTTGATTAATTTTGCAGATCGTTAGCGAAAACCGCTTGACAATACGAAAGAAACGCAATGGCAAGGTGCCTTCTGCGGGAGAAAAACCTCCTTCGGAGGGGCTTTGCAATAAAAATCAGAATAGACCATGAATTACAATCATCGGGAGATCGAACGCAAATGGCGGAAATATTGGGCGGAACACAAGACGTATGCCGCCTCGAACGATTCGCCTCTGCCCAAGTATTACGTGTTGGACATGTTCCCTTATCCTTCTGGAGCCGGGCTGCACGTGGGACACCCCCTGGGGTACATCGCATCCGATATTTACGCCCGCTACAAACGCCACAAGGGTTTCAATGTGCTGCATCCCATGGGATACGATGCGTTCGGGTTGCCGGCCGAGCAGTATGCCATCCAGACCGGGCAGCATCCGGCGATCACTACCCAGCAGAACATCGAGCGTTACCGTTCGCAGTTGGACCTGATCGGGCTTTCGTTCGACTGGGATCGCGAGGTGCGCACCTGCGACCCGGAGTACTACCGCTGGACACAGTGGATCTTTATGCAGTTGTACAATTCGTGGTACGATAACGCGGCCAACAAAGCGCGTCCCATCCGCGATCTGGAGGCTATCTTCGAGAAAGAAGGCAACGGTTCGGTCAAGGCGGCATGCGACGATGATGTGCCTTTCTTTACGGCCGAGCAGTGGAAAGGGTTCGACGAACGTGCCCGCTACGAGATCCTCTCGAAGTACCGCCTGACTTACCTGAGCGAGGCGGTGGTGAACTGGTGCCCCGGGTTGGGTACGGTGCTGGCCAACGATGAGGTCAAGGACGGGCTTTCCGAGCGCGGCGGTTTTCCGGTAGAGCGGAAAAGCATGCTCCAGTGGAGCATGCGCATCACGGCCTATGCCCAGCGTCTGCTGGATGGCTTGGAAACGATCGACTGGTCGGAATCGCTCAAGGAATCCCAGCGTTACTGGATCGGTCGCTCGGAAGGGGCGGCGATCTGGTTCGATGTGGCCGGTACGGACAAAAAATTCGAAATCTTCACCACGCGTCCCGATACGATCTTCGGCATCACCTTTATGACCTTGGCACCCGAGCATCCGCTGGTCGAGCAGATCACCACGCCCGAGCAGCGCGAGCAGGTACAGCAGTACGTCCGGGAGACTTCCATGCGTTCCGAGCGCGAGCGGATGGCCGACGTGGGACGCATCAGCGGGGTATTTACCGGGGCGTATGCCGTGCATCCGTTCACCGGGAAGCACATCCCGATCTACATCGGCGACTATGTCCTGGCCGGTTACGGTACGGGTGCGGTGATGGCTGTCCCGGCCGGAGATACGCGCGACTATGCTTTTGCCAAGCATTTCGGGATACCGATCCTGCCCATCGTCAAGGACAAGGATATTTCGAAGGAGGCCTACACCGCAAAGGACGGCATCTACCTCCACGACTTTATCCAGGGCGATGATTATTCCACGGCGGTGCGCAAGGTGATCGACCGTCTGGAACAGATGCACCGTGGGCGTGGAAAGATCCAGTACCGGATGCGCGATGCGGTATTCTCCCGCCAGCGCTACTGGGGCGAACCCTTCCCGGTTTACTACAAGGACGGCATTCCGCATCTGCTGGATGAAAAGGATCTGCCGGTGCTGCTGCCCCAGGTGGACAAATACCTGCCTACCGAAACGGGCGAACCCCCGCTGGGCAATGCCAAAGGTTGGACTTCGCCGGAGGGTTACCCGATGGAACTCAATACGATGCCCGGATGGGCCGGTTCGTCGTGGTACTTCCTCCGCTATATGGATCCCCACAACGACAAGGCGCTCGCTTCGCCTCAGGCCATTGATTACTGGCGCGATGTCGATCTGTACGTGGGCGGTTCGGAACACGCCACCGGGCACTTGTTGTATTCCCGTTTCTGGCACAAGTTTCTGCACGACATGGGCATCGTGCCGACCGAGGAACCGTTCCGCAAGCTCATCAACCAGGGTATGATCCTCGGTACTTCCGCTTTTGTCTATCGCATCAACGGGACCAATACGTTCGTCTCCCTGGGCAAGAAGGATGCTTATCAGACCACGGCCCTGCATGCCGACGTGTCGCTGGTACAGAACAACGTACTCGATGTCGAAGCCTTCAAGAAATGGCGTCCGGAGTATGCCGACGCGCAGTTTATCCTGGAGGACGACGGCCGTTACCTCTGCGGGTCGGAGACCGAAAAGATGTCCAAGTCCAAGTTCAATGTGGTCAATCCCGATGATGTGGTCGAGAATTACGGTGCGGATACCCTTCGCCTCTACGAGATGTTCCTCGGCCCGATCGAACAGTCCAAGCCTTGGAAGACGGAAGGTATCAGCGGAGTATATACGTTCCTGAAGAAGTTGTGGAAACTGTATTTCGATGCCGAGGGTTGCGTGGTAACGGACCAGAAGCCTACTGCCGCCGAATACAAGTCGCTCCACAAGGCCATCAAGAAAGTAAACGAAGACATCGAGGCCTTCTCGTTCAATACTTCGGTAAGTGCGTTCATGATCGCCGTGAACGAATTGAAGGATTGCCACAAGCGGGAGATTCTCGAACCGCTCGCCGTGCTCATCTCGCCGTTCGCCCCGCACATCGCCGAGGAGTTGTGGCACGGGTTGGGACACGAGGACACCGTAACCCGCCAGCCCTATCCCCAGGCGGATGAAAGCCATCTGGTGGAGACCTCGTTCGAATATCCGGTGATGGTGCGCGGGAAACTTCGTTTCAAGGCCGAATACGAACTTTCCGCTACTCCTGAGCAAGTCGAGGCGGCCATTCGGGTCGATCCTCGTTTGGCCGAGGCTTTGAAAGGCGCTGAGGTAAAACGGGTAGTGGTCGTTCCGGGTCGGATCATCAACATCGTTATCTGATAATTATCCGTACATGCGGGCAGGCAAAAGGCCGGAGGCGAAGCCTCCGGCCTTTTGCCTGCCCGCATGTATACTTGCCTGCCCGATAGATAAAATCTATACATGCTCTGTCAAGAAACAATGCGGGATGTACACCCGGACGGGAGATTCTTCCTACCTTCGCTCTGAGGGTTCTCCCATGCAAAAGCACTTGCCGGACAGGTGCTTGGACGATCGGACCATAGCTATTAGGAGTAATAAAAAACGATAAAGCACATGTTGGAAATAGGCGACAAAGCACCCGATTTCTCGGGCGTGGATGCCGAGGGGAATACCCTTCGGCTCTCGGATTTCAAGGGACGGAAACTGGTGTTGTATTTCTACCCGAAGGACAATACCTCCGGCTGTACGGCCGAAGCCTGCGATCTTCGCGACAACTACGAACGTTTCCTCGCCCAGGGGTACAGCATCGTCGGGGTGAGCAAGGACAGCGCAGATTCCCACCGGAAATTTGCCCAGAAACATTCCCTGCCCTTCCCGCTGATCGCCGATACGGACCGGAAGATACTCCAGGACTACCAGGCCTGGGGCGAGAAGACCCTTTACGGGAAAAAGAGCGAAGGGACCCTGCGCAAGACTTACGTCATCGACGAGAACGGCGTGATCGTGGACATCATCAAAAAAGTGAACACCAAGGCTCCTACGGCCCAGATCCTGAAATAATCCCGATGGATGTCTGCAAGGGGATCGTTTGCGAAATGCTGCGACAGACATCCACCTGATATTCTATACTATGACTTCGGCCGGCGCGAAAGCGCCGGCCGTTTTTTTTGGTGGGGGATGTTTTTTCGTTTACAACCGCATCTCCTTGAAAAATTCCGAAAGGAACGACTCCAGAAAACGATGCCGTTGGCGGGCGATGCGCCGTCCGGCCCGGGTGTTCATCCGGTCTTTTATCAGCAGGAGTTTTTCGTAAAAGTGGCTGATCGTGTCGTCCTTCGAGCCTTCCCGGTAGATCTCCCGGTTGTGGGCCCCTCCGTAGGTGAACGCGCGCGCAATGCCGATGGCGCCGATGGCATCCAGCCGGTCGGCATCCTGGACGATGAGCCCTTCGAGGGGAAGCGGCAGGTTGGTCTGCGAGGTGGAAAAGGAGAGATTGGTGCAGATGTGCAGCACAAGGTCGATCTGCCCCTGCTGCGCTCCGGCTTGCACGAGCCACTGGCGCATCATCTCGAGCGTTTCGGCTTTTTTCTGCTGCGGGATCAGTTTGTGGTCGGCTACGTCGTGCAGCAGGGCGGCGGCGATCACCACCTCGCGGTCTGCTTCGGGGTAGGCCCGCAGGATCTTCTCGGCGTTGGATACTACGCGTGCCACGTGCGCGAAGTCATGCCCCGAGGCTTCGCCGGCGTGCCAGGCTTTGGCTTTGGAATGAAGGTATTGCGTGTTCATACGTCCGGACAAAAATAGGGCAAATCTTTTTGAAAGAACAAAAAATTCGTATCTTTGCCCCGCTTTCTCGGGTAGGAAGCAAAAATGTCATTAACAAGGAGGGTCGGGTACCCTCGTAAACCACACAAAACAACATGGTAAAGATTCGTCTTCAAAGACATGGTAAAAAGGGCAAACCTTTTTACAAGATCGTCGTAGCCAACTCGACGGACAAACGCGACGGCCGTTTCATCGAGAAACTCGGTACGTACAACCCCAACACCAACCCCGCCACCATCGTCCTGAACCTGGACAGCGCTGTAGCTTGGTTGGAGAAGGGCGCACAACCCACCCTGACGGCACAGCGTATCCTTTCCTACAAGGGAGCGCTGCTGAAAAAGCACCTCAACGGCGGCGTACGCAAAGGTGCCTTCACGCAGGAAGTAGCCGACGCACGTTTTGCCGAATGGCTCAAAGCGAAAGAAGAAAAAGTAAACGGTAAGGTAGACAGCCTGCAGAAGTCTAAAGCCGAGAAGAAGGCAGCCGCTCTCGCTGCCGAGGCCGAGACCAATGCTCGCCGCGCCGAAGCACTGGCTGCCAAGGTAGCTGCTGCAGAGGCTGCCAAAGCCGAAGCGGAAGCCGCTGCTGCTGCAGAAGCAGAAGCTGCCGAAGCTCCTGCCGAAGGCGAGGCTGCTCCCCAGGAGTAAACAAGGAGTAAACCTTTCCGGAAAAAGCCTCGAAGCGTGAAGGAAGATTGTTTTTACATCGGTAAAATCGTCAAGAAACACGGCTTCAAAGGGGAGGTGGTCCTCCGCTTGGATACGGACATCCCCGAGGCGTACCAAGACATGGAATCATTGTTCCTGCAGCGGGCAGGAGCAATGATTCCTTTTTTTATCCAGCGTTCGTCCCTCTCCGGCGTGTTTCTCCGGGTCAAGTTCGAGGGAGTGGACACCGAAGCCGAGGCCGAACACCTGCTGCGTTGCGAGGCGTATCTGCCGATGGATTGTTTGCCCGAGTTGGAAGAAGGGCAGTTTTATTACCACGAAGTAGCCGGGTATCGGGCGGTGGAGGCTGCCAGCGGCGCGGAGATAGGTCTCATACAACGGGTGGACGACCGATCCCCCCAAGCACTTTTTGTCATCGAACGCCAGGGCCGCGAAGTACTGGTGCCGGTGGTGGACGACTTTATCGAAAAGGTGGACAAGAAAAACCGGGAGATCCGTCTTCGGCTCCCCGAAGGACTGCTGGACCTCTACGAGCAGTAGTTTCGAGTATCTTTGCGGGAAGAACCCGCCGATCCCTTGCGGATATTTTTAAGGGAAATATTTGGTTTTCTTCTCTTTTTCTTTTTCCTTTGAGGCAGAGTGGAGTTTCCCGATCGGACGATCGGAAGGAAAGGGGGCGTGTCTTTTGCCCGAGTATTATCTGAAACACTTTTGAGGCTATGAAACATCTTTTTCCAGTATTGTTTTTTGCGGGGCTGCTGGCGGCCTGTACTGCGGGAAAGGAAGAGGAAGCTTCCCGGGATGTGGTTCGTTTCGAGGTGGAGAATGCCCGGCAGGAAAGTTTCTTCGACTACTTTGAGAGGGTTGATCTTATCCCTTTGGAAACCACCGACAGTTCGGTCGTTGCGGACTATCCCAAACGGATAGAACTCTATCGGGATACGCTTTTGCTGCTTTATCCGGGATCGGGATCGGGAAAGGGCATCTTTCGTTTCGATGCGAAAGACGGGCATTTCATCGACCGTTTTTACCAAGTGGGCGAAGGACCGGACGACCATCTCATGATAAGCGACTGCCATATCAATCCTTATACGGGGATGCTGACGGTTTATGAGCCGACCATCGGGCGGCTGTCGGTTTACGATTGGGCGAGTCGGACCAGAGTGGCTTCGGCCGATCTGCGCTCCAAGTGGGGTTCGGTCTTCGGGGTGAATTATTTCTTCCCGCTTTCGGCCGACAAATACGTGTTCTTTTCCGGTTATGTTCCCAAAGGAATGGAAAACAGGGGACAACTGTTTTTTTACGATTTTTCGACCGATTCGCTCTATCGTCAGAAGTTGGACATTCCGGAGATTGTCTTGCAAACCAGCTATATATCGACTTCCCATCCGTTTTCCCGGGTCGATGACGATGTCTTGCTCGCCCTTCCGTACCTCTATACGATATACCGGTACGATGGAGAGTATTTCGTCCCGGAAAAAAGGTTCGATTTCGGGAAGTACGGGTGCATCGAGGATTATTACCTGGCTCCGACCGACACCAGGACGTCTTCGCAGCAGATCGACTATCTGTTCGATAGCGACGACAAATACATCAATATAGCTTCGGTGCCTATGTATACGGCCGGGAGGATGATGTTCGCCGGTCGGCATGACAAACGGTATCCTCTGTTGGTGTTCGACCGGAAGACCCAGGAAGCCTGCGTGGTCGATGGGTTGCAGGAGGGGGTCTATGTGTTTCCCGATGTGGGACAGGAGCAGGGTCGTGCGTATCGTTTGTGTGGGGTAAGCGAAGTGGGAAAGTATGTCAATGAAAAGGTTTTGGATGAAAAAAACAGAGCGATCCTCGAGCGTCTGGAGGAGGACAGCAATCCGATATTGCTTCGGTATACTCTCAAGGAATAGATCCTTCGGGGGTGCGTTTTCTTCTCTCTTTCCTGTGAGAGGTTGGGCCGAGGCTTTCGCTATCTTTGGATAAGATAGGATGCGCCTCGGCAGCGTTGCGGTGAAAAACTTCGTTTTCCCTCCTCCACGCTGCACTCGGCTTTTCTTATCTTTGTCCTCGGAAAAAAGCAAATACGGATGAGAGAATTATGGCCTGCCGTCAAAGGTTTCCTCAAGGAACGTTTCAGTCTGCGCGGCGATACGGATTATGAGCAGAATACCTTGGATGCCGTCCGGCGCGGGGTGATGTTCAAAGGGGTCAATCTGTGGACCTTGATCTTTGCTACGCTCATCGCTTCGATCGGTTTGAATGTCAATTCTACGGCGGTGATCATCGGGGCGATGCTCATCTCGCCGCTGATGGGGCCTATCCTGGGCGTAGGGCTCGGAACGGCGCAGTACGATTTCCCCTTGATCAAAAAGTCGTTCAAGAACCTGCTTATTGCCACCCTGTTCAGCATTGCCACCTCGTGGTTATATTTCTGCCTGACTCCTTTGGCCGAAGCACAGTCCGAACTGTTGGCCCGCACTTCGCCTACGATCTGGGATGTGTTGATCGCTTTGGCCGGAGGCATCATCGGAATGGTGGCGGTAGCTTCCCGGGAAAAGGGCAACCCGATCGCCGGAGTGGCCATTGCCACGGCGTTGATGCCCCCGTTGTGTACGGCAGGATTCGGGTTGGCGGTAGGAAACGTGCAGTATTTCGTCGGGGCACTTTACCTCTATATCATCAACAGTGTCATGATCGCCCTGGGGACATTCCTGGTGGCCAAACTGTTGAAATATCCCGTGGTGGAAGTGCATACCGACAAGCAGCGTCTGACCAAGCGGATCATCGCGCTGGTAACGGTCGTGATCATCGCCCCGAGTATTTTCCTGGCATACAGGCTGGTCAAAAATACGGTGTACGAGGATAGTGTAAATCGGTTTGTCGCCACGGCATTCGATCTGCCCGATTCGCAAGTTTTGTCCAAGGAACTTTCGGCCGATCCGCTTGGGAACAAAACCCTGAAAGTGTTTGTGATCGGGACCCCGATCGACTCCTCGCAGTGTGTCCGTCTGCGGGATCAGATGGCGCGATACGGGTTGTCGGAAACCTCGCTCGAGGTGGTCAATGTGTCCGATCCTACCGGAGCAAGGGAACGGGAAACGGTATCCGCAACTTCGTTCGTGTCCTATTACCGGGACAATGTCCGGGAGAGCCATCGGAAGGATTCGCTGATCGCCGTGTTGCAGTCCGAACTGTCCCGGCGACGCCGCGAAGAATTGCCGGTAAGCAAGATCGCTGCCGAGGTATATGCTCTCTTCCCGGAGGTGGATTCGTTGTCGGTAGCGCGCAGTTCGGTGGCAAGTCCTTCCGAGGCTGGAGAGACCAGCCCTGTTCTGTTGGTGGTGTTGTATTCCCGGCAGGGGATGGAAAAGGGGCATGCGGAAAAAGTGGAATCCTGGCTCAAGGAGCGCTTGGAAGTTGCGCGGATAGAATTGTTCGTCCGGCGTTGAGCTTTTCGTAAAGGGGAGGGAAGGCGCAAGGGAACGGTTTTCCTTATTTCCTGGTTTTGTTTCCTTTGGAGAGAAGTTTGAATGGTGAAAAGGAGAACATCCTGGAGGACCGGAGGGAGAGCGAAGAACGACATAACTGCTTGCAAAAAATATGCGTATCCGAAGGATTTCGTTCATCCTCTTGCTGGGTGGCATGGGGA
>CABSLV010000046.1 GCA_902478645.1 uncultured Flavobacteriales bacterium | reverse complement strand
CCCGCCCCCAATGCGGAGAACGGAAAACAAGGAAAAAATCCCTCAAGGGATCCTCTCCACAATATCGCGTGCCACCTCTTTCTTGTCCTTGAGCGGATACTCCCACTGCCCGCCTTCCGAAGAAAGGATCGTCACCTTGTTCGTATCGCAGGCAAAACCCGCCCCCGGATCGGACAAAGAGTTGAGCACAATGAGGTCCAGATGTTTCTCCCGCATCTTTTCCCGAGCGCGTTCCCGCCCCGCATCCGTCTCCAGAGCAAAGCCCACCAGGAACTGCCCGGGCCGTTTCTCGCGCCCCAACTCGGCCGCAATATCGCGCGTAGGACGCAACTCCAAGGTCATCCCCTGGGCGCGAGACGTCTTTTGTTCACGCACCTGTGCCGGTGTAAAATCCGCCACCGCCGCACTGAACACCGCAATATCCGCCTGCGGGAAATACTTCGCCGCCTCCTGGTACATCTGCTCGGCCGAGCGGACGTCCACCCGATGAATATTCCCGGCCGGAGTAGGCAAGGCCACCGGTCCCGTTACCAGGATCACATCGGCACCCTGCGCAGCCAACTGAGCCGCTAGGGCAAACCCCATCTTGCCCGAGGAATAATTGCCGATAAAGCGCACCGGATCGATCTGTTCGTACGTCGGCCCGGCCGTTACCAGCACACGCCGCCCCGCCAGACGCTGTTCGAAACACAACAAGGCTTCCAGGCGCTCCACGATGCGCTCCGGTTCCTCCATCCGGCCCTTTCCCGTCAGCCCGCTGGCCAGAAAGCCTTCACCCGGTTCGATGATCCGGTTTCCCGCCCAATGCAGCGTATCGAGGTTCCGGCGCGTAGCCGGATGGGCATACATGTCCAAGTCCATCGCCGGGGCTACCACCACCGGAGCCTTGCACGAGAGGTAACACGTAGTGAGCAGGTTGTCCGCGATACCGGCAGCCATCTTGGCAATGGTCGAAGCCGTAGCCGGAGCCACCAGCATCACATCGGCCCACATACCCAGTTCGACATGGCTGTTCCACACTCCGTCGGTCATGTTGGAAAACTCGCTCAACACCGGCCGGCCACTCAAGGCGGACAAGGTAACCGGCGTAATGAAGTCCTTGGCACAAGGAGTCATCACTACCTGCACCTCGGCCCCCGCCTTTTTCAACAGCCGCACCAGTTGGGCTGCCTTGTAGGCTGCAATACTGCCGGTAACTCCCAGCAGGATGTGTTTTCCTTCGAGCATAGTTTATCGGTTTTTCCGGAGGTTAGAGGATCAGCATCGCATCTCCGTAGGAGTAGAACTTGTACTTTTCCTGTACGGCCTGGTGGTAAGCCTCCATCATCAGTTCGTGTCCCATGAAAGCCGAGATCATCATCAGCAGGGTCGAACGCGGAGTGTGGAAGTTGGTTACCATGCAATTGGCGATCGAAAACTCATACGGCGGGAAGATAAACTTGTTCGTCCACCCGTTGAACGGGTTCAGATGCTTGTCCGAAGAGATCGAACTCTCGATCGCCCGCATGCACGTGGTGCCGATCGAGCAGACCTTTTTCTTTTCGTCGATCGCCCGATTGACCACATCGCACGCCTCTTGCGAAATGATCACCTGCTCGGAATCCATCTTGTGCTTGGAAAGGTCCTCCACCTCGACCGGGTTGAACGTACCCAACCCCACATGGAGCGTGATCTCCGGGAACTGTACCCCGGCGATCTCCAAACGCTTCATCAACAGTTTGGAGAAATGCAACCCCGCCGTCGGAGCAGCTACCGCCCCTTCGTTCTTGGCATAGATCGTCTGGTAGTACTCCTGATCCATCGGCTCCACCTTGCGCTTGATGTACTTGGGCAGAGGTGTCTCTCCCAGAGAAAGGAGTTTCGCACGGAATTCTTCGTACGATCCGTCGAACAGGAAACGCAACGTACGCCCTCTCGAGGTCGTATTGTCGATCACCTCGGCCACCAGCGAGTCGTCATCGCCGAAGAACAGTTTGTTCCCGATGCGGATCTTGCGCGCCGGATCGACGATCACGTCCCACAGACGCTGCTCGGCATTGAGTTCGCGCAGGAGGAACACCTCGATGGTCGCCCCGGTCTTTTCCTTGTTGCCGTACATACGCGCCGGGAACACCTTGGTGTTGTTGATGATCATCACATCCCCTTCGCCGAAATAATCGATCAGGTCTTTGAACAAACGGTGCTCTATCTTTCCGCTGTCGCGATGGATGACCATCAGGCGGGCTTCATCCCGGTTTTCGGTCGGATATTCGGCCAGGAGTTCCGGAGGAAGGTTAAAATCGAAGTTGGACAGTTTCATACTTTCGTAGGATTGATATTCTTTGTTTTACGGCCGCAAAGATACATTCATTAACACAGGGAATGCAAGTGCGCCCCGATAAAACCCCTCCAACCATTCCATCCCCCCAACACCTTACCCCACTATCTTTTCACAAAACACACAGAATCCAATAACATTTCACCCAAGAACCTCATACCCCTTGCCATTACTCTCATGGTTTCTTACATTTGCATGGATATTTTTCATGTATTTTTCAATCTATAAAAGCGCTTTAACCATGAACGACAACAAGAAACACTCTCGGAAAAAATACCTTGCTCCCACGGCGGAGGTCGTACAGGTCGATGTCGAACACGGGTTTGCCCTCTCGGCGCCCGGCTATGGCGACGGAGGCATCTGGTAAACGGAAACAACAAATTCGAAACAAATACAATCCGGAATGAAAACCACGAAATACATCTTATCTTCCCTGTGCTTGGCCGCCCTGGCCGCCGGCTGCACCAAGGACACTGGAATGCGCACCTCCTCGGTCGAAGGCCTGCGCATCTCGGTAACCGCAACCACCCCCCTCTACCCGTACTTCCTTGCACGAAGACGGTCTTTCGCTCCTGTGGGAGGAAGGCGACCAACTCCAACTGATCCCCACCAACGCCGACAATGACAACATCTATACCCTGACCCTCGATGAGAAGTCCCTCTCATCGGACGGCACCCAGGCCGACTTCGTCGCCTCGCAGGCGATCCCCGAAGGGGAATACTACCTGGCTTCCTCGAATGCCAAACCTGGCCTGGAAAGTGACCCACACACGATCACATTCCTTTACTCCGACAGCAAGGACGCTGCTGCCTCCAATATTACGGTAACCGATGCGACCAAGAACACCCACGAAGGCGGTCTGAAAACCATGGCTCTTCTCTCGGACAAATTTGCCGTTTCGGCGGATGACACCGAGATCTTGACCTCCCTGAAGCATTACAGCACCTTGCTGGAGTTACCCATCCTCCTTACCTCCAATACTACCGGGGCGGATATAACCCTGAACAAGATCACTCTGGAAGCATCGTCGGAAAAATTTCCTACCAGCATCCAAATGGACTTAGACACGCCTACAGAGACAAGTCCTTCTCTTTCTGTTACCTTTTCTGACACACCGGTTCTTCCCGCAGGCAAACCGTACAAGGCTTACATGCCCTTGTTGGCCGTAAACTCTTTGGATTTGAGCGGAGAGGAAATCACCATCACGGTATCGACCTCGGCGGGAGATTTCACCTTCACCAAACCGGGACGGACGCTTGAACCCGGATACCGCTACACATTGAGCGATCTGAACATCGCCGCCCGGCCGAATCTGATCACCAACGAAGCCGAGTGGAACCAGGCCATCACCGAAGGGAACCCCCCCCTGACCCTCGGAGCGGACGTAGAGCTCACCGCATCGGCCACTCTGCCTACCTACGATGTCACCGTAACGGGTGACTACACCCTCACGATAAATGTCGAGGGGCGGACCGCTCCCCTCTCGTGGAATGGATGGAACGGCAAATTCGTCGCCTCCGACCACGGCCGCGCAAAGATCGACTCGAAGCTGACCCTTGCGGGCGGAGCGGACCTGGTGGTCAAGAACGGCTACCTGTATCTTTCGGATCTGGAAGCAGGCGACGGCAGCGAACTTTCGAGCGAAGGCGGCCGTCTGGTGGTTACGAACGCGCTGACCGTTGCTTCGGGCGCAACCGCCACCATCGCTTCAGGCCTGGTAGCCAGCTGCAAAAGTCTGTACCGTGAAGGGGCTACCCTGACGGTAAACGGCAAACTGTATTACGGGAATATCGCCTCGGGCGAAGCCCCCTCGGGCGATGTGGCACAAGTATCCAATGTACAACTTCCGTATTCCAATTTCGACAACTGGTTTACGAAAGATGTTAGCGAAAAAGTTGTTGTAGACCTTTCAGGAACAGCCTATTGCGTTGGTGAAAATGGGGTATATACCCCTTGGGCTTCGGGAAATGACGGCATTGCTTTGATGGGAGCCAATCCGACTACGCCGGAAACAACGACGGTAGTGTCCGGAACGGCTTGCAAGATGGTGTCGGATATGATTTCTTACAAGATTATGGGATTTATTCCTATCGATAAATTCGCCGCAGGAAACATATTTTTAGGCACTTACAATAGCACCTCTACCAGCGGTGCCAAGATGACCTTCGGTGTCTCCAGCGAGGGACGCCTGCCCATCGCCGTAACGGGATACTACAACTATCACGCCGGAACGATCGATTACATCGGTGGTTCGGCTCAGACGGGCGGCACGGACAGCATGGACCTCTACATCGCACTGGCCACCAAGCAGTATTCGGTCGACACTACGGACGATACTTCTTACCCTGGTGGCTCGACCAGCGATCTGGCCGGCGATGAGAACATCGTGGCCTATGGCCGTCTGACCAGCTCGGAAACCACGGATGGTTATAGTCCCTTCTACATCGAGCTCACCTACAAGGACAACAACTTCATCCCTTCGGGCGACCTGTACCTGCTCATCACCGCTACCAGCAGCAAGGATGGGGCACAGTTTACCGGCAGCACCTCCAGCGTGCTGTATCTGGACGAGTTGAACCTCGAGTTTTAACCCCTCCGTGCCCTTTCAGGGGCTCGGAAAGTTCTCGGAGCGGCGCCTAAAGGCGCCGCTCCGTTTTTTTTACGGATTAGTATTTGAGAGACGAACGGACGAAACTTTGTTTTTTGCTACCTTTACATCAAAACCAGCAGGACGAGGATTCCCGCCCCGTCCTTACTCTTGTACACAATGAAGAAAATACTTCTGCTCTCCGATACCCACGGCACCCTCGATGCAGCCATCCTGCGCCACGCCCGGGAAGCCGACCAGATATGGCATGCGGGGGACATCGGCTCGATGAGCGTTGCCGATGGTCTTGCGGCCGTAGCTCCCCTTCGGGCCGTCTATGGCAATGCCGATGGCGGAGAGATCCGCGCTGCGTTTCCCGAGCGGCTTCGCTTTGTCGAGGAAGGGGTGGAAATCCTGCTCAAACACATCGGAGGCTATCCCGGGCACTACGACCGCAGCGTGCAGGAGGAACTCTTCGCCGCTCCCCCCACGCTGTTCGTCTGCGGGCATTCGCACATCCTGAAAGTGATGATGGACCGCCGCCTGGGTGTCATGCACTTCAACCCCGGTGCCGCCGGGAGATACGGCATCCACCACGTGCGCACCTTGCTGCGCTTTACCCTGGACAACGGGAAAATCGACCACCTGGAGGCCATCGAACTGGGACCTCGCGCGGGGTGGTAATTTCATGCAAAATATTGTTTTGACAAAACGGGACTCTTGATGCGGCAGAAGGGTAAAAACGCGCTCCCCTTTCCCCGAACCGCCTACCGGAAGACCTTCTCGGGGATGGACACTCCCGGATCGACCGAAGTGGTCTTCCAGATGATCCTTCCGCTCTCGTCCCGGATCTCGGTGGTAAAGGGATACATCACCCCGTCCACTTCCTTGTAGTCCCTGTAATCGGAATACGAAGCTATCTTCTCCGGTTCGTAGCGCGTCACCTGGCCATTCTCGTCGGTTTCCTTCACGGCCCGCGAGGCCACCTCCTCGATGCGCAATACCCGGTAATCCTCCGTCGAAAAATAGTAGTTCTGTATTTTCCCGTCCGGCAAAGTAACATTCATCCGATAGGTGAAATGTCCCAACACCGGCACGATGCTGTCCAATTCCGCCTGGAAGCCTTCCTTTTCGTAATCCAGCAGCGGGAAGATCGAACGGGACAGACGGCCCTTTTCCACCGCATCGGCCGAAAGAGCGGTCGTGGTGTTCTCTACCTTGGTGTATCCCATGTTGCCGTTGTAGGTCGTCTTGAGATAAACCTCGTCGTCGAAGAGCAGCAGCTGCTGGTAGTAAAACGGCAAACGCGCCAACACCACCGCCTGAAGTTTTCTATCGCCGATAAGGATGTCGTACTGCTGGCGGAGCGTCTTGACCGCCCGCATTTTCTTTTCGCCGCCCATCGCCTCGAAGTACCGTTCCAGCACATCCCGCACGGAAATACTGTCGGTGATCGGCTGGGACAACGAAGGCCGCGCTACCCGCTGGGCCGTCTTGTCGTAAAACGTCACGTCGTACCCGGCCAACTCCAAAGGCGGCACCACCTTGCGCGCATCGCCGTAGATGACGATCCGGAATTGCGACGGCTTGATGTACTTTTGTGCCACCCGCATCACATCCTCGGATGTCACGTCGTTGATCTGCCGGAGAATATCTTCCAGGAAGTCCTGCTTTACCGTGCCGTTTTCCACCGCAACCCCGTAGCTACCCATCGCTTCCCGGTCCTCGAACGAAAGAGCGATCCGCCCGATCAGGTACTGCTTGACCGAAGCCAGGGTCGTCGAGTCCAGCGGCGTGCGGCGAATGCTCTGCAACCGGGCCGTTTTCTCGGTAATGGTACGGACGGCATCCAGATTCGGCACCCGCACAGAGAGATACATGTATCCCCCCAGCGGATCGGGCGAAAGTGAAAATATATTTTCCGAATACGGTGCAGCTCCCAATGAAGCCTGGATGTTGCTCAACAGATCTCCGCCCATCAAGTGGTTGATGATCATCGCCGGAAAAACATCCGGGGAATTGTAGTCGAATTCCGCAATGTTCGAAATGATGATCCGGCTGTCGCGTGCCGAAGGATCGTGGATAAAGTCGATCGCGGTAGAAGGCAAGTCGTTCACCGAAGACATCTTGTCCTGCGGCACCTCGGCCTTTCCCCAAAAACGAAAACGGCCTTCGACCAGTTTTCGAGCCTGCGCTTCGGTAATATCCCCCAGGACCAACAGTACGGCATTGTTCGGACGCCAGTAGGTACTGTAATACTCCTGACAGTCGTTGACCGTAATGCGATCGATCGTCTGGGGGGAAGCAAACTCCCCGGAAGGGATCTTTCCTCCGAAGGCCAACGCCCGATACACCCGGTTGATGATTTCGTTGGGACGTGTGTCGGCGAGCGCATAATCGTCCTTCATCGCCTGTTTCTCGGCAAAGAACTCCTGCAAGGGGAACGAGGGACGCAGCACCACATCGGCGAAAAGGTTGAAGTTTTGCGTAGCGTATCTCGAAAGCCCCGAAACGTAGAAACTGCTTCGCGTCATTCGGTAACGGCTACCCATATTGGCCAGCGAATCGGTGATCTGTGCCTTGGTGCGGTTTTGCACTCCGGCCAACAACATGGCTGCCGTCAGGTCGGAAACG
This sequence comes from uncultured Flavobacteriales bacterium, assembly GCA_902478645.1. GTDB lineage: Bacteria > Bacteroidota > Bacteroidia > Flavobacteriales > UBA1820 > Merdimorpha. The sequence goes on along the minus strand of CABSLV010000046.1, from coordinate 4,883 downwards.
CCCTTTTTGTCTTTCTCGAACACCCGCCGGTTGCTGATCCCGATGTAGAACGTCACTACCGGGACCGAACTGTCGGGATAGACGAGCACCTTCAGCCCGTTGTCCAGTGTAAAACGCACCGGAGTAGCGATCTTCACATAAGGCGGTTGGGTAGGCTGCGGCAGGTTGTCGTACACTTTCGCCTGGTACGCATCGGCCGCCATCAAGGTATCGGCAAGGGTTTTCGGACCCAACTCCGACTCGGGCGTATCGTTTATTGAAATCCCGTAGAGCGAAGCCAGTGCAGCTTTGATCTGTGCATCCCGCCGACGCAACGAATCGCGTTCCACCTGTGAAACGACATAACTGGCAGCCGAAGAATCCGCCGGGGCAAAAACAAGTTCTTCCGCCGGGGCAAGCGTATCGCCCGGATCCTCTCCCGTATCACTCGCCCGGAGAGACAGCACAACCTGTGCCGAATCCTGCGTCAAGGTCTGTCCTGTGGCAGCCTCCACCGTATCCGAAGGCAAACCCAGGATGCGCTCCATCGCCCGGAGAGCCTGCAGCGAATCTTTTTCCTGCTGCGTTTTTTGCGAGACCTGCTTCGAAACGGTATCTTTTTCCAATGCAAAATATTCACGCAGAGTATCGCCCACCGGAGCTACCTCTGTCGTATCCGCCGGCAACATTCCGGGCCCACCGTTTCCTTTTGCTGTCCACGCCGAGAGCAGACATGCCACGACAAGTCCCAAGCCCCGCAGCCGAACCTTTATCCCGGAAAACCGTATCGAAGCGCCCTTCTTCATTTTCGCTCTCTTTAATCCGCCCCTTGCGAAGAGGGAAGTTCATAAATCGTTTTCATGTTGTCATTGCGCAGAAAACGGCGTACCACCGTACGCACATCCTCCTGAGTATACTCCAGGATCCGCTCCATTCTCCGATTGAACTGCGCTGCATCACCGAACAACAGTTCATTCAAGGCTAAAGTACGGGCCATCCCCTGATTGGACGAAACATACTCCCAAGCCGACATCCTGGACGTATTGAGTGCCTTGGTCAATTCGGCAGGCGAAATATCGAAATTCTTCATTCGTTCCAACTCTTCTCGCACCACCTTTTCCACCTGAGAAATATCGCCTCCCGGTTTGAGCGAAACCTTCACGGCAAAGACCGAAGCGCGCTCCATCGGCAGCACCCTGTATCCCACATCAGTAGCCAGGTCCTCTTCTTCGACCAGTCTGCGGTAAAGCCGCGACCCGTCCGGAGCCGCCAACACCGTCCCGATAAAGTCGAACACACCGAACTGATGGTCCGAATACGGCAATACCTGCCAGGCGAACACCACCGAGGACGTACCCTGCTCCACGAACAAGGTATCGGAGTGCCGCTTTTGCTCCACAGTCGTAAGAATGCCTCTGCCCACATCCACCGCATTCCCGTCGGACAGCACCACCGTATCGGCCACTGCATCCCCCACGGAGAATACCGTCGGGTTCAGTTCTACCTGCACGGTATCGGGCGGGAGCAAGGAAAACATCTCTACCACGTACTTGCGCACCGAATCCGGGTGTACGTCCCCGCTGACGGCCAGTACGGCTTTCTTCGGAGAAAAATACAAACTTTCGTAAGCCTTGGCCGCCTGCATCGTCATCCCGCTGTCCAAGGCCGCTACTTCGGGGACCAGGCGCAGGTTGACCGTACGCACCATCTCGCGCAAGGCCTCGTCCTCCCGTCCCGACAAATCTTCGCTGCGCGCTGCCTCCTCCCGGCGGATCTGCCCGAGTACCTGCTGGTACGCAGCCGTATCTTCCCGAAATCCGTACGCCCGTTCACTGGCCAGCCAGATAGCCCCTTTGAGTAGATTGGATGAAAAACTGTCGCTGAAGAAAACCACATCCGGAGCTACTTCTACCGACGTCTCCCCGCCGTAGGTCTCGAGGATCGAACGGTATTCCCCCAGAGAAAGATGCCTTGTCGATTCGGTCAGCATCCCGGCTACCACGCGGTTCACTCCGGCCAAGGTACTGGGTTCGTCGTTCAGGCCACTGCGATAGACCAGTGCGACGGATACTACCGGCGAACGGTGGTCGGGATGCACCAGCACCCGCAAGCCCGAAGGCATCACGAAACGCTCGAACTCCACCTGCTGTCCGCACAAAACGGCCGGGAGCACCGCTGCCGCGAGTGCCATCCACCATTTTCCCGCTTTCCTTATCGCCGATCCCATCGTCTGTTTGTTTCTCTCGTTTTCACTTTCACGCCTTCTCTCTTCGCACCTCCCGGCACACCCGTCGGCTCACTTGCCGAAGCCCCCTCGGACCACTTTCACGCTTCTCTGCGCACCGGACGGCTGTTCCGGTTCACCAATCGTACACCGTGATCTTTTTCGCCCGCACGAAAGCACCCGAATAGTCCGGATTCTGCTTCAGTACGGCCAAGGCTTGCTGTGCCTGCTGCTGGGTCAGGTAAGCCCCCACGAAGACCTTGTAGTCCGGCGTGTCGTATTCCATCTCGACGTGCTCCATCGGATAGGCTTCCCGGAATGCCTCGAGTACGCGGGTAGCCTGCTGTTTGCGTCCGTAGTAGATCTGGATGACAAAACCATCCACCTTGCGGCCGTCGTCATTGTTTTCCACCCGCAATCGGAGCAACTCCTCGATCCGGGGATCGGCCTGGATCTGCACCCGGCCGGCCGACTGAGCCTGCGCCTGGAACGCCCCGCACAAAACGAGCGCCAGAATACCTATCTTCAATCCTTTCATTTTCAGGAAATGCAAATGCTGTTGCGTAAGAGACAAATTTAAGGATTACCCCGTAAAAAAGCTCTAAAAAAAGCCTAAAAAAACTAATTTTGCAACCATGCTACAGATACAAGACACACTGGTTTCGGACGACGTGATCCTCGAATCCTTCGTCTGCGACCTCTCCCGCTGCCACGGCGCCTGCTGCGTGGAAGGCGACTGCGGCGCTCCCGTAGAGGAATCGGAAAAACGCCTCCTCGAAGACCTCCTTCCCCGCATCGAACCGTACATGCGCCCCGAAGGTATCGAAGCCGTTCGCCTGCAAGGCGCCTGGACGGACGACCCTTACGACCACGCCCCCTCCACCCCGCTGGTAAACGGGCGGGAATGCGCCTACCTGACTTTTTCTCCGGACGGCACGGCTCTTTGTGCCATTGAACAAGCCTACCGGGATGGACGCATCGATTTTCAGAAACCCATCTCCTGCCATCTGTACCCCATCCGCCTGAGCCGCATCCTGTCTTTCACCGCCCTGAACTACCACCGCTGGGACATCTGCCGCGACGCCTGCGCTCTGGGACGCAAACTCGGCACCCCGGTGTACAAATTCCTGCGCGAGCCCCTCATCCGCCGCTTCGGACAAGCCTGGTACGACGAACTGTGCCTCACCGCCCGGGAATACGCCCAGCAAATCGCCCGTCGATAGATAAATCCCACGGGTCCCATCCCTGCCGGAGCGCACGAAAACACCCTTTCCCCTCGCAGCGCCCCCTACCCGCAGAAAAAATGCATCCCGATGAAACCTTTTCCCGCCAAAGGCCGGTCTAATGAGAAAACACCTCAAATACCCTAAAGCACCATGAAGCATCCCCGCCGCCTTCTCCTGCTTCCCGCCCTGCTGGCATTCAGCCTTTCGGCTGTCGCCCAGACTTCCGACCCGATCGAACTGCACATCCAGCTCAAAGGCCTGCAAAAGGGCGATCGGCTCTACCTCATCCGGCCGGAAGACAACCGCACGGACACCCTCGTGGCCACGCGCAAACACCGCGCAGACCTCACCCTTACCGTCCCGAAAACCCAGGAAGGTTTCCTTTACTACCTGCCCGAGGGGAAAACGCGGGAAGACCTGCTGGAATCCGAGGTCCGTTCCCTCTGCCTGCAACCCGGCGACCGCCTGACGGTCAAAGGACATTTGTCCGCCCTCGGAAAGGCAAAGGTGGGTGGATACCTGTACGAGGAGCACCCCTACCGGGACTATTTCCGCACTTTGGACGCCATTTTTGCCGAAGCCTGCGTGTATTCCGATTCACTCCATACGCTGCTCAAAGAAGTGCAAGCCCTGCCCGAATCCACCCAGGGGAGCCTCGCAGACTCGCTACGGGGAGAAATCCGCCGCCTGAACGACCAGAGCTGGGCTGTGGTGGAACGTTCGTACCGGACGATGGAAAGTTTCGTTCGGCATTACCCTCAGGATCCTTTTTCGGCCTATGTGCTTACGTGTATCAAGGGATCCAAGTTTGAAAAGACCCGTCAGGAACTCTTCGACTTGCTGAGCCCGGAGGCGAAAGACACCCCGGCCGGACGCGAGATGGAGGAATATTTCGCCACCAACCGCGCATGGAAACAGGCCGATTCCCTGATCATCGAGGGGGCACAAGCCCCGGAATTTACCCTTACGGGGATCGATGGCCAGAAAGTGTCCCTGTCCGACTTCCGCGGAAAATACCTCGTACTGGACTTCTGGGGATCGTGGTGCGGTCCGTGCCGGGAGGCAAACCCCTACCTGAGAGCCTTGTACGAGCGGTACAAGGAGCGGCCGGACTTTGCCATGGTATCCCTGGCGCTGGACCGCGACGATGCCGCCTGGCGGGAGGCGGTGCGCACCGACAGCCTCTGCTGGCCACAGGTCAACATGTGCGAGGAACCTGCCGGTCCCAACTCGGTGAACGTGCGCTACGGGGTAAGTCTTTACCCTACGCAGATGCTCATCTCTCCCGACGGGCAGATCTTGGTGCGGCAAAACGGCTTCCGGCCGGATCACGATGCCATCGCCGCGCGCCTGGAGGAATTGTTCGGGCAGCCATAAGCGGGGGCGGGCAAGCGGGGCGCACAGCCTGTCTCTTATACACATCTCCGAGCCCACGAGACCGTACTAGATCTCGT
>CABSLV010000045.1 GCA_902478645.1 uncultured Flavobacteriales bacterium | reverse complement strand
TTACAATGTAGAAGGAGACAAGGAAGTCCGTTTTTACGATCTGTCATCCCTCCCGCAGAAAGAATCGTAGGTTTGTTTTGGCTATGAAGCTCGGGCGAGAGGTTTTTATCCGACGCAGGATGTTTTCCGCTGTTGCCGGCGCAGGCGGAATTTCCGGTATCCCCAGGCGCAAAGTGCTCCGCAGCCAGCCCCGATAAGTCCTCCCACCAGCACATCGCCCGGCATGTGTACGCCGATATAGATGCGGCTATAGGCGATCACGGCCGCCGGGACAAAGACGAACCAACCGACGTGGGGCTGGTATTTCCGAAGGGCGCTCCAGGCAAAGGTGGCCAGGGAAAAAGCATTTCCGGCGTGGGCCGAGACAAATCCGTACAAGCCGCCGCAGTACCCCGTTTCCCATTCCCGCACCGAGCGGAACTTTCCGGCCAGCTCCTCCATGTGGCAGGGCCGCAGGCGGATGTGCAGGTCGCGGATGTAGTTGCCGCAGGTCTGGTCGGACAGGGTGATGGCCAGGGCGATGAACACGATCGCCCACAAGGTATCCCGAAGGCCGAAGCGTTTCCACAAAAAGTACAGGGCTGCCCCACCCAGCAGGACGAACGTATAGTCCGTTACGTGCATCATCACCGGATCCAACGCCCGGCATCCGAAGCGGTTGATGGCCAGGAAAAGGTCGGTGTCCCATTGGTTGAGTGTCTGCCACATGGTCAAAGGAAGGGATGGTTCAGGGCGTGTTAGGGTTTTGTGTCGGGGCGGGGAGATTCTGCGGAAGGAGACTCTTCTCCGGTAGCTTGTTCTCTGGGAGGGTCGATGCGTACCTCTTCGGCCGTTTCCCGCACCTGGTCGGCTACTTCCCGGAGATCTTCCCGGGCGGATTCACCGGCTTTTTTCAAGTCGTCCCGCAGGCCTTCGAGGGTTTCTCCCAGGCCCGTCTCGGAGTGGATCTGCTGTTTGACCTCCTCGGAGGCTTTCTTCAGGTAATCCGTTCCCCGGGCAATGCCGCGCAGGATGCCCGGCAGCTTGTCCTTACCGAAAAGGAGCATACCTACCAGGACGATCACCAGAAGTTCTCCGCCGCTTATGTCCAGAAATAGAAGCATGGTTCGTTTTGTCGCATTCGAGGCACTGCACGAGGATGCGCGTACAAAAGTAAAAAAAGCCAAGGGCAGCGGCAAGGAGAAAACGAAGTTTTCGGACTGCTCGCAGCCGAGGGACCGTATCCCTGCCTTATGTTTTGGTGTCGGGCGGAGAAAAGAAGCACCCCCGAGGGAAAAAAGAAGCGGTATTTTGATTAGCTTTGTTACCGTGTTTTATCCGTATAGAGAGAAAAGCCAGTGAATACCATTTATCTCTTTCCCGGGATCGGCTGTACGTGTGCCGTATTTGAAAAGATGCGCTTCCCCGCCGCGTATCGGGTGCATCCGGTGGAATGGATCGAACCGCAGCAGGGGGAAGACCTCGCCCGGTATTGCGCCCGGATGACGCAGGGGCTGGAGTTCGACGCATCGGACCTCTTGGTCGGGGTGTCTTTCGGGGGGATTGTCGTGCAGGAGATCGCCCGGCAGCATCCCATCCTGGAGCGGATCGTGGTGTTGTCTTCGGCCGTCAGTGTGGCGGAGTATCCCGGGTTTGTCCGGTTCTTGCGCGCGTTGAAATTCTACCGCCTGCTTCCCGGAGGAATCTTCCGAAACCGGCAACTGCGGGCCTACCTGGTTACCGGGCAGCGGGGAGAAAAGGGAGTGCGGAGCGTGGATCGTTTTTTTGCGCCGCTTTCGGAGCGGTATTTCCGTTTTGCCGTGCGTGCTTGCATGGAGTTCCCGGCGGCCGATGCCTCTCAGATCCGCCGTATGCGGCGCATCCATGGGCACAGGGATGCTTTGTTCCCCATCCGCAGACTTGTCAGTCCGGTGGAGGACATCGCCGGGGCGACCCATCTGATGGTCTATACCCATGCCCGGGAAGTGTCCCGGGAGCTGGCACGGGTCATTCGCGGACCTTGGTATCGATGAGGATGGTGACCGGGCCGTCGTTGAGCAGGTCCACTTTCATGTCGGCTCCGAACACCCCGGCTCCTACCGGGTGTCCCAGATCTTCGCCGATCTTTTGCAGGAAAGCCTCGTAGAGGGGAATGGCTGTCTGCCGGTGGGCCGCACGGATGTAGGAGGGGCGGTTGCCTTTGACGGTGGAGGCGTGCAGGGTAAACTGGCTCACCACGATGATGTCTCCGCCGACGTCCTGTACCGAATGGTTCATCACGCCGTTCTCGTCGTTGAAGATACGCATGCGGACGATCTTGCCGCTGAGCCATTCGATGTCTTGGGGGGTGTCGGCGTCCTCGATGCCCAGAAGGACAAGCAGACCGGTGCCGATCGAGGCGGTGAGCACTCCGTCGGCCGTTACACTGGCACGGGAGACGCGTTGGATGACAGCTCTCATGTTCCGGTATTTGGCATATAGGTTTCGGGGGGCTAATTTATGGCTTTTCGCGGGAAAAAAACTACCTTTGTTCCCCTCTAACGAAGCAAAAAGAAGAAAAAGATATTCCATGGCACAGAAACCTTCCATACCCAAAGGCACGCGCGATTTCTCCCCGGCGGAGATGGCTCGCCGCGAATACGTATTCTCGGTCTTGCGCGATGCGTTTTCCCGTTACGGTTTTTCGCAGATCCAGACCCCTTCGTTCGAGAACCTTTCCACCCTGATGGGCAAGTACGGGGACGAAGGCGATCGGTTGATATTCAAGATCCTCAACTCGGGCGACTACCTGCGGGATGTCCCCGGGGAAGTACTCGACGAGAAGGATAGCCAGCATGCGACCAAATACCTGAGCGAAAAGGCCTTGCGTTACGACCTGACGGTACCCTTCGCCCGGTACGTGGTGCAGCACCAGAGCGAGATCGCCTTTCCCTTCAAGCGCTACCAGATGCAGCCCGTCTGGCGCGCCGACCGTCCGCAGAAAGGCCGTTTCCGCGAGTTTTACCAGTGCGACGCCGACGTGGTAGGTTCGCGTTCCCTGTGGCAGGAAGTGGAGTTGGTCCTGCTTTACGATGAGGTGTTCACCCGTCTGGGTATCCCGGTATCGGTGCGGATCAACAACCGGAAGATCCTCTCGGCCATGGCCGAGGTAACCGGACAGCCCGACCGGATCGTCGATCTGACCGTCGCGCTGGACAAACTGGACAAGATCGGTGCAGAGGCCGTCGAAGCCGAAATGCTCGAAAAAGGATTGACCCCGCAGTCGGTCGAACTCATCCGTCCGTTCCTCTCGCCCATGACCCAGGAGCAGATGTGGGAACTGCTGGAGAAGACCCTCGGAGGGACCGACACCGGACGGAAAGGCATCGACGAGTTGCGCTTTATCTTCGAAGCGGTAGGCTCGCTCGGTCTCAAGGGAGCCACCCTCGACCTGGATTTGACCTTGGCTCGGGGGCTGAACTACTACACCGGAGCCATCTTCGAGGTCAAAGCCCAAGGCGTGGAGATGGGTTCCATCGGCGGTGGCGGACGTTACGACGACCTGACGGGCATCTTCGGCATGAAGAACGTTTCGGGGGTGGGTATTTCCTTCGGGTTGGACCGTATCTGCCTGGTGATGGAAGAACTGGGGCGTTTCGATGCGGAACTGGACCGCGGAGTGGACGTCTTGCTGGCCAACATGGGAGCCGTGGAAGCGCATTATTCCATGAAGGCTTTGCAGCAGCTCCGGGCGGCGGGCGTACGGGCCGAGATGTATCCCGACGCCGTCAAGTTGGGCAAGCAGTTGGACTATGCCAACCGGAAGTCGGTGCGCTGGGTGGCGATCGCCGGCAGCAGCGAAGTGGAAAAAGGGGTCTTCACCCTCAAGGATATGACGGCCGGCACGCAGGCTGAGGTAGCAGCCGGAGAACTGCTCGAACACGTGAGGAATTAAACGATGGAAAGGGAATTTCGGGTAGGGGAGCGCGTGGCCTTCGTCGATGACGAGATCAAAGGACGGGTCAAGTCGATCGGCGATGGAAAGGTGGTGGTCGTCTCGGACGATGGCTTCGAATACCGCTGCGCTCCGGGCGAGATCGTTTCGCAGGAACAGGCCCGGGAAGGGCTCTCCGAATACATCCGGGACAAGGACTGGGATTACCTCACGCACGACAAGTACGCCGAGCGTCGCCGTCCCACCCCGCCGACGAACAAAAACCTGCGCGAGGCGCCCGTACGGGTGCTCGACCTGCACATCGAAAAACTGGTCAAATCCCCGCGGGGGATGTCTTCGGGCGAAATGCTGGACTATCAGTTGCACTATGCCCGCACGGCTGTCGAAGCGGCCCGCCGGGAAGGGATCATCCACCGGATGGTGTTCATACACGGTGTGGGCGACGGAGTGCTCAAGGAGGAGTTGCGCCGTCTGCTCTCCGGGTATGCCCGCGTCCGGTTTTACGATGCGCCGTTCCACCTCTATGGCGAAGGAGCGACGGAAGTGGAGTTTTATTGACGGGAGACTTTTCCCCCGAAGGAGAACGAACAGAACATTTTACCGTGATCAAAGCTATCTTTTTCGATGTGGACGGAACACTGCTCAGTTTCCGTACGCACCGCGTGCCGGATTCGGCCGTCGAAGCCCTGCAAAGGGCACATGAGAAAGGCGTAAAACTTTTTATAGCCTCCGGCCGCCGCAAGGCCGACATTGACCAGGCACACCTGCCGGACGTGTTCGACGGCTATGTCACGCTCAACGGAGGACGATGCTTTCTCTCGGACGGCACGGTGGTCTTCGAGCGTTTTATCGACCGGGAGGACATCGAAACGCTCGTCGCCTGGCAGGAAACTTCGCAGGCGTTTCCCTGCATATTGGTAACGGAAGAAAGGCTTCACCTCAATTTTACGGACGAAAACGTCGCTCTGCTCGGCCGCCAGCTCAATCTGGAGATGCCCCCTGCGGACGATCTGCAGGAGTGGATCGCGGTGGCCCGCAGCGGCGTTTCGCAGATGCTTTGGTTCATCTCTCCGCAGCAGCAGGCGGAGGTGATGGCTCATTTCCCCCATTGCCGGATGGTGCGCTGGAGCCCTCTTTTCGGCGACGTGATCCCCGAGAGTGCCGGCAAGGATGTAGGCATCGCCCGGATGGTGAACTATCTGGGTATCCGCTTGGAGGATACGATGGCCTTCGGCGACGGAGGCAACGACATTGCGATGCTGCATGCCGTGGGCACGGGTGTGGCAATGGGCAATGCTGCGCCGGAAGTCCGCCGGGCGGCCGACTTTGTAACCACTTCGGTGGACGAGGACGGGATCGCTTTGGCTTTCGAGCATTTCGACTTGTTGTAAGGGCGTTTTCCGGCCGTTTCTACCCGTTTGTTTTCAGGACTTTCGGGGGCGGGATTCCGCAGGGGACGGTGCGGGCAAGCGAAGGGCCGGAAGGCAAAGCCTTCCGGCCCTTCGCTTGCCCGCACCCGGGAGTTTTGCGCATTTTTTCATAAAACAGAAAGTGGTTCGGCTTTGGCTATTTTGACCGACATGCCGGCCTTTTTAGTACCTTTGTAGGCTCGAAAAAAAGAAAATAAAGAATGGCTTCGGACCTGGACAAACTCGACCCCCGCGAATACATCCTCATCAAAGGTGCCGATGTGCACAACCTCAAGCACATCGACCTGGCACTTCCTCATCGCAAGTTCATCGTGCTCACCGGACTTTCGGGCAGCGGAAAGTCTTCCCTGGCCTACGATACCTTGTATGCCGAAGGGCAGCGCCGGTACGTGGAGAGCCTCTCGGCCTACGCCCGTCAGTTCCTGGGGCGCATCGACAAACCGAAGGTAGAGTACATCAAGGGCATCGCGCCCGCTATCGCCATCCGCCAGAAGGTCAATACCGCCAATCCGCGTTCTACTGTGGGCACCGCGAGCGAAGTGTACGACTACCTCAAGTTGCTTTACGCCCGCATCGGGCAGACGTATTCCCCGGTGAGCGGACAACTGGTGCAACGCGAGCAGGTGAGCGACGTGATCGACTACATCCGCACCCTGCCCGTCGGCACCCCCATCGAGATCGAAGCGGAATACCGCATCCCCTCTGGGAGGACCTTTTCCCAGGCTGTGGCTGCCCTCAACGCCCAAGGGTATTCCCGGATCAAACTGGAGGGAAAGGTGGTCAAACTGGCCGACCTGGTGGCTTTCTCGGTAGAGAAGGACCTCGACCGTTTCCTCCTGGTGGTGGACCGCGCCGAAGCCACGACGGACGAAGGAGCCTTGGCCCGTTTGGCTGACTCGGTATCCACCGCTTTTTACGAAGGCCATGGAACGATGCGGGTAGCGGAAGCCCGCACGGGAACGGTCCGGACGTTTTCCGATGCATTCCGCGCCGACGGCATCGATTTTATCGAACCGACCGAACACCTGTTTTCGTTCAACAACCCGCTGGGCGCCTGCCCCGAATGCGAAGGATATGGAAAGGTGATGGGCATCGATCCGGCACTGGTGGTGCCCGATACCTCGCTTTCGGTTTATCAGCAGGCCGTAGCGCCTTGGCGGGGCGAGAAAATGGGGCAGTGGCGGCAGGCGGTGGTCGATACGGCCGAACGCTCCGGCTTTCCCATTCACACGCCGTACTGCGAACTCACGCCCCAGCAGAAAGACCAGCTGTGGCACGGTACGAAATACTTTAAGGGCATCGACGACTTCTTTGCCATGCTCCAGCGGGACAACTACAAGATGCACTACCGCATCATGCTGGCACGCTACAGGGGAAAGACCGTATGCCCGGTGTGCCACGGCAAGCGGCTGCGGCCGGAGGCCGGCTATGTCCGGGTGGGCGGCCGCAGCCTGCCCGAACTGGTGGACTGGCCGTTGGATCAGTTGGGCGAGTTTTTCAATGCACTCACCCTGTCGGAGTATCAGCAGAAGGTCGCCTCGCGCATCCTGACGGAAATCCGCCGGCGGATCGGTTTCCTGCGCGAGGTAGGTCTGGGGTATCTGACGCTCAACCGAGCCTCCTCGACCCTTTCGGGCGGGGAATCCCAGCGTATCCACCTGGCCACGTCCCTGGGAAGTTCCCTGGTGGGTTCGATGTACATCCTGGATGAGCCCTCCATCGGTTTGCACCAGCGGGATACCGACCGGCTTATCTCCGTGTTGAAGAAATTGCGGGACCTCGGCAATACGGTCATCGTGGTGGAACACGACCGGGAAGTGATGCAGGCCTGCGACCTGTTGGTGGACGTAGGTCCCGAGGCAGGGATTCACGGCGGGGAGATTGTCTTTTGCGGTCCGCCGTCCGAGTTGGCACAGAGCGATTCGCTCACGGCGCGTTACCTGCGTTATCAGGAAAAGATCGAAGTGCCCGCCTCCCGCCGTCCGGTGCGCCGTTATATCGAAGTCAAGGGCGCGCGCGAGAACAACCTGAAGGGCATCGACGTGCGTTTCCCCCTGGAAATGCTCACGGTGGTAACCGGGGTGTCGGGCAGCGGGAAATCCACGCTGGTAAACGGCATCCTGTATCCCGCTCTGGCGCGGCATTACCACGACTCTTCGCTGCGGGTGGGGGACTGCACCGGCGTTTCGGGCGACCTGGATGCTTTGGCCGCGGTCGAGATGGTGGACCAGAACCCCATCGGGAAGTCTTCGCGTTCCAACCCCGTTACCTATGTCAAGGCCTACGACGAGATCCGCGATCTGTTTGCCGCCCAGCCCTTGGCAAAGCTGAGGGGATTTTCCGCCCAGCACTTCAGTTTCAATGTGGACAAGGGCCGCTGTCCGGTGTGCAAGGGCGACGGGGAAGTGGTGGTGCAGATGCAGTTCATGGCCGACGTGCACCTGCAGTGCGAAGCCTGCGGGGGCAAACGCTTCAAACGCGAAGTGCTGGAGGTGAAGTATCAGGGCAAGAACATCTCGGATATTCTCGACATGACGGTGGACGAAGCCATCGACTTTTTCACCCGCCATGGCAACCGCCGTATCGTCGAAAAGCTGCAGCCGCTCTCCGACGTAGGGCTGGGGTATGTCCAGCTCGGGCAACCTTCCTCGACCCTCTCGGGCGGGGAAGCGCAGCGTATCAAGTTGGCCTCGTTCCTGGGAAAGGGCAAGACCGGGGTGCGCACCCTGTTCATCTTCGACGAGCCGACCACCGGACTGCACTTCCACGACATCAAGAAGCTCCTGGCGGCGTTCGATTCGCTCATCGCCCGGGGACACAGCATCGTAGTGGTGGAGCACAATCCCGATGTGATCAAATGCGCCGACTACGTCATCGACCTCGGTCCCGAAGGGGGCGATGGCGGGGGCAATCTGGTCTTTGCCGGTACTCCCGAAGACCTCATCCGGTGCCAGGAGTCGTACACCGCGCCGTACATCGCGGCGGAGCTGGCGCGGCGGTAGGTCCAAGGCCCGTTTGGGTTGGGAAAAGAGCCGTTTGGCCCCTTTCGGCAAGGAGAAAATCCTGCAGAAGAGGAAAAAATGTCGGAAAAACGGCGGGGATGTTTGGAAAACAGGAAAAAATCGTAAATTTGCAGCCTCGGTAGCCGAGGTGTGCGTGAAGCACCCGCGGAGCCGGATCCCGACCAACCTCTGGCGAGGGACGTGTATGTTGGCTGTGGAGTTTAATATCTAATCTTACAATCCCAAAATGGACTTAATCAAGTACGTACAGGACTCGTTCGTAGAGAAAAAGGAATTTCCCGAATTCCGCGCCGGCGACACGATCACGGTGTATTACGAAATCAAGGAAGGTAACAAGACTCGTACCCAGTTCTTCCGCGGCGTGGTGATCCAGCTGCGCGGACAGGGAGCTACCCGGACCTTTACCATCCGCAAAATGTCCGGAACGGTGGGTGTGGAACGTATCTTCCCGTTCAACATGCCGGCCATCCAGAAGATCGAACTCAACAAGAGCGGTAAGGTGCGTCGCGCCCGTATTTTCTACCTGCGCGCCCTCACCGGCAAGAAGGCTCGCATCAAAGAGCGCGTGGTTACCAAAGCGCAGTAGTCGATGTGCCTTTTGGCAAGAAGAAAAAAAGTCCCGGAAGAGATTCCGGGATTTTTTTTGTGTCCTTGCATAAAGTCGTTGTTTGTCAGAGAAAAATGAGCCTTTTTGCGGGGAAGGTCCGCCTGGTGTTCGGGCTTTTGCCGCGTTTTGAGAAAACAAGCGAAAAATTGTCGCGGAAGCAGGGAAAAAGCCGGCCTCGTTTTTCTATTTTTGTGGAAAAATATTAAATTTGCAGGCTCATTGTACCGTTTATATAAAGGCAAGAGAACATGATAGAGATAACCTTCCCGGACGGGAGCAAGAAAGAGTACCCCGAGGGAGTAACCCCGTATGAAGTAGCCCGCAGTATCAGCGAAGGCTTGGCACGTAACGTCATCTCGGCTTCGGCCGACGGAAAGACCATCGAGGTGACCACCCCGCTGAACAAAAGCACTTCGCTGGTGTTGTACACTTGGGACGACGAAGCCGGAAAACGCGCCTTTTGGCATTCTTCGGCACACGTGCTGGCCCAGGCGATCCTCCGTTTTTATCCCGAGGCCAAACTGACTATCGGTCCGGCGATCGAGAACGGTTTTTATTACGACATCGATTTCGGCCAGGAGAAATTTACCGAGGCCGATTTCAAGAAGGTAGAGGACAAGTTCCTGGAACTGGCGCGCGAGAAGAACGACTTCCACTTGCGTTCGGTGTCCAAGGATCAGGCTTTGGACTACTACGAAAAGGAACACAACCCCTACAAGGTCGAGATGATCCAGGCGCTGGAAGACGGAACGATCTCGTTCTGCGATCACGGCGATTTTACCGATCTGTGCCGGGGCGGACATATTCCCAATACGGGACTGATCAAGGCCGTGAAGATCACCTCGGTGGCCGGGGCTTACTGGCGGGGCGACGAGAAGAACAAACAGCTCACCCGCGTATATGCCATTTCGTTCCCGCAGGCCAAGATGTTGACCGAATACCTCCAGCGGATGGAGGAGGCTAAGAAACGCGACCATCGCAAGTTGGGCAAGGAATTGGAACTCTTTACCTTCTCTCAGAAGGTAGGTGCCGGTCTTCCCCTGTGGTTGCCCAAGGGTACGGCTTTGCGCCGCCGTCTGGAGGATTTCCTCACGGCCGCCCAGAAACGTGCCGGCTACGAGATGGTCATCACGCCCCACATCGGAGCCAAGCAGTTGTACGTTACTTCGGGCCATTTCGCCAAATACGGTAAGGACAGCTTCCAGCCCATCCACACTCCGGAGGACGGGGAGGAATACCTGCTCAAACCGATGAACTGTCCGCACCACTGCGAGATATTCAATTCTCACCAGTGGTCGTACCGCGACCTGCCCAAGCGTTATGCGGAGTTCGGGACGGTGTACCGTTACGAACAGTCGGGCGAGTTGCACGGGCTGACGCGTGTGCGCGGCTTTACGCAGGACGATGCCCATCTGTTCTGTACGCCGGATCAGTTGCTGGAGGAGTTCGAGAACGTGATCGACTTGGTGAAGTACGTGTTCGAGTCCTTGGGATTCAGCGAATACACGGCTCAGGTTTCCTTGCGCGATCCGAACAATCCGGACAAGTACATCGGCAGCGACGAGAACTGGGAAAAGGCCGAGAGTGCCATCATCCGTGCGGCCAAGGACAAAGGGCTCAACACAGTGGTGGAATACGGCGAAGCGGCTTTCTACGGTCCGAAACTGGACTTTATGGTGCGCGACGCGATCGGCCGCAAGTGGCAGTTGGGAACTATTCAGGTGGACTACAACCTGCCGGAGCGTTTCGACCTGTCGTACATCGGGGCGGACAACCAGCCGCACCGTCCGGTGATGATCCACCGGGCTCCTTTCGGCTCGATGGAGCGCTTTATCGCCATCCTGTTGGAATCCACCGCCGGGGTGTTCCCCTTGTGGCTCACTCCGCAGCAAGGCGTGGTGCTGCCCATCAGCGACAAGTACAACGACTACGCCAAACAGGTGGCCGATGCCCTCAATGCCAAGGACGTCCGTGTCGAAGTGGATTACCGCGGCGAGAAGATCGGCAAGAAGATCCGTGACGCCGAGGTGCAGAAGATCCCCTTCATGATCGTGGTGGGCGAAAAGGAACAGGCCGACGGGACGATCTCGGTACGGCGTCATACCCAGGGCGACTTGGGACAGATGACTGTCGAGGCGTTGGCTGCTGCGGTGAACGACGAGGTATCGCATTCGATCAAACAGTTCAAATAACCAACATAGTCTAACTAAACAACTTTTCGAGCCATCGCTTTACCAAACAACAAAAGACCGTTCAGGGGCCGTGTAGAGCCCCAGGCTCCCCAGCACAACATCAATGACCGGATCCGTGCCCGTCAGGTGCGGCTGGTAGGGGAGAATGTGGAACAGGGCGTCTATTCCATCGACGAAGCCTTGCGCATCGCCGGGGACTTGGGCGTAGATCTGGTGGAAATATCGCCTACGGCCGATCCGCCGGTGTGCCGCGTAGTGGATTACAGCAAGTTCCTCTACGAGCAGAAGAAACGCCAGAAGGCCATGAAGGCCAACGCGACCAAGGTGGTGCTGAAGGAGATCCGCTTCGGCCCGCAGACCGATGAACACGACTACGAGTTCAAAAAGAAGCACGCCATTCGTTTCCTGGAGGAAGGCTCCAAGATCAAGGCGTACGTCTTTTTCCGCGGTCGTTCCATCATCTACAAGGATCAGGGCGAAATCCTGCTCCTGCGTTTGGCTACCGACCTGGAGCCCTACGGCAAGGTGGATCAACTGCCCAAGGTGGAAGGCAAGCAGATGTACATGCTGCTTTCTCCCAAGAAAAAGAAATAAGACTTTTCCCTTGGCCGCTTCGGACTCGGCAAACCGGAGGAGCAGGGGAGAGAAGCAAAAGAGAAACATCATAGGAGACATTCTCATAAACATTTCAATCAATGCCTAAATTAAAAACCAAATCCAGTGCCAAGAAGCGTTTCAAGCTCACGGCATCCGGAAAAATCAAGCGCAAACACGCTTTCAAAAGCCACATCCTGACCAAGAAGGAGACCAAGCGCAAGCACAACCTGACCAAAGCCGGTCTGGTCGATGCTGCCGACATGGGCAACATCCGCAAGCAGCTCGTTCTCTAACGGGAATGGATGGCGTGGGGCAGGCGCGAAAACGCCGGAAACCCTGCGTCGGTTTTTGTGTACGGATCGCGTATCCGTCGGTTTTCCCGCCGGGGAGGCTTGTCCTCCCGTCCGTGCGGACGGTTATTAACCCTGTGGCGGTGCAAAGAAGAGCTCCCGGACGAATCCCGAGCCGCCCGTCGCAAAAAAACAAACAAATCGTATGTCAAGATCAGTAAATGTTGTCGCTGCGCGCGAGCGCCGCAAAAAGATCCTCAAGCTGGCCAAAGGTAATTACGGTGCGAGGAAAAACGTTTGGACGGTAGCCAAGAACACCGTCGAAAAAGGTTTGGTTTACGCTTACCGCGACCGCAAACAGAAAAAGCGCAATTTCCGTGCTCTGTGGATCGTGCGTATCAGCGCAGGAGCCCGGGCTTACGGGATGTCCTATTCGGTGCTGATGGGCCGTTTGAAGAAAGCCGGTATCGAGCTCAACCGCAAGGTGCTGGCCGACCTGGCTCTGAACAATCCCGAAGCCTTCAAAGCTGTCGTAGAGAAAGTAAAGTAAATCGTCGAACCGAAACGAGAATCCTCTCCGGATGTGATAGCCGCCCCTTTTGAAGGGGCGGTTTTTTTTGTTACTTTGCACTTGTGAAGCAGCAGGAAGTATTGAACGAATTGCCCCAGGAGACGGTACAGATGCTTTATCGCCGTCTCTCTGCCCTTCCCCGCGGCGAGGGTGCAGCACTCGGGGAAGCATGGAACGAACTGCGTGCCGTGTTTGAATACGCGGTGGCCAAAATGCTCGAAGGCGATCTGCGGGCATTCGGCACGCAGTATTCCCGGATGGTATATTTGTGCAGCCGTTGCGGGGCGGGGGATCACCTGCGGGCGGCGATGACGGCCTTCGCCCGCCGTGCGGCGGGTGAAGGCCCTGCATCGCCGCAGGAGCTTTCGGAGCGGTTGTCCGAGTTGCTGTACATCCTGTACGGATTCAGCGGTGTGCGCCCCGACGAGGAGGCTTTGTCGCAGCTGCTCTCCCGGCGCGAGCAAGCCGTGCTGTCGGCTCCGCCAG
>CABSLV010000044.1 GCA_902478645.1 uncultured Flavobacteriales bacterium | reverse complement strand
CCCCCCCTGCCCGCTTGTATGCTTGAACAGAGACTGTTCCCCGATCCTTACCGGACTCTTACTTTCGCTTGGTAAAAAACAGACCCAATACCGCATCCCAGGACATTACCGCAAATACCGACAAACCGGCCACCACGATATTGACCAGCAAGGATACCGGACTGCCCGCGAACGACTCGGAGAGAGAGATGAACAAGCGATCCTTCCACTGTCCCAACACGTCGAACAGAAGCACTTGCTCCCCTCGGAAATAAAACAGCGATCCTACCAACGAGGCCAATATCCACACGGCGACTACCGCCGCGACGATCGTCCCGATGCGCCGCTGCTTCCGCACACGCGCCATTTCCTTTTCCTGTTCCAGACGCACCATCAACCGCTGGGTAAAACCATACGAGGGACCGATGCCCGCGATGGCCTCGCGCATCATCGCATCGAAACGTTCGTTGTCCGTTCTTGTATTTTCCATGACTTATTCTCCTATCAGGACAGAAGCCGCATCGGGGCCCAACATACCGGTGAGTATCTTCCCCATCCGTACCCGAGCCCGGGAAAGGCAGGTCTTGACATTGGAGAGGCTCATCGAGCAAATATCGGAAATTTCCGCTACGGAATGTTCATTGAGATAAAAAAGCGTCAGAAGCATCGCATCGCGCGGGTCGAGCCGATCCATGGCTTGCTGCACGTACTGCGAACGCTGCCGGGCGGAAAGGTGTTCCATCTGCCCTACGCGGCCGGTATCGACGCTCTGTTCGAAATTCATCCAATCCTCCACGGCGACCGTGTCTGGCTTTCCCTGGCGATAGCGCGAGGAGGCTTCGTTGTAGGCTATCCGAAAGAGCCAGGTAGAAAAACGGGATTCGCCCTTGAACTTGCCGAGCGACAGATAGGCTTTGACAAAAACATCCTGCGTAAGGTCTTCGGCATCTTCGCGGTTTTTCACCACGCGCGACACCACGGCCATCACCATGTTCTTGTACCGATCGACAAGAGCAGCAAAGCAGCGGTCGTCGCCGTGCAGCGTTCCTTTTATCAGGTCGTTGTCTTCCATCCCGAGTGGCGAAAAACGTGCGGATTACTCCTCGGTGTAGGGTTCGTTTTCGCGGTTCATTTCGGAAGGAGCCTTGCCGGTGGGCGGGCAGGGACGATGGTCCCGTTTGTTCTTGCGTACGTAATAGAGGTACAGGGCTACGCATACGGACAGTACGACGATCGACAAACCGAGTCCCCGGGTTTCGATCAGGGTGTAGGCGAACAGCAGGTGGGTGAAGATCGAGGCGAGGATCAGTCCGATGGCTGCTCCGCCGAAGATGTACATCCACTTGATGGTCGAGTCCTCGGCCCGGGCGCGGCGGTATTGTTCGGGGGTGGGAGGGTTTTGGGGAGGGGTGGTGTCGGGGTTATTCTCCGAGGCGTCTGTGGCGGTGGCTTCGCGGTGGTCCTGTTCGGTGTCTGGCCGGGGGGCGCGATACTTGTGCGAGAGGCCGCTTTCGATCATTGCCATGCGTTCGCGGTGCCGGTCGGAGAGTACTTTGCGTACGATCAGAAACACGACCAGGGGGATGACGACAAAGATGCCTATCACTGCGGCGAGCGCGATAAGGAGTGCAAATGTTTCGCTCATGATACGTCTTGTATTTTTTTATTTGTTTTTCGGTTCTGTTTTCATTGCATTAGACGGGGATTGCGGGAAAAGGTTACAGGTGGGGTGCAAAATATTTTCAGAGTTGGAGGGAGATTTTACACGAAAGCCGGCAGAAATTCATTTCTGCCGGCTTTCGTCGTTTGTCTGTTTGTATTTTCCCTTTGTTCTCCTCTCCTTCTCCTCCCCTTCTCTTCTCTCTTTCCCTTAGCCCCTTTTATCTTCTTCTGCCCCTTCCTGCCCCCTCGGATCAACCAAAGAGGGAATCTTGCAAGCCCAGGGCTGCAGCCGGGAAAGTGCAATTACTCGGCGACGGGAGCCTGCTGCTGATCTGCGGCAGGGGTCTGCTGCGGCAGGGCAACCGGAGTTGCAGCCGGTATTTCGGTCTGAGGAGCGGTAGCGTCCAGTACTTCGTCGTAAGTCCCGGTGGAAGTCTTGGGAAGTGTGATGGAAGACAGGATCGCCAATACGGCTACGGCGATGGACAGCGTCCAGGTAGCCCGGTCGAGGAATTCATTGGTCTTTTGTACACTCCCGATCATCTGCTGGCTGCCGCCGAAAGTGGAAGACAAACCACCTCCCTTGGGGTTCTGTACCATGATGATAACCACCAGAAATACACACAAAACGATGATCAGTACGGCAAAAATAGAGAACGACATAATCGGTTGTATTTTAATTTTTTTCTTTCAGTTTTTCCAACTCTCTGATTTGGTCTGCAAAGTAACCACTTTTTTTCGGATTTTTCAACATCAAAATACGATAAGCTTCGATGGCCCGCGCATATTTTTTCTGACGCACATAGATGCGGGCCAGCGTCTCGGTCATCACCTGTTCGGAGAGGATCTCCTGGGAAGGACGGGAAAGGTCCTTTTCCTCCCGGGGATAGTCGGAGGCCGGTTTGATGCGGGGATTGGTGCGGATAAAGCGGTCGATGAGTTCCTCCGGAGACTTCCGCGACGGTTGCCGGTCCATCCACTGGGAGAGTTCCTCGGGCGCCGGCTCTTCACTGGAAGGCTGCGGCGCGGGTACAACCGTCGGCTGCGAGGCACTGACAGGTTCGGCCCGGTGGATCAATTCAAAGAGGGCTTTCCGGTCGGCCACGAAAGCCGCCCCCCGAGCCAATTCCGCATCGAAAGAAAGGTGTCCGACGTTGTGCAGCGCCTTGAGGTAGAGCATCCGCGAAACGTGGCAATACGGATAACGCTCCAACGCGCGGGAAAGTTCCGCTACGTCGTCCGTCCCGAGCAGGTCGGGATGGGCCAGGTATTGCACGATCCATTTTTCGTCCAGCATGGCTTTTCTTCTGCTTTTAGCCTTTTACCACTGCGCTACCGAGGAGTTGAGGATGTCCTCGACCAAGAATTCGACGATCTGATCGACCAGCGTTTGTTCCTGTGCACCACTGAGGGTTTCCGTTCCTTCTATGTCGGCATAGTTGCGAAATACCTGGTCAATATTCTGCGTTTCGTCCTGGGTGTTGTAAAAACGGACGCGCACCCCGATGGTCAGCCGCACTTTTCCGGCTACGGCCTTGCCCGTGGAGGGGTCGATAGTCGGGGCGACGGAAGTCTGTTCGTAAGTAACGATCTCGCCCTCAAATACCAGGTCGCCGTCCGATTTGACCAATTGCAGGTTGGTTCGCGCCAGAAATATATCCTGAAGCGCCGTAGTGAAGTAGCTGCTCAGGGTCGGATTGACCAGCGCGGCATCGTTGGGAAAATTGTCGATCTGCACCGTCTTGATGGTGGATGGCATGCTGACACCCGAAAACGAATACACCCAGCACGAAGCCGGAACAATCCCCACAACGGCCAACACGAGGGCACGCACACCCCATTTTCCCATGATTCTGGCAAAAAAGCCCTTCATTCGGTTCTCCTCTTTTTTCATGATATAAAAGCAAAGGTATGAAAAAGCCGGAAGACCTCCCTCGAATTAACATTTCAGAGCACTTCCTCACTGACAAAAAAACTCTCGAGGGCCGGCAAGCGGCGCGCCCATGCGGGCGCGCCGCTTGCCGGCCCTCGAGAGGATCAAAAACAAGGCTTATTCGCCGTCTTCCAGTTTTTCAAGCGCATAGCGCATATCGACCTCCTTGGCGATCAGATCGCGCAAACTCTCGATCGGCACGCGCAACTGCTGCATCGTATCCCGATGACGGATCGTTACCTGCCCGTCCTTGAGCGTCTCGTGATCCACCGTTACGCAGATCGGGGTACCGATGGCATCCTGACGACGATAGCGGCGACCGATGGCATCCTTCTCGTCGTAAGCGACATGGAAGTCGTATTTGAGCATCCGGACGATCTTCTGCGCCTCTTCGGGCAGGCCGTCCTTTTTCAACAGGGGCAACACGGCCACCTTGATCGGAGCCAGCACATACGGCAGACGCAATACCGTGCGGGTAGAACCGTCCGGCAGGGTCTCCTCCACGAGCGAATGCGAGAACACGGCCAGGAACATCCGGTCCAGTCCGATGGAAGTCTCGATCACGTACGGCGTGTAGCTCTCGTTGGTCTCCGGGTCGAAGTACTGCATCTTGCGGCCGGAATACTTCTCGTGGTTCGAGAGGTCGAAATTGGTCCGCGAATGGATTCCCTCCAATTCCTTGAACCCGAAGGGGAAACGAAACTCGATGTCCGTAGCCGCATTGGCATAGTGCGCCAGTTTGTCGTGATCGTGGAAACGATAGTTCTCCGTTCCCATGCCCAGCGTGGTGTGCCACTTCATCCGACGCTTCTTCCACGTCTCGAACCACTCCATTTCGGTATGAGGACGTACGAAGAACTGCATCTCCATCTGCTCGAACTCCCGCATGCGGAAGATGAACTGACGGGCAACGATCTCGTTGCGGAACGCCTTACCCATCTGGGCGATACCGAAGGGCAGTTTTTGGCGGGCGGATTTCTGGACGTTGAGGAAGTTGACGAAGATCCCCTGTGCCGTCTCGGGACGCAGGTACAGGTCGGTCGTTCCTTCCGAAACCGAACCCAACTTGGTGCAGAACATCAGGTTGAACTGGCGTACATCGGTCCAGTTGCGCGAACCGGTGTCGGGATCGGCGATCTCCAGTTCCTCGATCAGCGCCTTGACATCGGCCAGGTCATTCTTTTCCAGCGAATGCGACAAGCGCTGGATGATCTCGCGCTGACGGAGACGATTCTGGGCAATGTGTTCGTTGGTGGCAATGAATTTTTCCGGATCGAAAGCCGCTCCGAAACGTTTGGCGGCTTTGGCGATCTCCTTCTGCACCTTGTCCTCCATCTTGGCCACGTAATCCTCCACCAGGACATCGGCGCGATAGCGGCGCTTGGAATCCTTGTTGTCGATCAGCGGGTCGTTGAACGCATCCACGTGTCCCGAAGCCTTCCAGGTGGTCGGGTGCATGAAGATGGCGGCATCCAACCCTACGATGTTCTCGTGCATCTGCACCATGGCCCGCCACCAGTATTCCTTGATATTGTTTTTCAGCAGACTTCCGTAGGGGCCGTAATCGTACACCGCACTCAGTCCGTCGTATATTTCACTCGAAGGAAATACGAATCCGTATTCCTTGGCATGGGAAACCACTTTTTTGAATTGATCTTCGTTGTTTGCCATTGCGTCTGTTGTTTTTCGTTCTCTATTCTTTATGAGACTGCAAATTTAGCCTTTTACCGCGAGACCCCGCATCATTTTTCGCAAAAATCCATCTCCACTCCGGAAAGCCCAAGTTTTTCCGCCGCAGCCCCTCACTGCACCGGCTTCTCTCCACCCTCGGGGACTTCCACCCAATCAAAGCAACCGATCTCTGCTACGACCTCCCCGGACGGAAACGCCTCCATACTTTCTTCAAAAAAAATTTCGCTCCCCCGCACCGGAATATGAAAACGTTTTGTAACTTTGCGCCACAAAGTACTTTTAAAATGAACAAAAACGAAGCCGCCCAAACCCTCGACCAGATCAAGGATCTGATGACCCGCTCGAGAAAATTCCTCACACTCAGCGGCACCACGGCCATCCTCATCGGTCTGTATGCCTGCGTGAGTGCCGGCATCGCCTTCTATCTGCTCGACAACGGGCAACCCTTCCGCTGGGACCGCTTTCCGGAACTGCTGGAGCATACCCCGGGCCACCTCACCGAACTGCTGATCCTGGCCGTCGCGCTCATCGTCCTGTGCATCGCCACCGCCGTAGCCCTGTGCTGGCATCAGGCGCGCAAAAACGGACAACACTTGGTTTTCGACGCCCCGGCACGGCGCCTGGCAGGCAGCTTCGCCCTTCCGCTGGTGGTAGGAGGACTGCTGTGCCTTTCCCTGTTCCGCCACGGTTTCTACGGGTTGAGTTCCTCGATCATGCTCATCTTTTACGGGCTGGCACTGGTCTGGGCTGCCAGTCATACCTATTCGTCCGTCCGGTGGTTGGGCTATGCGGAGATCGTACTCGGACTGGTGGACAGCTGCATGGAAGGCTACGGGCTGGTGTTCTGGACTCTCGGTTTCGGCGTGCTGCACATCGTGTACGGCATCGCTTTCTGTCTCTTAAACCCGAAGAAATGAACCTGGAAGGCATCGACAAAACCCTGGAAAGCAAAGTACGGCTGGGGATCATGTCCGTGCTGGCGGTGAACGATTCGGTGGACTTCGTTACGCTCAAGTCGCTGCTGGAGCTCACCGACGGCAACCTGGTTACCCACCTGCGCAACCTCGAAACCGCCGGATACCTCACCGTTCACAAACAATTCCTGGGGCGCAAACCTCATACTGCCTACACCGCTACTCCGAAAGGACTGGAGGCTTTCCGCCGCCACCTGGATGCCTTGGAAGCATTCATCCGCGAAAACAAACGCTGATATTTTTTTTCGCCTCAAACTTTGAATCACAAAGTACTTTTAATACCACATAAAACAAAGCACACAAAACCAACAAAACCATGACACAACCCATCCTCCCTCCACAACCCGAAGAAACCCCGCAGGAGAAAAAAGGTTTCTTCCAGCGGAACGCCTTCGCCATCAAACTCGCGCTGATCGGCACGCTGGTACTCTTGCTGCTGATCCCCCTGGCCATGGTCGATTCGCTGGTGTACCAACGGGAATCCCTGGCCCAGCAAACCCGCCTGGAGATCACCTCCCGGTGGAGCGGCACCCAAACCCTCACCGGACCCGTACTGACACTCTCCTACCGCGAGAAGGAAGACAAGACCTCCCCGGACAAGGCTTCCCGCGTGGAGATCCGGCAGATCGACCTGCTGCCCGACGAACTTTCCGTGCAGGGCGAAGTCCGCACCCAGACGCTGCGGCGAAGCATCTACGAGGCCATCGTGTACCGCTCGCACATCACCCTGGAAGGGACATTCCGTTTGAACGAGGACGAGGCGGCGTTCGTGCGTTCCCTATCGCCCGAGACGGCCGATGCCCAGGTGTCGGTCGGCATTACCGATCTGCGCGGACTGGAAAAACCCCTCAAACTGTCGTGGAACGGGGATAGCCTGACGTTTGCTTCGGGAGAAGGCCGCGGTTCGGGTCTTCTCTCGGGAGTGGCGGCCGCAGTCGATGCTACGCCACTGCTGCAGGCGGATACGACGGTGCGCTTCCGCATCGAGATGGAACTCAAGGGATCGGACGCGCTGTACTTCGCCCCCATAGGACGCACCACGAGCATACGGATCGAGTCGGACTGCCCCACGCCGAGTTTTACCGGCAATTTCCTGCCTTCGCACCGGGAGGTACGCTCCGACGGTTTCTCCGCCCAATGGGACGTGATCGGGATGAACCGCAACTATCCGCAGGTGTTCGATTTCACCGCGGCCGAAGCGCGGGTGCAGGATTCCGTCTTCGGGGTAGAACTGCTGGTGCCGGTAGCCCAGTACCAAATGACGGAACGCGCCGTGAAATACGCCATCCTGATCCTGCTGCTCACCTTCGTGGTGGTGCTGTTTGCCGAAACGCTCCTGCGCAGGCCGCTGGGCATCTTCCACTATCTGCTGGTCGGACTGGCGCTGATCCTGTTCTATTCGCTGCTGATCGCCCTGTCCGAACACTTGCGCTTCGGCTGGTCCTACGCGATAGCCAGCGTGATGATCGTCGGGATGCTCTTCCTGTACACGTACGCCCTGCTACGGGAAAAGAAAGCTGCACTGGGTGTGGGCGGCATGTTGGCCGGGCTGTACCTCTATATTTACATCCTGCTGCAAATGGAAACATACGCGCTGCTGGCCGGAAGCCTCGGACTATTCGTCATCCTGGCGGGCGTGATGTTCGTTTCGCAAAAAATAAACCGACCCAAAGGGCCTTCCGGGGGCACACGTTAATCGGGCAATCGACAAAAAAACTCCGTGCCGATGGCACGGAGTTTTTTTGTCGATTGCCCGAAGCGGGACTTACAAACGGAACAGCACGCCGGCCATTACGTTCGAACCTGCTTCAAGTTTTACAGCAATGTGGCTGGTAATGTCGTACGAAGCGCCCAAATATCCGCCACCGGTAAATTTGGTCTTTCCTCCGAACTGTACTCCCATCGTGGCACTCAAATACACGTCAAACGGTCCTGTCTTGGAAGGCGTGATGGCATTGAGCAGGTGAAAGTTGGCACGGGGGCCGACATACATCTTGAAATCATCGTCAAAAAGCAGGTTTACCTGGCCGCCCACCGAGATAAAATCGGCTACGCCATAATCGTAATTACCCTGAATACCGAGTATGTCATAGGTATTGAACCCGGAAGTGATCCCCACGCTGAGTTGGGAACTTCCCTTACCTTGAAATGCCTGTGCATTGACCGTCATCCCGGCCAACAAGGCAAACAGCACCACAAACAGACCTTTTTTCATGATTCTTTTATTTTGGTTATACAATTCTATACAAATGTAAAGAAACCCCCGACATATTCCTAATGCCGGGGGCTATTTTTTTTCAACTCAAAAAAAGGAACTCACAATTTGATCATCTTTCTGTCCCGATCGAAAAAGCGGTACTGGAGATACCGGTAGGCATCGCGCGGAACGATCCGGATCCACCGCTTGTACTTGAACAGCCAGGACAGGCGCGGCGAAGGAAGACCCTTGGTCAGGTACGCCGCCACGAACGGATGCGTGTGCAACGAGATGCCATGGTAACCCGCTTTGGCCAACTGTTCGATGCTGTCGGCGATCTCACCCAGGATGTTGATCGGGGCGTGGATCGTCCCGGCTCCTTCCGGATCGGGTTCCGAAGTCTCGATGTCGGTGGCCGGACGTACCCGCTGACGGGTAATCTGTACCAGCCCGAACTTGCTGGGAGGCAGCACCTTGTGGCGGGCCCGATCAGCCTTCATGAACTCGCACAGCTTTTCGTAGAGCGCTTTGCGGTGCTCGCTCTTGACCATGTCGATGAAATCCACCACGATGATGCCGCCCATGTCACGCAACCGCAACTGACGGGCGATCTCCTTGGCTGCCACCAGATTGACTTCCAGAGAATTGTTTTCCTGGTTTTCCTTGGCATTGAGGCGGTTTCCGCTGTTCACGTCGATCACGTGCAGGGCTTCGGTGTGTTCGATCACCAAATAGGCGCCTTTGGTCATCGGCACGCTGCGCCCGAACGAGGTTTTGATCTGGCGGTCAACGCCGTATTTTTCAAACACCGGCACCTTGTCCGTGTGCATCTTGACGATCTTGTCCCGGCCCGGAGCGATGGTATCGAGGGTCGAGACGATCTCCAGGAAGAGCGATTCGTCGTCCACCACGATCGAGGAGAACGAATCGTTGAACAGATCGCGGAGGATACCGCTCACGCGGTCCTCCTCGGAAAGCACCCGGGCTTTGGTCTTTTCTTTCTTCAAATGGGCGTACATCGTTTCCCATTTCTTGACCAAGGTGTCGAGATCGGCCTTGAGTTCTTCGGCCGACTTGCCCATCGAATTGGTCCGGGCGATGAGTCCGAAACCCTTCGGACGCATACCTTCCAGAACCATACGAAGCCTATCCCGTTCGTCCTTGCGACGGATCTTCTGCGAGATGGCTACTTTTTCATTGAAAGGCACCAGGACCAACATCCGCCCGGGGATGGACAGTTCGGAGGTCAGTCGGGGTCCTTTGGTCGAGATGGCCTCTTTGGTGATCTGAACCAGGATGGGCATTCCCTGGGTGAGGACATCGGCAATCTTCCCGTCTTTGGTGATATTGCCTTCGGCTTTGAACCGATCGAGCATGGCAGCCTGTTGGCCGCCGGATTGTGTGTTCCTAATGTATTTGAGCAGTGACTTGACCTGAGGCCCCAGGTCGTTGTAGTGCAGGAAGGCATCCTTGGGATGCCCGATGTCGATAAACGCCGAGTTGAGCCCGGGGATTATCTTGCGCACTTTCCCGAGATAGATGTCCCCTACCGCGAAGTCGTTCTGGGAAGTCTGGGTCTGGTACTCCATCAACTTCCCGTCTTCCAGGATGGCGATGTCTACCTCGGACGGCTTTGAATTGATAATAAGTTCAGTGCTCACAACAAATCATTGTTTGGAAATGTTACCGAACGTATCCCGAAAGATCCGTCCGTTGGATTGTAGGAATGCTCTGCTCGCCTGCCTGCCGATACGGCTACCCAAAAAAGTGCAAAAGCATCCTTAACGCCTTAAGGATGCTATTGCCGACTTTCCTGCCGTAGCCCGCAGGCCGTTCGCAAAAGAAATACGAATTATTTCTTTTTGTGGCGGTTGAGTCTTCTCCGTTTCTTACGCTTGTGCGTAGCTACTTTATGTCTTTTACGTTTCTTACCGCTAGGCATAGGTCTACTGATATTAAAAGGTTAATCACTCTATGTTTAGAGCCCCCTGCCGGGCAGGAGGTATCTGTTGTCGAGGGTTATTTGGTCTTGACCGACTTCTTGACCGACTCCACGAACATCTTGGAAGGCTTGAAAGCCGGGATATTGTGTGCCGGGATCTTGATCGTGGTGTTCTTGGAGATATTGCGACCGGTTTTCTCTGCACGGCGCTTGATGATGAAGCTGCCGAAACCGCGGAGATAAACGTTCTTTCCGCTTTCGAGAGAATTCTTCACCTCTTCCATAAAAGCCTCGACCACAGCCTGTACCTCGGCTTTTTCCACGCCTTTCGCCTCCGAAATGTTGGATACGATATCTGCTTTTGTCATTTTGGGTATATTTTAGGATTAATGATTGACCGTTACGTAATTGGTGGTGCAAATATATGATTTTCTGATGTGTACACAAAGCAAAACAAAAGATATTAACATTGTTTTTTTACCCGCTGTAAATTACGTCGTTACCCCTCCCCGGGGACCTTTCCAAAGGCCTTGCCCTATCCCCAAAAAAGCTATCTTTGTATTCTTGTAAATCAACCGCATATCCGATCCCGATGAACGACATTCTCAAAGGTTTTTCAAAACTCTCCCGGGAGGAAAAGACCCGCCGCATCCTGGATGCCTTCTCCTCCGATCCGCAGCAGGCCGCCCGAACCCTCCACAACTACCTGCACGCCGACCCGGATTTGGAGGCTCTGCACGAAGGCTTTGCCGAAAACACCCTGGCCAACTACTACCTGCCGTTCTGCATTGCCCCCAACTTTCGGATCAACGGGCGGATGTATGCCGTGCCGATGGTCATCGAGGAGAGTTCCGTGGTAGCCGCCCTGTCCAAATCGGCCGCCTTCTGGGCCGAACGGGGAGGCTTTTCGGCCCGCACCCTTTCGGCCGTCAAGAAAGGACAGGTCCACCTGCTCTACACCGAAGGAAAACCGGAAACCCTCTCCGAATTTTTCCTCCGCATACGCCCGCAACTGTTCGAAGCCACCGAACCGCTGACGGAAAAAATGCGCGCCCGGGGCGGCGGCATCACTTCCCTGGAACTGAAGGACTGCACCGACCGGATGGACGGCTATTACCAGATAGACCTCTCGGCCGACACGCGGGACTCGATGGGAGCCAACTTCATCAACAGCGTGCTGGAGGCCATCGCATCGCGCTTTAGGGCCCTTGCCGAAGCGCATTCGCTGCCGGGCCGTCTGGAAATCCTGATGAGCATCCTGTCCAACTACACCCCCGACTGCCGGACCGAAGCCGTCCTCGAATGCCCGGTGGAAGAGATGGCCATTGACGGTTTTTCGGGCGAGGATTTCTGCCGGCGTTTCGTCGCTGCGGTACACATCGCCTCCCTGTCGGTTTCACGAGCCGTTACGCATAACAAAGGCATCATGAACGGCGTGGACGGCGTAATCCTGGCCACAGGCAACGATTTCCGGGCGGTGGAAGCCTGCGCCCACGCCTATGCAGCCCGCTCGGGAAGGCATGCTTCGCTCACCCAGGCCCGGGTCGAGGACGGGAGATTCCGTTTCTCGATCGACCTGCCGATCGCCGTGGGCACTGTCGGCGGACTCACCCGCCTGCACCCGCTCTCGGCCGTAGCCATGGACATTCTGGGACACCCCAGTGCCGAAGAATTGATGCAAGTGGCCGCCTGTGTGGGACTGGCACAAAACTTCTCGGCCGTACGCGCGCTCATTACCTCCGGTATCCAGCGGGGACACATGAAAATGCACCTGGGCAACATCCTGCGTTCGCTCGGGGCAACCGACGAGCAGATGCGCGCCGCCCAGGCCTACTTTGCCGATCGGACTGTGAGCCACCGGACGGTGGAGGACTTTTTGAAAAACCCGCCGAAGTCCGACCAATAATTCCCTCCCCGTCCTTCGCACCACCGTATCCGTTGCGGAAGGCGGACGCCCCCTTTTTTCCCTTTCCTAACTCTACAAAAAAAAACGCCCGGCCTGGAAATTCCAGGCCGGGCGTACCGGTTTTATCGGAGAAAGAGAGTGATTACTTGCCCTCTTCCATCTTCTTCTTGAGTTCAACCAGCGCATCGAGATCGCCCAGGGTGGACTTGATCTCGGGAGCCTGTTCTACGGGAGCCGACGCAGCCTTCTTGGATTCGCGGGCGGGGCGTTCTTCCTCGGCCTTGAACGTAGCGGTGTGCGATACGACGATACGTTTGAACTCCTTGTTGAATTCGATCACCTTGAACTCGGCTTCCTCGCCTTTGACAAGGGTCGAACAGTCTTCCTTGACCAGATGACGCGGCGGGCAGAATGCTTCCAGGCCTTCGTTGCCTTCGAAGCCTACCGTGGCGCCCTTCTCGAACACC
Source organism: uncultured Flavobacteriales bacterium (assembly GCA_902478645.1). Classification (GTDB taxonomy): domain Bacteria; phylum Bacteroidota; class Bacteroidia; order Flavobacteriales; family UBA1820; genus Merdimorpha. Next base: position 1,038 of record CABSLV010000044.1, on the reverse strand, counting down.
TCGCGAACTACGCCCTTGTGCAGCGAGCCTACGGCAAAGGTCTTCTCATAGACATCCCAAGGATTCTCGGTGGTCTGTTTGTGGCCCAGGGACAGGCGGCGTGCTTCGGTATCGAGTTCCAGCACGACAACGTCCATCTTGTCGCCGATCTTGCAGAATTCGGAAGGATGTTTGATCTTCTTGGTCCAGGAAAGATCGGAGATGTACACCAGTCCGTCGATGCCTTCCTCCAGTTCGACGAATACGCCGAAGTTGGTGAAGTTGCGCACCGTACCGGTCTGACGCGAGCCTACGGGGTATTTCTCCGCAATGTTTGCCCAAGGATCGGGGGTGAGCTGCTTCATGCCCAGAGACATCTTGCGCTCCTCGCGGTCCAGCGTCAGGATGACAGCCTCTACCTCATCGCCCACCTTGACGAAATCCTGTGCGCTGCGCAGATGCGTGGACCAGGACATTTCGGACACGTGGATAAGGCCTTCCACACCGGGCATCACTTCTACGAATGCACCGTAATCGGCCAGCACGACTACCTTTCCTTTCACCTTGTCGCCTACCTTGTAGGTTTCGCTCAACGCATCCCAAGGATGAGCCTGGAGCTGCTTGAGACCGAGCTGGATGCGGGTCTTGTCCTCGTCGAAGTCCAGGATCACCACATTGATCTTCTGGTCGAGCTGCACCACTTCCGAGGGGTGGTTGATACGGCTCCACGACAGGTCGGTGATGTGGATCAGTCCGTCTACACCGCCCAGATCGACGAATACGCCGTACGAGGTGATGTTCTTGACCGTTCCTTCGAGCACCTGACCCTTTTCGAGCTTGGAGACGATCTCCTTCTTCTGCTCCTCGAGGTCGGCCTCGATGAGTGCCTTGTGAGAGATCACCACGTTCTTGAAGTCGTTGTTTATCTTGACGATCTTGAACTCCATGGTCTTTTCCACGAACTGATCGTAATCGCGGATCGGTTTCACGTCGATCTGCGAGCCGGGCAGGAAGGCCTCGATGCCGAATACATCGACGATCATACCGCCCTTGGTGCGG
>CABSLV010000043.1 GCA_902478645.1 uncultured Flavobacteriales bacterium | reverse complement strand
GGGGGCGGGCAAGCGGGGCGCCGGAGGCCCCCCGCTTGCCCGCCCCCTTTCGGGTTTTTACAGTCGGTCCGAAGGGAATCGGATCCCGTTTTGCGCCCGGGCGGCATCCATGATCTCGGCCGTAGCGATGCTCGCGGCGAACGAATTGACCGGGTGTTCGCCACCTCCGCGGCAGATCAGGTCGATGAAGGCGGACACCTCGTACACCATGTCAAAGGGAGCGTGTTCGACCGAAAGATCCTCCCGCGAGCCGTCCCGAAGCACGATTTGTGCCCGCGCGAAGGAGTTGATCCGCTCGATGAGGATCCTTCCGCCCTCGCCCTGGATTTCGCTCGGCAAGGACGAGTCGGCGATCTTGGAGTGGACCACCACGCCTTCCATCTGCGGATAACGGCACAGGAGCGAACCTTGCCCATCCACGCCGGTGCGCAGCAGCAGGGAGCGCGAGACAACCTCTTCCGGCGGCCCGAACAGCACGACCATCGGGTACAGCCCGTAGATACCGATGTCCAGCAGCGACCCTCCGGAGAATTCCGGTGAGAAGACGTTGAAATCCTCGCCGGCCAGGAAACGGTCGTAGCGCGAGGAACGCTGGCAAAAGGCCGCAAAGTAGCGCCGGATGGGGGCGATATGGGGCAGGGCTTCCCGCACGGCGGCAAACGTAGGAGTGAGGGTGGTTTTGAGAGCCTCCATCAGTACGAGCCCTTTTTCTTGGGCGGTGCGGCACATGAGTCTTGCCTGCCGGGCGTTGGAAGCCAAGGGCTTTTCGCAGAGTACGTGTTTTCCGTGGGAGAGCAGGAGCATCGTTTGTGCGAAATGCAGCGAGTTGGGCGAGGCGATGTACGCCGCGTCGAAGGTGTCGCTGCAGGCGGCTTGTTCCAGATCGGTGAAGGTGTGTTTCACGCCGTGGCGGGCAGCGAAGGCCGAGGCAGTGTCCTGCCGCCGGGAATAGACGGCCGAGTGGACGAAACGCGGGTCGAGGTGCGCTCCGCGGAGCATCGTCTCGACGATGGGGCTGATGCCGATGGTCAGAAAACGCACCGGCCGGTTTTCATTGGGGGTAGGGGTCATAGTGCCAGGTGATAGATCTCGTACACGTCGTCCCGGTTGAGTTCGACGAAGTGCCCGATGGTTTGGCTTCCGTTGGCGGTGGCCAGGTCGGCCATCTTCCCGAACGACGAGTAAGGGATGTCCGTGTGGGAAAAACGGGTGGGCAGCCCCAGCGATGCGAAGAAGGTTTCGGTGCGGCGGATGCCTTCGAGGGCGGTCTTTTCCGGTGCGGAGAAATCGTCTTCCACACCCCATACGCGCACCGCAAAACGGGCGAAGCGGGCTACGTCGTGGCGATAGACGTACGTCATCCAGGCGGGCAGCACGATGGCCAGCGCCGCCCCGTGCGTCATGTCGTACAGGGCACTGGGCTGGTGGGCGATGGCGTGCGAAGCCCAGTCTCCGATGCGGCCGGCGGACAGCAGGTCGTTGTGGGCCAAGGTGCCGGCCCACATCAGTTGTGCGCGGGCGGAGTAGTCGTCCGGCTGTTCGAGGGCGCGGGGAAGATGGGCGATGACGGTGCGCAGGACGGCTTCGCACAGGCGGTCCGACAGATCGACATCCGCCTCCCGGGTGAAGTAGCGTTCCAGGACGTGGGCCATGATGTCCACGCCGCCGGCAGCCGTCTGGTAAGCCGGCAGGGTGTAGGTGAGGGTGGGGTCGAGGATGGACAACCGGGGACGTATCAGCGGGGTGTGAAAGCCTTTCTTTATCGGCCGATCGTCCTGTTCCCGGGTGAGTACGCATGAGTCGGAGGCTTCGCTCCCGGCGGCGGGGATGGTGAGCAGGGTAACCACCGGCAGGCATTGCTGCGGGGTGGCTTTGCCGCAAAAGAAGTCCCAGACCTCCCCCGGGTAAGGTGCTCCGGCAGCGATGGCTTTGGCCGTGTCGATCACGCTGCCTCCGCCTACGGCCAGCAGGCCTTCGAGGTTTTCGCGGCGAACCAGGTCGATGCCGGCTTCCACCGGGGCAAGGCGCGGGTTGGGGTGGATGTCTCCCAGTTCCCGGTAGTAGATGCCGGAGGCTTCCAAGGCACGGCGAACGCGGTCGAGCAGGCCGCTTTTTTTGGCACTATGGCCTCCGTAAACCAGCAGTACGCGGCGGGCGATGGGTTCGAGACGCTGGCCGATCTTCTGGTGGGTGCCGGCTCCGAAAACGATTTCGGTGGGCTGGCTGTAAACGAAGTTTTTCATTTTAGGGATGTATTTCGCTGTAAATGGCGGATAGCAAAGGTAATTCTTTGCCCGGAAAAACGAAAAAAGGGGGGGAGGTGTGTTTTTTGTAAAAACTTTTTAGGAGAAAAGGGAGGGTAAAAAAGCGGGTCTGCGCATTGCACGCAGACCCGCGATGGAGATCGGAGGGACGAACGAATCGCCCGCCGTGTTATTCAAATTCGGGGAAGAGGTCCTGATCGGGCCAGTTGCCGGTGGCCATTACCCGGGAGAGCAGCACGTACAGCGCGTCGTCGAACGAACCACTGGTTTCATTGAGATAGCTGCGCGAGTTGCATAGGATGGCGCAGTGGGTGTCGCCGTTGTAGTTGCGGGCCCACATGGTAGCCGTACCGGCCAGGTTGCCGCTGTGGTAAGCCGCACCGGGATACAGGGAGTGTCCGACCCGCCAGCCAAGGCCATAATACCGGTAAGCGGCCGAGGGGGTTACCATCAGGTCGAGGATGTACTGGGGGAAGATGTCGGGGCGGCTGTCCTGGCCATCCAGCGCGCAGGCCATCCGCATCAGGTCGGGGGTGGAGGCGATGAGCCCTCCGCAGGAGTCGAGGCGTTTCATGTCGTTGCCGTAGCCGTTGGTGCCGTCCTGGGAGTAGTAGACGGATTCGTTGGGCAGGCGGTTTGCCTGGCCGTTGGTGCCTACCCGGATGTTTTTCGCTCCGGCGGGTTCGAGGACGGCTTGTTTGAGGTAATCCTCGTAGGACATACCGGTGATAGCTTCCACTACACGTCCCAGTACGCAGTAGCCGAAGTTGGAGTACTGGTATTTTTCACCGGGAGCGTAGTTGGAGTCGAAGTTTTTGACTACGTACTCGATCGTTTCGATGTTGGAAAGTGGTTTGGTGATGGTGTTGTCGAACATCGGGTCGAATTTGGCCGCCTGGTTGATGCCGCTGGTGTGCTCCAGAAAACTGCGGATGGTCATCTGTTCGAAGTTGGCCTTGTGGTCGGGGAACTGTTCGTAGAGTACTCCGCCCAGGGCGAAGGGACGGTCGGTGAGTTTGAGTTTGCCTTCGTCCAGCAGGCGCATGATGCACATCGAGGCGAAGGGTTTGGAACAGCTGGCCAGACGGAGCATGTAGTTGGGCTCCAGACGTTCATAGTTGTCCTTGTCGGCATAGCCGTAGCCGCGGGCGTAGACCAGCTTGCCTTTGTGGGCGATGGAGACCGAGATACCGGGGATGGAGTACTTTTCCATGAAGTCGTACACCATTTTGTCGATCTTGTCGATACCGTTTTGGACGTTCACGTAATAGTAGGCCGAAGCCGATCCGTCCATCGAGGTAACCTTTATCCGTACCAGTTTGGAATAGTCGTGCGGGGTTACGCCCGAGGTCATGGCCTTGCCGTCGATCTCGACTTTGGCTCCGTCCGAGACGTTGAAAGTGGCTTTGAGGTTGTTCAGAGGCATGCCGATGGGTACCGTTACGTAGTAAGTGCCGGCCAGCAGGCGGTGCGAACAGGTGGCGGTGAGGCCGGGGTTGTCTTTCGGGGCGAAAGAGATGGATTTGAGGGAGCAGGCCCACTGGGGGGGAACGGTGCCGTCGTCCGGGTCGTCGTCCCCGCCGGGACCGTCGGTTTTTGAACAGGAAACAGCGATCAGAGCTGCCAGAACGGACAGAAAAAGGACCTTGAAAAAACGGTCGAGGAAGTTTTTCATTGCGTGTGCGTTTGATAGTGTTTCGATGGCGACAAATGTAGGGTTTTTAGGGAAAGTTCTTGAGGGAGGGGAAATTTTTAGGAAAGTTTGGAGAGTTAATATTTTTTCAGATGCCTTCTCCGGCCGGTTCGGGTTATTTTCCTAATTTTGTTCAATGGGAAAACAGATGATAAAAGCGGTCAACATACACAAATCCTTCGGTTCGCTGGAAGTGCTCAAGGGTGTCAGTGCCGAGGTCGCCGCCGGGGAAATCGTTTCGGTGGTGGGACCTTCGGGTGCCGGAAAGACGACCCTGCTCCAGATCCTGGGAACGCTCGACGACTTCACTCCCGTGCCCGGTCAGGAGTCTTACGTGGAGATAGACGGGGTACGCACCGACCGTCTGGGCGATCGGCGCCTGTCCCGTTTCCGCAACCGCAATGTAGGGTTTATCTTCCAGTTCCACCGTTTGCTGCCGGAGTTCGATGCGCTGGAGAATGTCTGTCTGCCGGCGATGATCGCCGGACGGGCGATGAAAGAGGCGGAAAAACAGGCGATGGAACTGTTGGGTTTCATGGGACTCACCCATCGGGCGCACCACTTGCCTTCGGAACTCTCGGGGGGCGAAGCGCAGCGGGTAGCCATAGCCCGGGCCTTGATCAACCGCCCCAGCGTTGTGTTGGCCGACGAGCCTTCCGGCAATCTGGACAGCCACAATGCGGACAGCCTGCACCGTTTGTTCCTCGATCTGCGGGATCGTTTCGGACAGACGTTCGTGGTGGTAACGCACAACCCCTCGTTGGCCGATATGGCCGACCGGAGGTTCGAGATGCGCGATGGTGTGATAGAGCGCATCGTAGAGTTGCGTTCAGGAGCAAAGCAGACGGAGGCGGACGATGTCGGACGATAGAGAAAAGAACGCGGCAGCAGACCCTGCGGCAGTTGCAACGCCGGCACTCGGGGAGCGGTTGGAGCGGGCCTATGCGCGGATCGATGCCGCGGAGTTCATCGCGGGCGATCCGGTGCAGTTTCCCCGGCGGTATTCGCGCCCGGAAGACATCGAAGTGGCGGGGATACTCTGTGCTACGCTGGCGTGGGGAAGGCGCGCGTCGATCCTGTCTTCGTGCCGGAGGTTGCTGGGGCAGATGGGCGATTCGCCCTACCGATACGTGATGGAAAATGGGAGGAATCCTTCCCCGCAGGCAGGGAAAGCCGTGCACCGGACATTTTCGCAGAGCGACCTGGTGTTCTTCCTGGCGGGATTGCGGGAAGTGTACCGTCGCTACGGCTCGCTGGAGGCGGTCTTCGCACCCCGAGGGGGAGAGCGGGGATTGTGGGACGGGATCGCCCGTTTCCGCGAGCAGATGCTGGCCGCGGTGGGGGACTACCCGTTGGGACGGCATATTTCCTGCCCGCAGCGCGGCTCGGCGTGCAAGCGTCTGCACCTCTTCCTGCGCTGGATGGTGCGCCGCGAAGGGGGCATCGACCTGGGACTGTGGGAAGGGGTGCGGCCTTCGGATCTGTCCATGCCGTTGGATGTCCACGTGGGGCGGGTTTCCCGGAGTTTGGGCTTGCTGACGCGGCGGCAGAACGACCGTGGGGCGGTGGAGGAACTGGACGGGGCGCTTCGCCGGTATGATCCGTCCGATCCGGTCAAGTACGACCTAGCGCTGTTTTCCCTGGGGGAAAGCGGGGTGCTTTGAGCGGGTGGAGCGGGAGAAAAGGTATTCCTTGGCCTTGAAAAACGAGGGAGGGGGGAAGACGGCAAAGAAGAGAAGAAAAGGAATCGAAAAAATAAGCGATAAAACGAAGAAGGAGAGAGTAGAACAGATGTCTTATTTGGATGAACTCAACGATGCGCAGCGCGCGGCGGTGGAATGTACCGAGGGACCGATGATGATCATCGCCGGGGCCGGGTCGGGCAAGACGCGGGTGCTGACGTATCGGATCGCACATTTGATCCGCAAGGGTGTTTCACCGTTTCAGATCCTGGCGCTGACCTTTACCAACAAGGCGGCGCGCGAGATGCAGGCGCGTATCTCGGCCATGGTAGGATATTCCGATGCGCAGGCGCTGTGGATGGGGACGTTCCATTCGGTCTTTGCGCGGATCTTGCGCGCCGAGGCGCACCGCTTGGGCTTTCCGTCCAATTTCACCATTTACGATACGGACGACAGCCTTCGGCTGATCACTCAGATCATCAAGGATATGCAACTGGACAAGGAGATCTACAAACCCAAACAGATCCAGGGGCGTATCTCCTCGCTGAAGAACAACCTGATCACCGTCAATGCCTACGACCGTTATCCGGAATGCGCCGAAACGGACGCGGCGGCGCGCCGGCCGAAGTTCCTCGACGTGTACCGCCAGTATGTCGAGCGGTGTTTCAAGGCGGGGGCAATGGATTTCGACGACCTGCTGCTGCGCACCAACGAACTCCTGGCGCGCTTTCCCGACGTATTGGCCAAGTATCAGGACCGTTTCCGCTATATCCTGGTGGACGAGTATCAGGATACCAACCATTCCCAGTACCTGATCGTCAAGGCGCTGGCCGACCTTTACCGCAATATCTGCGTGGTGGGCGACGATGCGCAGAGCATCTATTCGTTCCGCGGGGCAAACATCGCCAACATCCTGCACTTCAACCGCGACTACCCCGAAGCCCGGATCTTCAAGCTGGAACAGAATTACCGTTCGACCAAGAACATCGTTGGGGCGGCCAACAGCGTGATCGCCAAAAACCGCGACAAGCTCGACAAGGATGTCTGGACGGCTAACGACAATGGAGAACCGGTGCGGGTGGTACGCAATCTCACCGACGGGGACGAGGCTTACTACATCGCCCGGACCATCAAATCCCTGAGGGAGGACGATCCGAAGGCGCGTTATCAGGATTTTGCCGTGCTCTACCGCACCAAAGCCCAGAGCCGTGCCATTGAAGACGCCCTGCGGCGGCACAACATCCCGTACCGCATCTGGGGCGGGCAGTCCTTCTATGCGCGCAAGGAGATCAAGGACGCGCTGGCGTACATGCGCCTGGCCGTCAATCCGAAGGACGAGGAGGCGCTCTTGCGTGTGATCAATTACCCGGCGCGGGGCATCGGTGATACGACGCTCAACAAACTGATCGTAGCAGCCAATAAAAAAGGGTGGAGCATATTCGAGGTGATTGGGGATCCCGACAGTCTCTCATTGTTGGATGTTCACTCAGGCGTGCGGGCCAAGTTGGATGCCTTTGCGACGATGATTCAGGCCTTCGGGGTGTACGCTTCGACCCTCGATGCGTTCGAGGCGGCGGACAAGATCCTGCGCGAGTCGGGGATCATTTCACTGATGAGCTCGGCGACCGACCCGGAGGATGTGGAACGTTATGAAAACGTACAGGAGTTGGTCAATAGCATCAAGGACTTCGTGGAGAGCCAGAAGGAGATCGCCGACGAGGATGCTTCGCTCTCGACCTTCGTGCAGCAGGTGGCCCTGCTTACCGACATGGACCGGGGCGAGGAGTCCGATACGGACCGGGTGGCGCTGATGACGGTGCACATGGCCAAGGGGCTGGAATTCGGTACGGTGTTCGTGGCGGGGATGGAGGAAAACCTGTTCCCGAGCATGATGAGTTCCTCGACCCGCGAGGAGATCGAGGAGGAACGCCGGTTGTTTTACGTGGCGCTCACCCGCGCCGAGCGTCGGGCCATCCTCACCTACGCCGAGCAGCGTTACCGCTGGGGAAAACTCACCGATGGCGAATTGTCCCGGTTCGTGGATGAGATCGACGACCGTTACCTGGAATTTTCCGTGCCGAAGGAGATGCGGCGCGCTGCCGGTTCGTCCATCCTGGATGCGGGCATCTTCGGCACGGCGTCGGATTCAGACTCCTCGATGCCTTTCCGCCGCAGGGTGGAAAGACCTTCGGGCAGTACGTTCGGTCGTCCTGCTGCGCCGAAGAACCTCAAGCCGCTCGGTAAGGCAGTGGCGGCAGCGGCGGGAGCGGGTGCTTCGGGCGGACAGGGAAACCTCGCCGTGGGCGACCGCGTGCGGCACGAACGTTTCGGCGACGGGACGGTGCTCACCCTGGAAGGCGCCGGGGCGGATGCGAAGGCAACGATCCGCTTCGACAACATCGGCGAGAAGAAAATGTTGCTTAAATTTGCCAAGATTCAAAAGATATAGCACGATACGGATTATGGCTTTGACAGAGCACGAGCACCTGGGTTTTTCGTACAACACCGAGCGGGAAAAGCTCAAGATCCCCGAGTACGGCCGCACGCTCCAGCAGATGGTGGACTATTGCGTGACGATCGAGGACCGCGACGAGCGCAACCGGGCGGCGCGCAGGATCATCGACGTGATGGGCGAGATCAATCCCCACCTGCGCAACGTGCCGGACTTCCAGCACAAGCTGTGGGATCAGTTGTTCATCATGTCGGATTTCCGCCTGGACATCGACTCCCCGTTCCCTATCCCCACGCGCGAGACCTTTGCCGCGCCGCCCGACCGTCTGGACTATCCTCCGGTGTTGGACAAGTACCGGTATTATGGCCATTACATCCGCAGCCTGATCGAGGTGGCCTGCGCGATGGAGCCGGGCGACCGCCGGGAAGCGCTGCTGATCGCCATCGCCAAGCACATGAAGAAGTCGTACCTGGCCTGGAACAAGGATTCGGTGGAGGACGGGGTGATCTTCGCCCACCTGGAGGAACTCTCCGGCGGTAGGGTCGATATCGAGGTGCTCAAGTCGCACCTGCCCGGCGGGGAAATCGGCACGCTCAACCCGCAGGGGATCCCGGTGCAGAAAAAACGCTTTGCCCAGAACGGGCAGCGGCAGAAACAGCAAGGCAAGGCTTCCCGTAAAAACTCGGGAAACGGCAACAAATAAGTAACCACGAATAACACGCGCAAGTAAAACACATGGGTTCGTTCAGGATACAGGGTGGGATCGAGATGACGGGAGAGGTCATCCCCCAGGGAGCAAAAAATGAAGCGTTGCAGGTGATCAGCGCCGTGCTGCTGACCCCCGACCCGGTCGAGATAAGCAACGTGCCGGACATACAGGACGTCAATATCCTCATCGAGATGCTTTCCGACCTCGGGGTGAAGGTCACCAAGAAAGCTCCCGGGACCTTCGTCTTTCAGGCCGACCAGGTGGATGTGGACTACATCCATACCGAGGAGGGCAAGCAGTTGGCCCGGCGTTTGCGCGGGTCGATCATGATCCTCGGGCCGCTCCTGGCGCGTTTCGGCCGGGGGTATATTCCCAAACCGGGCGGGGACAAGATAGGCCGCCGGAGAGTGGATACGCATTTCGACGGATTCATCGCCCTGGGAGCGAAGTTCGACTACGACCCCGATACCAAGTTTTATTCCATCGAAGCCTCCCGTTTGAAAGGCACTTACATGCTTCTGGACGAGGCTTCGGTTACCGGAACGGCCAACATCGTGATGGCTTCCGTTCTGGCGGAAGGCACGACCACGATCTACAACGCCGCGTGCGAACCGTACGTGCAGCAGTTGTGCCGGATGTTGGTCTCGATGGGAGCCGATATATCCGGCATCGGGTCCAACCTGCTGACCATCCGCGGGGTGGAACGCCTGCATGGATGCCGCCACCGCATCCTGGCCGACATGCTCGACGTGGGATCGTGGATGGGGCTGGCTGCCATGACGCATTCCGATGTAACGATCCGTTCGGTCGATTGGGACAACCTGGGACAGATCCCGCGGGTATTCGAGCGAATGGGGATCCGCATCGAACGCCTGGGCGAGGATATGCGCATCCCGCCGCAGGACATCTACGAACCGAAAAACTTTATCGACGGTTCGATCCTTACGGTTTCGGACGCCCCCTGGCCGGGATTTACCCCCGACCTGCTGAGCATCGTGCTGGTGTTGGCTACGCAGGCGCGGGGCAGCGTGCTGATCCACCAGAAGATGTTCGAGAGCCGCCTTTTCTTTGTGGACAAACTCATCGACATGGGCGCCAAGATCATCCTTTGCGACCCGCACCGGGCTACGGTGATCGGGCTGGAAAAATATCACTCGTTGCGCGGGGCGGTGATGGTTTCCCCGGATATCCGCGCCGGGAACGCCCTGCTGATCGCCGCCTTGTCGGCGCGGGGCGAAAGCGTCATCCACAACGTCGAGCAGATAGACCGGGGCTACGAGCGGATCGAACAGCGCCTGCGTCAGCTCGGGGCGCAAATCGAGCGCGAGGAGTAATATCCCCCTCGCCCCTCGGAGAGTGAGAATGTGGGGGAGAGGAAAAGGGGCGAAAGGGGCGAAAAGGCAAGTGCGGTGAAGAAAGGTAAGGGGCGAAAGGAAAAGGACTCCAGGGGACGAAAAGGGAAAAAGGGAGAGATGACGGATCGGTCGGGAGAAACAAAAGCGAAGAGGTCTTTCGAAAGGAGAACGGCAAAGGGGGGCGAAGTACCGAGGAAAACCCTTGCAGGGGTTTTGTCCGCTCTTTTGTGCGCCCTGTGTTTCTCCGTTCCGCTCTCCGGGCAGGCCCTGCGGGTGGATACGGCGCTGGTGCGGATGGCGCGCGGGGAGGTGCAGGAGTACGTGATCCCTCAGATGGCCAGCCTGGAGCAACCCGGGATCGTGCGCAGTGGGTATCGGACGATATATCCGTCGGGATGGACGCTGGGGAAGGCTTCGCTTTCGGACGGGGAGGGCTTGATCAACTTCTTTGTCATCCGACTTCAGGGACCTGTGCAAAAGGCCCAGACTGCTGATACTTTCTACGACGAAAAGGCTCATCGGGGCATCGCCGAAGGGTACGGCGGGCAGTACCTGGGTTCGGAGTATTTTCGCACCCGGGCGGGGAAGGAGGCGGTACGGATCGTGTCTTTCCGCTCGGGAATGCAAGGCGGAGAGTACGTGTGGGTCTATTTTGTCCGTCTGTCTTCGGGGCTGACCCTTTCCTCGACCGGGACCGCGCCGGGGCTTCCTCCTCGGGATGGAACGTTGCCGCAAAAGGCCGCCCGTTATCAGGCGTTGTTCGATGCGATGATCCGGGATGTCGATCGGCGGTGAAGGAGGTAAGTGCGTTTCTTTTTTCTTTCGGTCAAAACGTCAGACGGGGGTGGAAAACACCCTTTTTTCATGACAATTTCTTCTTTTCCCCTCTCTTGGCAAGGTTTTTGCAGGGACAAAGTGTATGAAATATTCAAAAGAAAAAGCCATGAAACATCACGATAAAAAAGAAGAGGAAGTGCCTCAACAGGAGCCTCAGGCGGCTCAGGGGCAGGTAGAGACCGATGCGCAGCAGGCAGGGGAGACCCCCGCTGACAAGCAGGCCGAAGAACCGGACCTGCAACAGGAATTGGCCAAACAGAAGGACGCTTTCCTGCGTCTGTATGCCGAATTTGACAACTACAAGAAGCGTTCGGCACGCGAGAAAACCGAATGGATCAAGTATGCCTCGTCGGATGTCCTTTCGGCCCTTCTGCCGGTGTTGGACGACTTTGAACGCGGCTTGGCGGCCGAGGAGAAGGAACGTCCCGGTTCGGCCGAGTCGGAAGGTTTCCGGTTGATATACAACAAGATGATGGAAGTGCTGCGGCAGAAAGGCTTGACGGTTGTCGAGGTGCACCCCGGTGATGAATTGAATGTGGACTACCACGATGCCATTGCCCGCATCCCGGCCCCGCAGGAATCGCTCAAGGGGAAGATCGTGGACATTACCCAAAAGGGTTACAAGATCGGCGACCGGGTGATCCGCTATGCCAAGGTCGTGGTAGGTGAATGATGACGTGTAAAAGAAGCGAGGAGGAGGTTACAGAAGATCTATGAAAAGAGACTATTATGAAGTGTTGGGTGTGTCGAAGGACGCCAGTGCGGACGACTTGAAGAAGGCGTACCGTAAGCTGGCTCTGAAGTACCATCCCGATAAGAATCCTGGCGACAAACAGGCGGAGGAAAAATTCAAGGAAGCCGCCGAAGCCTACGATGTATTGTCCAATCCGGACAAACGTGCCCGGTACGACCAGTTCGGCCATGCTGGAATGGGAGCCGGAGCAGCTGGCGGTGCCGGCGGGTTCGGAGGGTTCAATTACCAACAGATGGATATCAACGATATATTCAGCCAGTTCGGCGATATATTCGGTGATATGGGCTTTGGTGGACGCGGCCGTTCGCGGCGTTCCAGAGGCGGAGTCGTGATGGTGCGGGGCAGCGACCTGCGTATCCGGGTGCGCGTAACGCTTTCCGAGATAGCCCAAGGGGTGGAAAAGACCATCCGGATCGACCGGAAAGTCGCCTCGAAGGATACGACATACAAGACCTGTACGGCATGTGGCGGTACCGGACAGACGGTACATGTGCAGAATACTCCGTTCGGGGCGATGCAGTCGGTAACCGAGTGCCGTACGTGTGGCGGTACGGGTAAGGTGGTCGATAAATGCGGAGCAGGGGCCGACGCGCAAGGGTTGGTGTCCCAGAGCGAGACCTTGTCGGTGAAGATCCCGGCCGGTGTGTCGGACGGCACGCAGTTGCGGGTGGCTGGCAAGGGAAATGCCGGCCCGATGGGAGGCCCGGCAGGTGATCTGTTGGTGCTTATCGAGGAAATGCCCGATGATACTTATGTCCGCGACGGGAACAATCTGCTCTACGAGTTGTACATCAGTTATCCAGAGGCGGTGCTGGGAGGCAAGAAAGAGATCCCGACGGTCGAGGGCGGGAAGGTGCGCATCTCGTTGGAAAAAGGGACGCAGGGTGGAAAGATCCTGCGTTTGAAAGGGAAAGGTTTGCCCGATCTTCAGCAGGGAGGACGGGGCGATATGCTGGTGTATGTCAATGTGTGGACTCCGCAGAACCTTACCAAGGAGCAGGAGCGGTTTTTCCAGCAGGCGGCTACCCAGGCGCAGTTTGCTCCGCAGCCTACCGGTACAGACCGGAAATCTTTCCGGGATCGTTTGCGTGAGATGTTCCGTTGAGCGGTCTTGTTGTGCGGGGAAGATCGCACCGGGAGAAAACAAGAGAAAGTGTGATCCGAAGCCGGATCACTCTTTTTTGTTGTACAGATTGAAGACAGGGCCTTTCCCCAGCAGAATCCAGGTGGGGGAAATGTTGAAACTGAAACTCAGGAAGTGAACGAGCATCAGCGGAGCAAACCGTTCGCCGTTCATGATTTTGGAGAGGTTGGCTTCCTTGTAGCCTGAAAGCTTGCAAAATTCTTTCTGGTTTTTCACCAGTCCCAGCTCGATCAGGCGTTCGATGGCATTGATGACTCTGGAAGTCACTTCCCTTTGTATCTCCGGGTCCTTTAATTTTGGCATAGTTTCATGCTTTTTTCAGATAGTAAAATTAGGTAAAAAAATGTCAACGGGAAAGTTTTTGCCTTTCTTTTTTGACTATGTGTTTTTGGATTTTTGTATTTTTATGTTATTGATATTTTGATTGTTGTGGTTTGTTTGTAATTATTTTTATGATAATGTTTTGTGGGTTTGCAAAAAACACTATATTTGTAATCAAAATAAGACACGACAGGGCGTATTCTTATTATTTGTTTTTACAAATGTAATCAATAACTTTCAAAGTTCTCAATTATGTCAGTAAAAAGTAAGGAAAATCTTTTAGTCTTAAAACTCGAGCATCCTCTCTGCGAGGAGTTGATGGTCAAGTACATCGATTTTCCCTCGGATTACATCTTGCGCAAACGTCTTGGCTTGGCAGACGATGAGGTGTCGACGATCCGGCAGGCTTACGGTTATTTCCAGGATACGGTGCGTGAGGTGTTGCAGGCGCGGGTGGACCGTTTGAAAAGGGCTCGGGCCTTGCGGGAGGGAGCCGGCGTTAAATTGTAATTAAAAACTTATCAAAAAGCAAATTATGTGCATCACGGAAGAGGAGTTCCGTCAGGAACACAAGCGAGCGATGGAGGTATTGGAGGAGTTCAAGGCTTTGGAATGTTCCCTGGATTTGCAGATGGAGAAGATCGATGCCAAGACCGTGAGGTTCTTCAAGAAAAAATCCGGTGATGCACATAAGCGCAAACGCCGCCGGGGTTTTTTGGAGGCGGAAT
>CABSLV010000042.1 GCA_902478645.1 uncultured Flavobacteriales bacterium | reverse complement strand
ACACCGAGGCGTTGGTAAGTCCGAGGTCGGCATAATTGCCCGATACGGCCTCGATGGACACGCCCAAATCCCCGGTGGTATTGCCCAGCGAGCCGAGGACTATCTTGGAAAGGGAGATGAAGCCGTAAGGGCCCCACTTGAAGCTGTCGCCTCCGATCATGATGTAACGTCGCCCGGTGGTGTTGTCCTTGGCAAAACGCACAGTGGGCATAGGCGCATCGACACTTCCTCGAATGCCGTATTTCGGACCGTACCAGTTGTTCGCCGTAGGATTGGAAGAGCTGACGTAGGTGTAACCGGAAAAGTCGATGGAGATACCTCCTTTCCCATAGACGATCATGTCGATCACCCCGAGCAGTTCGGCTCCCAGCAATCCGAAGTCTATCCGTACCCACCCGGTATGGTTGTCCGGCATTCGGTAGGAGGCTACATCGGTGTGGATAGAGCAGTTGCTTTTTTTCTGCACCAAAGTGCCGGAAACAAGACCTCCAGCACGGGT
Organism: uncultured Flavobacteriales bacterium; assembly: GCA_902478645.1. GTDB lineage: Bacteria > Bacteroidota > Bacteroidia > Flavobacteriales > UBA1820 > Merdimorpha. Next base: position 13,530 of record CABSLV010000042.1, on the reverse strand, counting down.
AAAGATCGGCGATCCGTTGAGGGTAGCAGCGTCCTTGGAGAGCAAAGCGAGGGTGTCTTGAGCATTGCCTACGACGGCTTTCAGCCCTCCAGCCCAGGTAAATCGGCCTATGAGGTTGCCCACTGCGCCGTTGACACGTACCTCGTTGGATAGAGCCAGGTTGCCGGTCATCGTGCCACCGCTGCGCTTGAGGTAGGTATCGGAGATTTTATTCCCGTCGCCATCCTGCTCGGCTTTTACTGCCTGTTGTGCGCGGATAGCATCCCCCGCATTGGTAGCGGAGTTGGCAGAGTCTGCATAGTCGGCATGAATGGCGTTGTCAGCGGCGGAAGCATGGTTGGCTTCCAAGGCGGTATCGGCACTCGTGGCCTTGGCTACCTTTAAGCCCCCGTCGAGGATGCCGGACACTTTCGTTTCCAGCGTTACGCCACGGTCGCCGGGGAAGGCCGTAGAAGACGTTCCGCCCAGGGGAATTTGCTCGGAGGGGATTTTCCCGGTGATGGAATCCAGGGTGGCGACACCGCCTTTGGCTCCCTTGGCACTGGCGGGGATAAAATCCGAGGCGTGCTTGCCGTCCACCGTGTCTGCGTTTCCTCCGTTGGCCGGCAGGCTGGTGGGGCGTCCGTCCAAGTCGGAGTACTTCCCGGTGAAGGCCACCGTTTTCAAGTCTGCAAGCCACCGGGCGATCTTCCCGAAGGCTACCGATAGTTTCTCCCCGGTGGAGATATTCACCCGGGTATCGGCCATCGTGAAGGACACGGTGTTGTTCGAGGCATCCGTTCCGGCTTCGCCCTTGATGCTGATCCCTTGGTCGTTAATAGTCAGGGAGTATTCCCCGCTGGGAGAGGTGAGGGTAATGCCGCTGCGCAGGCTGAATCCCTCGTCCTTGGAGAAGTACAGGTATTGCTGGGGCGACCAGAAGGAAAACAGCCCGTCCGTACCGATGCGGGTGGAGGGTGTGTTGGCCTGATAGGAAATGTTTTCCGCTCCTTCGTATCCGACGATGGATACGCTCGCCGATACTTCGAGGACGGGGAACTGCGTTTCTCCTTCGGGACGCTCCAACCAATCTACGGTAAACGTAGCCCCGTAGCTCGTGCGGATGCGGTAGGAGGCGGGGGAGTTTATAAAGGTAAGGTGGTTGTTACGCCCTGCCAAAAGGGAAAAGCGGTCGATGACCGTTTCCTGCCCCGAGGCTTCCACCTGTAAGACTTCGCACGTGGCGGTGGGCGATTCTCCGATGATGATACCCATTTCGGGAAGGAGGGTGTCCACTTGGAAATCCACCGCAAAACGCAATACTCCGGCGTGGGTGGTGTAGTCGGACAGCGGCACGTCGGTCGTGGCAGTGATGGTATCCACCGTGAGGGTTCGGTTCTGCCCGTCCGATGCTTTTTCTGCCGAGGCGATGGCTCCGCTGCCGATGGGGATGGAATAGGTGTCTTCTTCCCCCGATAGCAAGGCGGAGAGGGACGAGAGGATGTCGTTTTGCAGGACGATCGTTCCGTCGCGGCCTACGATTTCCTTCCCTTGGAGGGTGAAGTCGGCGATGTGGCCGTCAGAGGCTTCGATGTGGCGGGCGACCAGGCGGTCGGTGTCGATAAGGCGGGTGTTGAGTTTTCCTCCTTCGAGGATCGTCTCTCCTGCTTCGGTGCTCGAGTGCTCCGAGAAGACGATCCGCCCGCCGATCTGCCCGCGGTCCAGGTCGAAATACGTCGCCCCGTCGCTCGAGGCAATACGGCCCGTGGTGATCTCCCGCCCGTTGATCGTACTCGACCCATAGGTCAGGCAGATGCGGCGAAAACCTTCCTCGACGCTCGAAAGGATGCCGATGGAGAAATAGTAGAATCCCTCCTGCTGGTCGTAACGCAGCGCCTGCGTGTCCAGCACGATGGTTCCGGAGGTCCCCTCCTTTTCACAGCGCGCATACAGGTAATAGGCCGTTTTGTCCTCCAGTCCGTTTACCTGCCCGGGCAAGAGCGTCCACCGCCTTATCTGTTCCCGATCCAGTCCCAGTTGGGTCAGTACCCCTTGCGAGAAAGCGATCTGCGAAGGGTCTGCATTCCAATTGGGTGAAAAGACGACACCCTCCAACAGGAATTGCTGAGAGAGGGCGCCCACGGCGATCATCTTGGTTTCGATCGTTTCAGGGCGGATACGGCCGTCGCGGAAGTACCCGTCGGTGTCGAAGGTCATCTCCAGCAGCTGGGCGGTGGTGCGCAGGTTGCGCCGGGCCCGGGCCGGGTCGGCCAGGTCGTTGATCTGGACGATCTTTTCGATCTCTTTTTCGCTCCGTACGATCCGCGTAATGACCGATGCGGCAGCGCTCTCGGACAACTCCACCGTGTAGTGGTACGGTTGGTACAGGTCGATGGACACCGAGGAGATCTTCACGGCCGCCGTACCTTCCTGGCCCGTAGTAGCATCCGTGCCGTCCACCAGGTCCGCATCCTCGATGTAGAGGTAGTCCCCGGCCGAGAAAGCCGGCGCAAACCGGGCGTTGGGGAAGTACTCTTTCATGAAAAACGGGTCTATCTCCAGCGAATAGGAATACCGTCCTTGCGCGAGGCGGGTGTATTTCTCGAGAGCCTTTTCCGCCAGACGCTCTTCGGCCTGAGCCACATACGTCTCGGGCAGGGCAATGCCCAGCAGCACGTAGCGGTCGCCGGGGGCGATGCGAAAAGCCGCGTCGTCGGCCGACGGGTAGCGGTATTCGTTTTCGTCGGTAAACGGGACCAGGGTAAATGTCTTGGTGGTGGAATTGTACCCGGCGATGGAAAATTCGTATCCCCCCAGATTGCCCGTATTGAAATGCACCACCGGCGAAGACGTCCCCAGCAGGTATTTGGAGTCGCCCTGCTCGTCCGTTTCGTTGAGGTCGAACATCTCCAGATCGGTAAATTTCAGTTCGTCCTGCGGATCGACCGAGCTGACCGTCCCTTCGCGGGAAGGGTACACCTGGTCGAAGATCACCGCCCCTTCGATCAGGCCGAAACGTTCGACCAGGGCGTCGTCCTGTATGTAGAGCCCTTCGCGGATCAGCGGCGAAGGGTGTCCCAGCGGCAGTGCCAGCCGCCGTCTGCGTTCGCGGTAGGCCGTTCCCAGGTTTTGGCTCGACCCGTAGGCGTAGAGCCGGGTGGGCGCGGAGGATTCGCTTGCGTTGTTGCGGGTCAGGGAGTAGAGCCCCCGGCCTTTCCCATAGGCGAAACGGTATTCGTATATTTGCCGGCCGATCTGTCCCACGCTGATGGTCCGCCGTCCGTCCACCGTCTCGATGCGGTATTCCACCCCCCATTCGGTGCAGATGGTGTTGAGCGCAGAGAGGACGTTCTCGCAGGAGAAGGTCAGCGTTTTGCATTCCTGGTACTGAGGGTCGAAATCCGGATCGGCGCCGGTATCTACCTTTCTCCATTGCCAACTGTCCGCCCCTTGGGTGCGGTTGAGGTTGATTACAGCCAAGTCCATCAGCTGGTCGAACTCGCCGGTGTAGCTGAATTCCGTTTCGTTGACCGTCTCCTTTCCCCCGGCAAATTCATTGACCAGGATTGTTTTCGAGAGGTCGTATTTGGCACTTTCCAGCACCACGGTATAGGTCAGATGCCTTCGCGCGGAACGTTGCACTCCGGGCAAGGTGTTGAGGTAGTAGGTCTTTCCCAAGGCTTGGAGGGTATCACCCACCGTGAAATCGATGGGTAGGGTCGCCTCCACCACCAGGGTCAGGGTGTCTTCCCCCATCCGTTCTTCTTTCATCACGGCACTTTTGACCTGCCGCAAGGGTTCTTTGCTGTTCAAGGGGAGGAGGCTTCCATCCACCTTTACAAGGGTTATCTCGGTCATCTTTTCGGGAATATTTCGTTTTTGCCAGCCCTTCCGCTGCGCGGAGAGGAAGGGTCTCCTACAAATATAATAATCAAAAAGGAAATAAACAAGACTTTTTCCCCTTCTCCCGCTCGCGGCATCCCGGCAACATTCCGTTTTTTTCGACAGGGTAGCCGCAGGGTAAGCCGAAAGCCGAGGAAATTTTGAAGGGGGGGGGTGAAACTTTTTCCCGGCTTCGGCGGTCTAATGCAGTAGAGAGATGGGACAGATCGGGCGGGTCGGCTTGAGATCGAATGCTGACAAATGATCGTGTTCCGTTCCGAATCCTGTAAGGAACTCCTTTGCCATGGCGGGAGTGATAGCGGGAGAAGGGAAATACAATGTTAAAAACAGAGGAAAGTCGTCATTTCGGACAATTTTTTATACATTTACTGCCATCATTACGACTGAAACTCACTAAATACGATTTTTGACCATGAAAGCGCACTCGTTTTTGCCGGGCTTTGCCCTTCTGCTTTTTCTGGTTGCCTGCGGCGGAGAGAAAGATGAAAAGGAACAGAATGTCTCCCAGGTGCTTAAATCCGAAGACCCCACGGTCGATGTGATGGTGTTGCACCGGGGCGATTTCCTGCGGGAGTTGATCGCCAACGGCAATGTGGTGGCTGCCCGCAAGGCCGACCTGCGCTTCTCGTCCGCCGAGCCCATTACCGATATCTATGTCTCCAACGGCGACCGGGTGAAGAAAGGCCAGAAATTGGCCCGGATCGATACCTACAAGTTGGAAGCCGATCTTTTGGCCAAAAAGTCGGCTTTGGACAGGGCCTACCTCGACCTTCAGGACGAGTTGATCGGCCGGGGGTACAACATCCGCGATACGGCTTCCGTACCGCAGCAGGAGATGCAGCTCTTGCGGGTCAAGAGCGGATACGATACGGCCGAGAGCAGCTACCAACTGGCTTTGCGCGCCTACCGCGATGCTACGCTTTACGCGCCTTTCGACGGGACGGTAGCCAACCTGTTTTCCAAGGTACACAACACGGCGTCCACCTCCGAGGCTTTCTGCACCATCGTGGGCGACGGGGCGATGTCCGTCGATTTTTCCGTCCTGGAAGGCGAACTGCCGATGGTCGAAAAAGGTCGGGAGGTCTCCGTGTCGCCTTTTGCCGACATGAGCAAGACGTTCAAAGGCCGGATCACCCAGGTGAACCCCATCGTGGACAAAACGGGGCTGGTCAAGGTGTCGGCCACGGTACCCGACAGCCGGGGCGAACTTTACGACGGGATGAATGTCCGGGTGGCCATCGAAGACCCGGTGCCCGACAAACTGGTCGTGCCCAAGACGTCCATGGTATTGCGTTCGGGCGGGCGCAGCGTGATCTTCACGTATAAAAAAGGGCGTTCGTACTGGAACTACATCGAGGCCGGCGAGGAAAACAGCCGCCAGATGGTGGTCGAGGACGGCCTTCACGAAGGCGATACGGTCATCGTGAGCGGAAACATGAACCTGGCGCACGATGTCCCGGTCAAGATAGACCGCGTGATCGAATGACCGTCCGTACGCTCGTCCCGAGGGTGCTTTCAGGGATCCGTTGAACCGAAAAATCCAACAAAAGCGTGATAAAGTTTCTCATCCACAAGCCGGTGGCAGTGATGATGTCGTTCCTGGCGGCCGTGATACTCGGGGTGATCACGTATTTTACCCTGCCGGTATCGCTCCTGCCCGACATCTCCATCCCGGAGATCACCGTGCAGATATCTTCGCCCAGCACTTCGGCGCGCCAGCTCGAAAACAACGTCGTGCGCCGCATCCGTTCCCAACTCTTGCAGGTGGCCCACTTGAGCAGCATCGAAAGCCGCACCCGCGACGGGCAGGCGGTGATCCGGATGCGCTTCGGCTACGGCACCGATACCGACTACACGTTCATCGAGGTGAACGAAAAGATCGACGCGGCGATGAATTCCCTGCCCAAGGACCTGGAGCGTCCCCGCGTGATCAAGGCTTCGGCCACCGACCTGCCGGTGTTCAATCTCAACCTCACGCTCAAGGAAGACCTTCCCTTTGAGGATACGGACAGCGAGAAATTCCTCGAACTGTCGGATTTTGCCACCAACGTGATCAAACGCCGCCTGGAGCAGTTGCCCGAAGTGGCGATGGTGGACGGTACCGGTACCGAATCCCGCCAGTTGTCGGTCATACCGGACGAATCCCGCATGACCTCGGTCGGGCTCACGATCGACGAACTGGAGCAAATCCTTGTCCGCAACAACGCCGAACCCAGCCCGATGACCATCCAGGACGGGTATTACGAGTACAACGTCAAGTTTTCCTCGGTGTTGCGCACCCGGGAGGATGTCGAGAACATCTACTTCGAGAAAAACGGCCGGATGTACCGCCTCTCCGACGTGGCGCAGGTGGTCATTTCTCCGGAAAAGGTGGTAGGCTATTCGTATTTCAACGGCAAACGTTCCATCGTCTTTTCGGTGATCAAGCAGTCCGACGCCAGCATGGAGGGTTTGAAGAAGTCCGTCAACCAAGCCATCTCCCGGCTCGAAAAGCAATACCCGACCATTTCGTTCGATGTGTCGCAAAACCAGACGGAACTGCTGGATTTTACCTTGAGCAACCTCCAAAGCAACCTCTGGCAGGGTTTGCTCTTGATCTGCATCATTTCCATTCTGTTCTTCAAGGATGTGCGCACCCCGCTGATCATCTCCCTGGGTTTGGTCGTAGCGCTGGTGATCAGCATGTTGTTTTACTACCTGTGTGGGCTTTCGCTCAACATCATTTCCCTCTCGGGGCTCATCCTGGCTCTGGGTATGATGATAGACAGTTCGATCATCGTTACGGACAATATCTCCCAGTACCGGGAAAAGGACGGACTGCTCGACCAGGCCTGCATCCGGGGTACCAACGAGATCATCACGCCGCTCTTGTCCTCGATCCTGACGACCATTGCGGTATTTGTCCCCTTGGTCTTTGTCAGCGGCATAGCCGGCGCGTTGTTTTACGACCAGGCCGTTTCAGTCAGCCTGGGTCTGGCCGCTTCGTACATCGTGGGTATTTTCTTCCTGCCGGTGGCTTACCGGATCGTGTATGGCAGCAAAAAGCTTCAGGCTTTGCGAGCTCCGGGAGTCGTCAAGCGCTTTTTCGACCGGGTCAACCTCGACTTTCTATTCCGCTGGTACGACAAGGGTTTTGTCTGGATTTTCTCCAACCGGCGGTGGATCACCCCGTCGTTGCTGCTGGTATTCCCGCTGATCTTCTTTTTGTTTCAGGTGGTGGAAAAGCGCAAGATGCCGTACCTGGACCACAGTGAGAATATCGTAACGGTCGAATGGAACGAGAACATCCATGTGGATGAAAACCGGGCCCGCACCCTCGACCTGTTGGCGGCGGTACAGAGCGACTCGGTATTGCAGAGTTCGGCTTTGGTGGGCGAGCAGCAGTTCCTCCTGCAGGGCGACGGGCAGTTGATGGCCTCCGAGACGAGCATCTATCTCAAGAGTTTCGATACGGAAACCATCGAGGCGGTTACCGGCCGCGTGTTGGACTACATCGGCCGGAAATACCCGAAAGCCAAAGTGAGCGTTTCTCCGCCGGAGAATGTGTTCGAGAAGGTATTCGATACTTCGGAGGCCGAATTTACCGCGCAGATCCTCCGCCGGGAAAATGAGATGGAGCCTCATGTGGATTCGCTGCTGGCCTTTATCGACACGCTGGCTGTGCGTACGGGCGGGAAGGCGCAGTTGCCCCTGTCCAACCAGATCAACGTAACGGTGGATTCGCGCGCGCTGATCCTCTACGGGGTGTCGTTCGACCAGATTTCCGGGACGCTCAGCACCCTTTTCGGGGAAAATACGGTTTCCACCCTGCGTTCGAACCAACAGTATCTGCCCATCGTCATTTCCAGCCGGGAGAGGGACCTCGATGAGGTCTTCTCGCGCACGATGGTGTCGATCCCCGGTTCGGCCCAGGACGGAGGGTTGCCGGCGCAGGTGCCTCTGTCCAGTTTTATCCGCGTAACCCAAGGGGTGGACTTCAAGACGATCTATGCCGGAAAGAACGGCGAGTACGTCCCGGTGAACTATACCGGGGTGGAGCATCCCGACCGGCTGGTGGCGCAGATCCGGGAAGAGACCCTGCAGAGCGGGCAGTATGATGCCGATTTTACAGGCAGCGTGTTTACCAACCGGGAACTGTTCCTCGAGATGGCGATCGTACTGGGGATCTCGCTGCTGCTGTTGTACTTTATCCTGGCGGCGCAGTTCGAGTCGCTGGCCCAGCCGCTGATCGTCCTGCTCGAGATCCCGATCGATATCGCCGCTGCGCTGCTCATGCTGTGGGTGTGCGGCAATTCGATCAACGTGATGTCGGTCATCGGTATGGTGGTGGCTTGCGGTATCGTGATCAACGACTCGATCCTCAAGATCGATATCATCAACCAGTTGCGTAAAGGGGGGATGCCAACTCTCCAGGCTATCCACATAGCCGGGCACCGGCGTTTGCGGGCCATCGTCATGACCAGCCTGACGACCATCCTGGCCATGGTGCCGCTGTTGTTCAGCAGCGACATGGGTAGCGAACTCCAGGCTCCTTTGTCCCTGTCCATCATTGGCGGCATGTTGGTGGGCACGCCCATCAGCCTGTATGTCATTCCGGTGATCTACTGGTTCATTTACAGCAAGGGCGACCGCAAGGAAAAGGAAGCGGAGGTAGCCCTCATTTCTGGTAAAAGCATCGAAAAAGCAACGGACTTATGAGAAAGCATCGTTTTTCCGTCTCCCGGATAGGAATCGTCCTTCTGCTGGCTATTGGTTCGCTCCCGGTGGCTGCCCAACAGGAGTCCTCGGAAGCGCCCCGTCAACTCACCCTGCGGCAGGCCATCTCGCTGGCCACGGACAGCTCCTTGGCTTCGTTCCGGGCGCGGCATTCGTATCTGTCCTCCTATTGGCAGTACCGCACCTACAAGGCGCAAAACTTGCCGCAGCTCAACCTGACCTCGACCCCGATCAGTTACAACCAGAATTTCGTGTTGCGTTACAATTCGGACACCAATACCGACGAGTACCGTCCGCAGCAGAATATTTCTTCTTCCCTCGGGTTGAGCGTCCAGCAGAACGTCGGACCGCTGGGCGGTACGTTTTACATCGAGAGCGACTTGTCCTTTTACAGGAATTTCGGCGACGCGGACCAGCAGCAGTTTTCCGCCACCCCGTTCCGCATCGGGTACTACCAGCCGCTGTTCGGTTACAACCAGTACCGGTGGGACAAGCGCATCGAACCGATCAAATACGAAGCGGCCAAACGTACCTTGCTCTACAACATGGAGGACATCGCCCAGCAGGTGACCGATTTGTTCTTTGCCTTGGTGATGGCCCAGGAAAACTACAAGATGGGGCAGGCCAACCTGGCCAATGCCGATACCCTGTATGCCATCGGACAACAGAAGTACGACATCGCCTCGATCTCCAAGTCGGACTTGCTTTCCCTCAAACTCGATGTGGTCGATGCCCGCAATTCGCTGGAAAATTACCGTCTGGAGCTCAAGCGAGCCAAGTTCAGCCTGACTTCGTACCTGAATCTGCCCGAGGATGTGGACATCGAACTGGAGATACCCGATCTGCCGGTCGAGAGTTTTATCGATCCGGAAAAGGCGCTTTCCTACGCCACGACCAACAATCCTCAGATCATGGAATTCCGCCGCCGGGAACTCGAAGTGGAATCCGCCATGCAGAAAGCCAAGGTGGAGAGCCGGTTTTCGGCGACCCTGCGTGCCAGCGTAGGCTTCAACCAGGCGGCCGAAACCCTCGGTTCGGCGTACCGAAACCTCCAGCGCCAGGATCAGGTGTCGGTGGGTTTGAGCATCCCCATTGTCGATTGGGGCATTGCCAAAGGGCGGTACAACATCGCCAAGAGCAACTACGACATGGAGATGGTCTCCATCGAGCAGGATCGCATCTCGCTCGAGCAGGACGTGATCATGACCGTGAGCGAATTCAACATCCAGCTCGATCTGGCCAAGTCTTCCCTCGAGGCGCTCGAACTGGCCCGGCAGGTGTATCGCAACACCATGGAGCGCTTTATCATCGGCAAGGCCAACGTAACCGACCTCACCTCCGCCTTCTCCCGGCAGAATACGGCGCAGACCAACTACATCACGGCCTTGCGAAACTACTGGGACAGCTATGCCAAGATAAAGAAACTGACGCTCTTCGACTTCGAGAACGGGATGTCCCTTTCCGAAAATTTCGACCTCATGTATTCGATGCTCACTTCCCGGCGGTAATCCCGCGGGGGAAGCCTCCCGGATTTTGAATCCCTCTACCCTTTGACCGTGCTATGAACAAGCGTTTTCCATCGTTTACCATCATCATCCTGGTCGTGGCCCTGTCGATCATGGGAATCGCTCTGGTGCCCTTGCTGCCGGTCAAGCTCAGTTCGTCGCGCGTACTGCCCCAGATCACGGTTTCGTACAACCTGCGCAATGCTTCGGGGGTTGTGCTCGAGAGCGAGGTAACCTCCAAACTCGAAGCCGTACTGGCCCGTATCCAGGGGGTGAAAAACATCTCGTCGGTTTCGTCTTCGGGTAGCGGCTATATTTCCCTGGAGTTCGACAAGTCGGTCGATATGGACATCGCCCGCTTCGAGGTGTCCACCGCCGTGCGGCAGGTATGGCCGCAACTCCCCGAGGGGCTTTCTTATCCGTCCGTTTCGGCGCGCAGCGCCGAAACCAGCGGCTCGGACCGCACGCCGTTTATCGTCTATACGATCAATGCCCCGGAACTTCCCTACAAGATCCAGCAGTACGCCGAGGAAAACCTTCAGCCGAAGTTGGCGCGCATCGAGGGGATCAGCCAGGTGGATATTTCCGGAGCTACGCCCATGGAGTGGATCCTGGAATACGACCTGGAACAGCTCCGCGCCTTGGGCATCACCACCTCCGACATTACCATGGCGGTGAACGAATACGTCCAGACCAATTACCTGGGGATGGCCCATACGATCGACCTGTCGGGCAACGTGGTACTGATGCGTCTGGCTATCATGCCGCAAGGGGAGTTCGATGTGGACAACCTTTCGCAAATCCCGGTCAAGAAAGTGGACGGGACGATCATTACCCTCGACAAACTGGTGCGCGCGAGCCATCAGCAGCAAAAGCCTTCGTCGTATTACCGCATCAACGGACTGAATACCGTTTCGATGCGCCTGTTTGCCGAGAAGAGTGCCAACCAACTGGAACTGAGCCGACAGGTGCGGGAGACGATGGACCGTCTTACCGAGGCGATGCCTCCGGGGTTCGAGGTGAGCCTGTCGAACGATACGACCGAGTATATCCGCGCCGAGCTGGACAAGATCTATTTCCGCAGCGGACTCACGGTGGCTATCCTGCTGCTTTTCGTGCTGGTGGTGAGCAGGAGTTTCCGCTACCTGGCGATGATCCTTTTCTCGATGGTCTCCACGCTGGCCATCTCGGCGATCTTCTATTATTTGGCCGGGGTGGAGATACACATCACTTCGCTGGCAGGGATCACCATCTCCTTGTGCCTGATCATCGACAATACGATCGTGATGGCCGACCAGTTGAAACACCGGCGCAATTTCAAGGCCTTCCTGGCCATCCTGGCGGCTACGCTGACCACCATCTCGGCCATTGTGGTGGTCTTTTTCCTGCCGGACGACGTGAAGGTAACCCTCGAGGACTTTTCGATGGTGATCATCATCAATCTGGCGGTGTCGCTCTTCGTGGCGCTGTTCCTGGTGCCGGCCTTGATGGACAAGTTCGGGATCTACGACCAGAAGCGCAACGTATTCGCCGTGTCGCGTTTTCTGCCCGGGTGGTGGACCCGTTCCCGCTTCCGGGGCAAGCGTTCGGTGGTGTACCTCAACCGTTTCTTCGAGCGGCAGATCCGTTTTATCTACCGGCATCGGGCTTGGGCGATCCTCATACTCATCCTGGCTTTCGGCCTGCCGGTGTTCAAGCTCCCCGAGAAGGTCGATGGCGAGGGCTTCTGGGCGACGGCCTACAACAAGACCCTCGGTTCGTCCACCTACAAGGAAAAGGTAAAACCCATCGTGGACAAGGCCCTGGGCGGTACGCTCCGTCTGTTTGCCGACAAGGTATCCACCGGGACGTATTACAGCAACGACCGGCAGGAGACGGTCCTGTATATGTCGGGCTACATGCCTACCGGGACGACCCTCGAGCAGATGAATGCCGTGGTGATGGAGATGGAGAGCTATCTTTCGGAGTTCCCCGAGATCCGCCAGTTCCAAACCTCGGTGTATAAGAACAGTGCAAGCATCCGGGTGTTTTTCACCAAGGAGGCACTGAAGACTTCCTTTCCCCTTTCGTTGGATGAAGAGGTCAAATCCAAAGCCAATGCCTTGGGAGGGGCGCAGTGGTCGGTTTCGGGCGTGGGCGACTATTTCTCCAACCGCACCTACGAGTCGGCCGGGAACAATTCCATCACGGTGCGGGGTTACAACTACGACCAACTTTGGGGCATCGCCCTAGCGATGAAAGAACGCCTGCTCACCAACCAGCGTATCCGCGAGGTGTCGATCAACTCCCAGTATTCGTACCAGAAACAGGACTATACCGAATACACTTTCTCCTACGACCGTCAGCAGATGACCAATTCGGGCATTGCACCGGGACAGGTCAATACGAACATTTACGACATCCTCGGCGAACCGTCCGTGGCCCAGGTCCAGGGCGACGGGTATATGGAGAAGGTAAAACTCCGTTCGCGTCAGCGGGACGCCTACGACGTGTGGAACGTGCGCAATACGGCGGAGCAGGAGGACTCCACCCAGTATCGTTTGGCGCAGTTCGGCGATGTGGTCAAGACCCAGGCTCCGCAGGAAGTGCGCAAGTCCAATCAGCAGTACACCCTGGTGCTCCAGTACGACTATATCGGTTCGTCCGTCTCGGCGGAAAAGGTGCTCAAGAACTTCAAGAAGGAGTTCGAAGAGACGATTCCCGTGGGTTATTCCATCGATACCGACCGCCGCTGGGGGTGGGGAAGTTCCTCCGGAGGACTGTATTTCGTGCTGGGGATCATCGCGGTGATCATCTTTTTCCTTTGCTCCATCCTGTTCAATTCGCTCCGTCAGCCTTTTGCCGTGATCATGGGGATTCCGATATCCCTCATCGGCTTGTTCCTGACGTATTATCTGTTCGAGGTGCGGGTGGACGAAGGGTGCTTTGCGGCCATGATCCTGCTGAGCGGTATTACGGTCAATGCCTCCATCTATATCATCAACGACTACAACAACGTAGCCAAGGCCTGCCATCGCAGCAAAATGGGTACGTACAAGAAGGCCTTCAACTCGAAGATAACCTCCATCATGCTCACCGTGCTGTCCACCGTGCTGGGATTTGTGCCGTTTTTGGTCGGTGCGCGGGAAGGCTTCTGGTATCCGATGGCCATGGGGACCATCGGGGGACTGGTCATGTCGCTGGCGGGGATCTATTTCTTCCTGCCGCTCTTCATGGGGATAGGCCGCCGGGAAGCGGGCGATGCTCCGCCCAAAGCGAGGATTCCGTTCCGGGAGCGTTTGTCCCGCTGGAAGAAACAGCCCGGGCGCTTTTTTGCGTGGGTGCGCGAGAAGGTTTTCCGTCGGGAGGGCAGTGTGTCGGTTTGATGCACGACCCGTAGGGGCGAACATTTTTGAGGCGGGCAAGCGAAGCGCCGGGGGCATTGCCC
>CABSLV010000041.1 GCA_902478645.1 uncultured Flavobacteriales bacterium | reverse complement strand
CCGCAAGGAGCCGACAGCCGGCCTGCCCGCACCGGCTTGTTTTCCGCCGTGGTTACCGGCGTATCGCCGATGCGTACCCACCAGGCCCGCCGGTACTACCAACTCGAAGTCCTGGCCCGCGCCCAAGGGGACGTTCGGGAGGAAAAGTACCGCATCGTCGTGGCCGAGAGTTACCCCTCGGGCGTGATCCGGGGCGACCTGATGCGCCTGCGGGAGATCGTCCGTCCGTATTGGGCCGTCAATATCACCGATCTGAAGCAAGGAGCTACCCCCTCTCTGCTGTACACCACCGCGGATACCCTCATCGTGCTCGAACCCGATTTTCTGGTGGACGTAACCGACATCGCCGCTTGTTTTGACGGCGAACAAGCCAATGCCAACATCTTTCTGCTCTCCAAACTGCTCCCCGACCGCGACTCGGAAGCCATGCTGCGTGGTACGCTGATCAACGACCTGCTGGACGCCTACCTGGAAGATGAAAAGGCCGATCCTCGGACGGTATTCCGCCAAGCACTGTCCCGGAACCTGCTCAAAGCAGCCCGTTACGGCGGAGAGACGGTCCGCCGGATCTGGGATACGGTCGTGGCCGAACATCGGGACAACATCGCCGCCTTTGCCCGCGGCTTGCAAGGCCAGCGGGTGTGCGTGGAGCCATCGTTCCTCTCGGCTCTCTACGGGATGCAAGGGCGCCTGGACGTGCTGACCGAATATCCGGACGATCCGGCTCTGAAGAACATCTACGAACTCAAAAGCGGCCGCCCGCCCGGCGGAACCGCACTGTGGCCTTCGCACCAGGTACAGGTGGCCTGCTACGACATGTTGCTCACCAGCGTGTACGGCCCCCGGAGAAGGGGAACATCCGCCTTGTTTTATTCCTCGGCATCGCAGTATCCGGTGCGTAATTTCCTCTCTTCTGCTACCGACCGGCAGTCGATCATCGCCTTGCGCAATGAACTGATCGATCGGGTGTACCGCCTGGCCGAAGGCGACCTTTCTCCGCTGGAAGCCCTCGATGTGGAGCATTTCGGGCCTTTGCCCGCCTACCTGCGGGAAGCTCTCGAGCAGTTCGCTTCGTTCTACCGGGGGATGTCGTCCTGGGAGCGGAAGTATTACGGAGCGTTTTTGTCCTTTACCCTTCGGGAAATGCTGGCGGCCAAGACCGGTGCTTTCCTGCGCCCGGGGCGCGAAGGGACGGCCTCCCACGGCTATGCCAGTCTGTGGAGGGATTCGTACCGGCGCAAGCGGGAAAACTATGCCGTGGTGGATTCCCTGTCCTTGGAATGGTACGACCGTCGGGAACACGTCCTGCATTTTGCCATTCGCGAACCGGTGGAGCATACCCTCCGTGCGGGTGATCCGGTGGTGCTGTATCCCTACCATGGCCAGCGGGACGATGTACTGCACAACCGGGTGGTCAAGGGAACTCTGCGAGCGGTGGAAAACGACCGCGTGGAGTTCGTCCCCCGGGGGGCGCGTGCGGAGTTGGAGTATTTCCGCAGCGAAGACCGTTGGGTGGTCGAGCACGACATGATGGAGCGGGGATATTGGTCGTCGGTGGCCGGAATGTACACTTTGTTCTCTGGCCGTTCGGTGGTGCGGGGAGCGGTGTCGGGTACGTTGCGTCCCGGGGAAGACGATTTTCCCTACCGGGAGCAGGCGAAACTCACGCCGGGACAGAATGCGGCGGTGCGCGGTGCGTTGCGGGCGCGGGAGTATTTCCTGTTGCAGGGGCCTCCGGGTACGGGCAAGACTTCCGGGGCGCTGATGGGGATCGTCCGCAACGTGCTGGACTGTACGTGCGATACGCTCACGATACTGGCCTTTACCAACCGGGCGGTAGCCGAGATAGCCGACCGTTTGCGCCGTGCGGAGATCGACTTTCTGCGCTTGGGACACGAGTCTGCCGCGCAGCAGGACCGTACGCTCTCCCGGGTGGCGGAGGGGATGAAGATAAACCAGTTGCGCGAATATGTCTCTTCCCGGCGGGTGATCCTTTCGACGGTGTCGGCGTACGTGTCGCGGGCGGACGACTTGAAGGAACTCTTTCCCCGCGATGTAGTGCTGGTGGACGAGGCTTCCCAATTGACGGAGGTGCAGTTGGGGGGTGTACTGGCCGGTTTTCGGAAGTTTGTCCTGCTCGGCGACCAAAAGCAGTTGCCGGCGGTTACCTTGCAAAGCGGGGCGTATGCGCGGGTGGAAGACCCCGACCTGCGCGCAAAGGGTCTGTACGATCTGCGCGATTCGCTCTTTGAACGCTTGTGGCGCTATGCCGAACAGCAGGGCTACGAGGGGGTGCGGGCGATGCTCGATACGCACTTTCGGATGCATGAGCAGATCGCCGAACTGGTCAATCCGTTTTATCAGGGGCGATTGCGCAGCGGGACTGAGCGTCAGCGCGCTTGCCGCCAGGAGCCTCGTTTGTGTTTTATCCCTTCGCAGTACGAACCGGTCTTCAAGCGGCACCGCGGCGAGGCGGAGACGGTGTCCCGGCTCTTGCGGGAGATCAAGCAGCGCTATGGAAAACGTTTCGGAGCCGATACGGTAGGGGTGGTAACACCTTGGCGGGCGCAGGTGGGGGTGATCCGTGCACAGATCGAAGACGATCCGCAGCTTTCCGAAAACGTGACGGTAGATACGGTCGAGCGTTTCCAGGGAGGGGAGAAGGACATCATCATCGTTTCGATGGCGGTGTTCGATCCGGTGCAGATGCAGCTGGTGGAGTCCGCCGATGCCCAGGGAGAGGTGGACCGGAAACTCAACGTAACGGTGTCCCGGGCACGGGAGCAACTGATCGTGTTGGGGTATGAGCCGGCTTTGCAGGCCAGTGTGTTTTACACGCAGTTGTTGGAGAAGATCCGCCGGGGTGGAGAAATGTAGCGTGCGGGCAAACGCGCGGAGCGTGGGGCAAGCAAAAGGCGAGCGGCCATTGGCCGCTCGCCTTTTGCTTGCCCCACGCTCCGCGAAGAGTGAGAGGGTCGATGGCACGCGTTCGTTTATTCTTTCACGCGCTCCAGATAACTACCCGAAGTGGTGTCGATACGAACCTTGTCCCCTTCGTTGATAAAGAGGGGCACTTTTACGTTGGCACCGGTTTCTACCGTAGCGGGTTTGAGCGTGTTGGTAGCCGTATCACCCTTGATGCCCGGTTCGGTGAACGTAACGGTGAGCACGACGTTGGGAGCCAGTTCGCAGGCCATCGGCAGGTGGTCTTCGGCATTGTAGAGGATGTCCACGATATCGCCGTCGCGCAGGAACTGCGGAGCGTTGATCATCTCCTTCTGCAGGGTGAGCTGGTCGTAGTCTTCCTGGTTCATGAAGTGGTAGTCGTTGCCCTCGTTGTAAAGGAACTGATACTTGCGGTTCTCGATACGGATGGGTTCGATCTTGTGTCCGGCCGGGAAAGTATTTTCCAGCGTACGGCCGGTGGAAAGGCTTTTGAGTTTGGTGCGGACGAAAGCAGGGCCTTTGCCCGGTTTTACGTGCTGGAATTCCACTACCTTGAAGATGTCGGAGTTCAGGCGGATGCAGATACCGTTTTTAATGTCGTTGGTCGTTGCCATATCTTTTGGAATTTTCTATGATGAATCGATATGAATGATAAAGTTCTGTTTATTCTTCTTCGGCGTCCGGATCGGTGCACCCGGCATATCCGCGCATGATGCCGCGCTGCGACTGGCGGACGAAACGGACGATCTCGTCCCGTTCTTTGGAGGGCGGAAGGGTTTGTTCGATGATCTCCAGCGCCTGGGAAATGTTGTGTCCGCTTTGGTAAAGTACACGATAGACATTGCGGATCTCATCGACCTTTTCGCTGGTAAAGCCCCGGCGGTGCAGCCCGATGGAATTGACCCCGATGTACGAAATGGGCTCTTTGGCAGCTTTGGCATAAGGGGGTACATCCTTGCGGATCAAAGTCCCTCCGGCGATCATCGCATGGGCGCCGATGCGGGTGAACTGGTGCGTACCGGCCAAACCGCCGATGATGGCATAGTCGTCCACTTGGCAGTGCCCCGTCAGGCCGACGTAATTGGCCAGGATGACATGATTGCCCAGGATGCAGTCGTGCGCTACGTGCACATACGCCATCAGCAGGCAATCGTCGCCCACGCGGGTCGTACCGGCTGCTTGGGTTCCCCGGCTGACGGTAACCCCTTCGTGGATCGTGGTACGGTCACCGATCACGCAGGTGGTCTTTTCCCCCCGGTATTTCAAATCCTGCGGTACGCTGGAGATGACGGCCCCGGGGAAAATACGGCAATCCTTGCCGATGCGGGCACCGTCCATAATCGTAACGTTCGGGCCGATCCACGTACCGCTGCCGATTTCCACGTCGGCGGCGATGGTGGTGAACGGTTCGATGATCACATCGTCCGCAATGCGGGCGTCGGGATGGATATATACGAGTGATTTGGGATCCATACGGGTTGGGTTTTATTTGGCCTTGTCTTTTCGGGTGATCAGTGCCATCAGGTCGGCTTCGCAGACCAAACGGTTGCCTACGAAAGCCCGGCCTTCCATGTGGCAGATGCCCCGACGGATGGGCTCTTTGAGTTTCAGGCTGAAGATCAACGTATCGCCCGGATGCACCTGGTATTTGAACTTGGCGTTGTCGATCTTCATGAAATAAGTCAGGTAGTTCTCCGGATCATCCACCGCATTGAGTGCCAGGATACCACCGCACTGAGCCATGGCTTCGATCTGCAGTACGCCGGGCATCACCGGGGCGCCGGGGAAGTGTCCCACGAAGAACGGTTCGTTCATCGTAACGTTCTTCAGTCCCACCACGTGTTCCTCGGAAAGTTCCAGGATCTTGTCCACCAAGAGGAACGGCGGACGGTGCGGAAGCACGCGGATGATGTCGTTGATGTCCATCAGCGGGTCGCGGTTCAAGTCGACCTTGGGCATCGGGTTGCGCTCCTGTACGTGGATCGTCTGGGCAAGTTTGCGGGCAAACTGCGTGTTGGCGGCGTGTCCCGGTTTGGTGGCGATGATACGTCCCCGCAGGCGGCGTCCTACCAGAGCCAGATCGCCGACCAGGTCCAGCAGTTTGTGCCGGGCGGCTTCGTTGGGATAGAGCAGGGAAAGGTTGTCCAATATTCCGTCGGAGTTTACCGTGATGTCTTCGCGGTGGAACAGTTCTTTCAAGTGCGCCAGCGTATCGTCCGATATTTTTTTGTCCACGTAAACGATGGCATTGGACAGATCGCCGCCCTTGATGAGGCCGGATTTGATCATGCCTTCGATTTCATCCAAAAAGCAGAACGTACGGCACGGTGCGATCTCGGTGGCGAAGTCCGTATTTTCATTCCACGTAGCATTCTGAGTGTTCAGCACCCGGGATCCGAAGTCCACCATGACTTGCATGGCCGGTTGTTCCGACGGCATAGCAATCAGTTCGCTGCCGGTTTCGGGATCATAATAACGAATGATGTCGTCGATCTCGTAGTACACCCGTTCGGCATCTTGTTCCACTACGCCGGCTTGGGCGATGGCTTCCATGAAATAGCGTGCCGACCCGTCCATGATGGGAGGTTCGGGTCCGTCGAGTTCGATGGTGACGTTGTCCAGGTCGGCGCCCCAAAGAGCCGCCAGAATATGTTCCGTGGTATGAACTTTGACACCTTTTTTCTCCAGCACCGTTCCGCGCGAGGTTTGCGTGACCAGGCTGGCATCGGCTTCCACGCTCGGGAAGCCTTCAAGGTCTTTTCTGACAAATACGAAACCGGTGCCCGGTGCAGCCGGTAGAAGAGTCATCGTGACGTTCTTGCCTGTATGCAGGCCAATGCCTGAAAGGGTGGCTTGCGAGGCCAGGGTCTTTTGTTTTTGGCTCATTTTTTTTCTGAAAAAACGGGCCTTGGGAGGCCCTTGCTATCTATTATTTGTTTTCTTCCAGTTTCTTGTTTATCTGTTCGATCCGGCGCGCTAATTTAGGCAGTTTCCGGAAAACAACATAGCTTTTTACGTATTCCTTGTGGTCGAACGAAGGCGAACCCATGACGGTAGCACCGGCCGCTACGTCTGCAATGACCCCCGACTGTGCAGCGATCGTCGTTCTGTCTCCGATGTGCAGATGCCCGGCAATGCCTACCTGCCCGCCGATGATGCAGCCCGCTCCGATCTTGGATGAACCCGCTACGCCCGTTTGTGCGGCGATGGCCGTATTCTGGCCGACCTCTACGTTGTGGGCGATCTGGATCAGGTTGTCCAGTTTGGTTCCTTTGCGGATCACGGTCGAACCCATTGTCGAACGATCCACGGTCGTATTGGCGCCGATCTCCACGCAGTCTTCCAGTACGACGTTGCCCGTCTGGGGGATCTTCTTGTACGAACCGTCCGCCTGGGGGGCAAATCCGAATCCATCCGCTCCCAGCACGGCACCCGCATGGACGATGCAGTCCGCCCCGATTTGCGTGTCGCGGTAGATGCGGGCTCCGGCATAGATCACCGTTCCGCGTCCGATCTTTACATGATCGCCGATATAGACCTGGGGGTATATTTTCACATCATCGCCCAGGACAACCCCTTCGCCGATGTAGGAAAAAGCGCCCAGATAGACGTTTTGTCCCATTTTCAGGTCGTGAGCCTGAAAAGAAGGCTGCTCGATGCCGCTCTTGAGCGATTTGAGGTAATTCTCGTAAAATTCCAGCAAGGTGGTGAACGACGTGTAAGGATCCTCCACCCGGATCATCGTAGCGGGTACGGGAGCCGAAGGCACGAAGTCTTTGGAAACGATGACTATCGAAGCGCCTGTGGTGTAGATGTAATGAGTGTACTTCGGGTTGGCCAGGAAAGTGATGGAACCTTCGGTAGCCTCCTCGATCTTGGCCAGACGGTCCACGCAGACCGTGGCGTCTCCTTCGATGGTACCTTGAAGGATTTCGCCGATTTGTGATGCCGCAAATTTCATTGCCGCAAATTTAGGAAAAAATACGATGCGAACAGGTAAAAAACAGCCGGAAGCTTGTCTTGTTTTTCCATTGCCTTGTCCGGAAAGTGCGAGAGAGGAGCGGCGGGTTTGTTCGCTGGGCAACGCTGCGTTTTTTGCAGAGAAAGAGCCGCTTTTTTTCGGTTTTTTGTTGGAATGGGAGGATTTGTGATTTTTTATTAAAAATGGCTAAAAAACGGTTGTTTTTCATTCTCTCTATGGGGGTGTTTGCATAATTTTGTGCTTCGTTAAAAATCTTTTGAAAAGATGGTAAGTTTTTCAATCTGTCTGCTGGCCTTGGTGGTCGGCTATTTTGTGTACGGACGGGTAGTGGAACGTATTTTCGGACCCGACCCGGGGCGGAAAACCCCGGCTTTGGAACGTCCCGATGGCGTGGATTATGTGGTGCTGCCCCGTTGGAAAATCTTTATGATCCAGTTCCTCAATATCGCCGGCCTGGGGCCCATTTTCGGAGCCATCCTGGGAGCCAAATTCGGCGTGTCGTCCTATCTGTGGATCGTGCTGGGAACGCTCTTCGCCGGAGCGGTGCACGACTATACCGCCGGGATGCTCTCGTTGCGCTACGGCGGGAAAAGCCTTCCCGAACTCATCGGGATGTGTCTGGGAAAATATGCCAAACAACTCATGGTCATCTTTACCGTCGTGCTGATGGTCTTGGTCGGCGCGGTATTTGTGGACGGTCCGGCGCAACTCTTGACGCGGCTCACACCGGAACATCTGGATACCACGTTCTGGATCGTGGTGGTATTTGCCTATTATATTCTGGCGACCCTGCTGCCCATCGACAAGATCATCGGACGGATTTACCCGGTGTTCGGAGCCGCCTTGCTGTTTATGGCGGTAGGGATCATGGTGATGTTGTACGTTCACCGTCCGGACTTGCCCGAGTTGTGGGAAGGCATGCCCAACCCCCAACCGGAAGGCTTGCCCATCTTCCCCATCATGTTCATCTCGATCGCCTGCGGAGCGATCTCCGGGTTCCATGCCACCCAATCCCCGATGATGGCCCGTTGCATGACCAACGAGCGTCAGGGGCGCCCCATCTTTTATGGAGCAATGGTGTGCGAAGGCATCGTGGCGCTCATTTGGGCGGCTGCAGCGACGTATTTCTTCCACCGGGAAGGTTTTGCGGAGTCCAATGCGGCCGTGGTCGTCAACGACATCACGGTCGGTTGGTTGGGAACCTTCGGCAGCATTCTGGCCATGTTGGGTGTGATTGCCGCTCCGATTACCTCGGGCGATACGGCGTTCCGCTCGGCGCGGCTCATCGTGGCCGATTCGTTGAAGATCGATCAGAAAAGCGTGCTGAAACGCCTGTACATCTGCATCCCGATGTTCCTGGCCGCTATTGGCATCCTGGTGTACAGCATGAGCGATGCGGACGGCTTTGCGCGTATTTGGCGTTACTTTGCATGGAGCAACCAGACTTTGGCCGTATTCACCCTCTGGGCGGTAACGGTATGGCTGTTCCGCGAGGGGAAATGCTACTGGATCACCCTTATCCCGGCGCTGTTCATGACGGCGGTGTGCACCTCGTATCTGTTCATCGCTCCGGAAGGATTTTCCTGGGCGGCCGGTACATCTTATACCTTGGGTGGAGTTTGTGTAGCGATAGCCGCCGTGTGGTTTGCGGTGTGGGCTTGGAAACTGCGTAAGAAAGGTCTGTGATCCCTCCCGGGGAGCTCTTCGGTCTGCCGGGAGTTTCTCGACAAGGGGGGCGGGGGACGGGGATTCGGCTCGGCATCGGTATGGTGTGAAAACTTCGTTTTCCCCCTTGCCGTTGCGCTCGCCTTTCACTACATTTAACCCCATCGTTTTTCCTGCCCCGGTGCAGGGGAGAGGGAGAGGTCTTTTCCCCCCTTCCGTATGAACAGGGGAAGGGTAGAGAAGAACCGAGAAGAAAGAATAAATAGATAACCAAATACAGAAAACCGATGAAAAAACACGCTTTTTGTGCCCTTGCGCTCTCCTTTGCGCTGATGATCGGCGTATCGAACCCCGCGGAGGCTTGTACCTCGGCGGTAATTTCCGGAAAAGTCACTCCCGACGGCCGTCCGCTCCTGTGGAAAAACCGCGATACGGACAATGTGCAGAATGCCGTGAAGTACTTCTCGGGCGAAAAGTATGCTTTTATCGGTATCGTCAATAGCGTGGACAATCCGACGGAGATCTGGATCGGCACCAATACGGCCGGTTTTGCCATCATGAACACCCAGTCGTACAACCTGGTGGAAGTCCAGCCCGGAGAGGAGCGTGGCGAGGCAAACGGTCGGGTGATGAAACGCGCCCTGGAGGTGTGCGGTTCCATCGAGGATTTCAAGGTGTTTCTCGACACGCTCTCCAAGCCCAGCGGGATCGAAGCCAACTTCGGTGTGATCGACGCCCAGGGCGGCGCAGCGATGTTCGAGGTAGGGTATTACGACTACGTGATGTTCGACGCCAATGATCCCAAGGATGCACCGATGGGCTACATTGCCCGGACGAACTTTTCGTTTTCCGGCGGGTTGTACGAAGGTATGGGCTATGTCCGTTACATGAACGAGGACGTCGAGCTGATGCGTGCGGCCGGTACGGGGCAGATCACGCCGGCGTGGATGTTTTCCGACTTGGCGCGTTGCTTCAAAAACCAGATGATGGGCATCGACTTGAAGGATGGCTCGTACAATACGCCCCGCACCACAGGTTGGTTCGTGGACAAGGATTTTATCCCGCGTCGCAGCACCGGAAGTTCCGTGGTGGTGCAGGGGGTGAAGAAAGGGGAAAATCCCGATCTGACCGTCATGTGGACCGCTTTGAACTACCCTCCGGCTGCGGTAGCCGTACCCCTGTGGGTGAAAAATGCCGAAAAGATGCCTCCCATGGTCCTGCGCGATCCCAAAACGGGTGTTTCCCCGCTGTGCGACAAGGCGATGACCCTGCGCAACCGGATCTTCTCGTGCCGGCAGGGTGGTGGAACGTCCGACTATTTCCGTTGGGAACTCATCTTCAATCCGCAGGGAACCGGCTGCATGCAGTTGCTCCAGGGGGTCGAGCAGACCGTGTTTGAGCGTTCGCAGCAGGTGATCGACGACTGGTACGCCTCCGGCAAGGTGGACGTGAAGCAGATGAACGAGCTGTACGCTTGGTTGGAGGACTACGTGACGGGGCAGTATGCCGAACTGTTCGGGATCTGACCGGGCGGAGGTGTCTCTTCCCAAGGTGCTTTTCCCGGCAGACAATGGATGCTAGGGGAGCAGAACGGGTCGAGAAAAGCAAAAAAAAGTGTCCTCGAATGAAGGATTGTTCTTTGGAATAGGAATGAAAAAGCCGCCGGAATGGGTTTCCGGCGGCTTTGTTTTTGGAAAAGGCAAGCAAGTCTTGCCCGTCGGTGGTCCCTGTTGGGCTTGAACCAACGACTCCCTGATTATGAGTCAGGTGCTCTAACCAACTGAGCTAAGGGACCGTCTTTCGCACAAATGCGCGTGCCTTGTACGCGAAAAAGACGTGCAATATTACGACAATTTTCACTACCTTGCAAATAATGTCCGGAGGAAAAAGCGCGCCGGACCCGGCCTATGGAAACGATTGAAAATCTGATTCTCGATTTTGGAGGAGTACTTCTGGATTTGGATGAACGCGCCACCTACGAGGCTTTTGTAGCTCTCGGACTCGAAAGGGTCCCGCCCGAACTCACGGCCGTCAACTTGGATTTCCAACGGGGAAAAGTAGGCCGGGAACAGTACGTGGCGTTTCTCAAACGCTACCTTCCTCCTGGCACGACCACCGCACAGGTCGAAGACGCCTGGTGCGCAATGCTCCGCCAGGTGCCCCCCGTGCGATGGCATTTGCTGGAACGTCTGGGAAAACGTTATCGCCTGTTTCTTTTGAGCAATACCGACCCCATTCACATCGACCGTCTGCGCACCCGGATGGATCTCGATGCCTTTGAACAACTCTTCGAACAGGTGTATTACAGCCAGGATACCGGTATGCGCAAACCCGAGCGGGCTCTCTTCGAACGAGTGCTTCAGGAAAACGGCCTCGACGCCGCCCGGACCCTCTTTGTGGATGATACGCTGGAGAATGTCGAGGGGGCGCGTGCCGCAGGCCTGCAGGGGCTTTGGCTGGACCTCTCCCGCCGCCGTCCCGACGAAGTGCTCGCTGCTTTGGCCGAGGGGAATGCCCTCCCGTAGGGATGGGCGGTAACCGTGTCGGGAGAGAATGCGTTGGCTAAGGAGCCTTGTATGTATGATAAAGGTTCTGTCAAAAAATCTCGACCTGGGTACCTATCGGGACGCGTTCGTACAGGTCGGCCACGTCGGCATTGGTCATGCGGATACACCCGTGCGAAGCCGGGGTGCCGATGAGTCCCTCCTCGGGTGTGCCGTGGATGTAGATGTAACGCCGGTAGCTGTCCACCTCGCCTCCTTGGTTGATCCCTGGCTGCACCCCGCGCAAGCGGAGGATGCGGGTGGTGATGCGGTCCTGTCCCGAAGGGATCTTTTCCAGGCAAGGAGGGACAATCTCCCCTGTATAGACTCGGGAAACGAACACCCCGCCCAAAGGAACGCCATCGCCGTATTTTTCGACCACTTCATGGAAACCTATCGGGGTGCGGTTCGACCCTTCCTGGCATCCGGCGCCGTACCGGGAGGTAGAGCAGGGATAGCTCCGTACAGGTTCCGTTCCTTGATACAAAGTGAGCCGCTGAGCGGCGATCTCGACGACGATGCGCATCATTTCCGGCAGAAGTTTCGGTAAAACAGTACGATGGATTCGATGCCCCGGTAAAATTGTGCGAGGCTGTAGTTTTCATTGGGTGAGTGGATGGCGTCGGTGTCCAGTCCGAATCCCATCAGGATGGTCTTTCGTCCCAGGTATTTTTCGAACATCGGCACCACGCCGATGCTGCCGCCTCCGCGCACCGGCACGGTGGGACGGCCGTACACTTCGGTCAGCGCTTCAGCCGCCGCCTGGTAAGCGTGTCCGGAAACGGGGGTAACGTACGGGTAGGCCCCCTGGGTGGGGACGACTTCTACTTCGACACCTCGGGGTGCCAAGCTCTTGAAGTGCTCGACAAAGGCCCGGTTGACCTTTTCGGGATCCTGGTTCGGCACCAGCCGGATGGAGATTTTGGCGTGTGCCTGGGCCGGGAGGATCGTCTTGGCGCCTTCGCCCGTGTATCCGCCCCAGATGCCGTTTATGTCGAGTGCCGGGCGGATGGTGGCGCGTTCGCGGGTGTTGTAGCCTTCCTCGCCGTTTACCTCCGATACGCCCACGTTGGCTTTGTAGCGCTCCATGTCGAGCGGCAGGGCGTTCATCTGCTGGCGTTCCTGCGGGGGAACTTCCTGTACGTCGTCGTAGAAATGCGGGATGGCGATCCGTCCCGCCTCGTCGTGCAGGGCGGCGATCATTTCGCACAGTGCCGTGCAGGGATTGACCACCGCTCCGCCGAAATGTCCCGAATGCAGGTCGCGCGAGGGGCCTTTGACCGTTACCTCGAAATACGAAAGCCCGCGCAGGCCCGTCATCACCGAGGGTTGATCCTTGCCCGCCATCGTGGTGTCGGAAACCAGTACCACGTCGCAGGCCAGCTCCCGGGCATGGTCGCGCACGAAAGCATCCAGGTGGGACGAACCGGCTTCCTCTTCGCCTTCGATCAGGAATTTGACGTTGCAGGGCAGGGTGCCGCTGCGCATCATGTATTCGAAGGCCAGTACGTGCATGTACATCTGCCCCTTGTCGTCGTTGGCTCCCCGGGCCATGATCGCCCCTTCGGGGTGCAGGTCGGTCTTTCGGACGATGGGGTCGAAGGGAGGGTTCTTCCACAGTTCCAGCGGCTCGACCGGTTGTACGTCGTAGTGTCCGTACACCAGCACCGTAGGCAGGGCGGGGTCGAGTATCTTTTCGGCCATCACGGCCGGATGGCCGCCGGTTTCCATCACGCAAGCCCGGTCGGCACCCGAGGCCAGAAGTTTGGCCACCAGGGCATCCGCCATGCGGCGCATGTCGTCCCGGTGGGCGCTTACCGCGGATATGGAGGGGATACGCAACAGGGCGAAGAGTTCGTCGAGCATGCGCTCTTTTTCGTTTTCGATGTAGTTCTGCAGGTCTTTGCGTGCGATTTCTTTCATCGGTCCGTTCGTTTTTTTCGTGTCAGGAATGTTTTTCCGATCCGCCGATCGGGGCGGAGGATTTTGTATATGGAATTAAACAAATTTATAAAAAAATGTCATGTTTGGTACGTTTATCTTATCTAATTTTGTGCCTTCGAGACGTGTATGCGAACGTGATGAACGAAAAGAATATACTGGAAGTACGCAATCTGTGTATCAGCGCGGTCAAGGACGGCGAGCAACGGACTTTGGTAGAGAACATCAGCTTTTCCCTCGAAAAGGGGAAAGTGTTGGGTATCGTCGGGGAGTCGGGCAGCGGAAAGTCCATCACGTGCTATGCCATTACCGGCCTGCTCAACCCCAACCTGCGGGTGAGCGGCGGCGAAGTGCTTTTCCGCCAGGGCGACCGGGTGGTAAACCTGACTACCTTGCCCGAGAAACATTTCCGCCGTCTGCGGGGCGAACGCATCACGATGGTCTTTCAGGAACCCATGAGCGCGCTCAATCCCGTGCAACGCTGCGGCGCGCAGGTCGAGGAAGTGCTCAAGATCCATACCCGGATGAGCGCCGCCGAGCGCAAGGCCGAAGTGCTCAAGCTCTTCGAACAGGTCAAACTGCCCGATCCCCAGCGCATCTACAATTCCTATCCGCACCAGATCTCCGGCGGACAGAAACAGCGCGTGGTCATCGCCATGGCCATTGCCTGCCGTCCCGATGTGATCATCGCCGATGAACCGACCACCGCACTCGACGTAACGGTGCAGAAAGAGATCGTCAATCTGCTCTCCGAGATCAGTCGGACCACCAATATGGCCATCATCTTCATCACGCACGACCTGGCACTCATTTCCGAGATCGCCGACGATGTGCTGGTGATGTATCGGGGACATATCGAGGAACAAGGTACCAAGCGGGATATTTTTCTCGCCCCGCGTTCTCCTTATACCAAAGGGTTGCTGGCTTGCCGTCCGCAACTCGGACGAAAGGTCAACCGTCTGCCGGTGGTGGCGGATTTCGTCGATGGACGGATGCCCGAAGGCGCTCCCTTGACCGAGGAACAGATCATCGCCCACGAAGCCGAAGTGGAGCAACGCGCGCCGCTTTTGCGCATTCGCGGGGTGTCCAAGTGGTTCCGCAACGGAGCCGATCTTACCCGGGCGGTGCAGGGAGTGAACCTCGACATATATAAAGGTGAAACCTTGGGGCTGGTCGGGGAGAGCGGTTGCGGAAAAAGTACCTTTTCACGCGCCATCCTGATGCTCGATCCGCCGAGTGAAGGCGAGGTGTTCTACCGGGGAAAGGATATCACCCGTCTCTCGTCAAAAGAGGTCATGAATCTCCGGCGCGAGATACAGATCATCTTCCAGGATCCTTTTGCCTCGCTCAATCCCATGTTGAGCGTGGGTGAGGCCTTGATCGAACCCATGCAGGTGCACCATATTCTGGACAACGACCGCCAGCGCCGGGAGTACATCGCCGACTTGCTCAAAAAGGTAGGGCTCTCGCCCGAGGTGTCCTCGCGGTATCCTCATCAGTTTTCCGGCGGGCAGCGGCAGCGTATCGGCATCGCGCGGGCGTTGGTACTCCAGCCTTCGTTTATCATTTGCGACGAATCCGTGTCGGCGCTCGATGTCTCCGTGCAGGCGCAGGTGCTCAATCTGCTCAATGATCTGAAGGAGGATTTCGGCTTTACCTACCTGTTCATTTCTCACGATTTGAGCGTGGTGCAGTATATGTCCGACCACTTGGCTGTGATGCAGGGAGGACGTATCGTCGAATACGGCCGGACGGATGTGGTGTACAAAAATCCTCAATCTTCGTATACCCAGCGACTTATGGATGCAATCCCGCGGGTGAGGGTTGAGTGAGGAAATTTTTTTGGGAAAAGGCTTGGAATTGTCTTTCCTTTTACCGTACCTTTGTAGTCCTGCTTCGCCAGAAAAGAATCCCTTGTTTTAGGGGTGGTGAGCAGGAATGGGGCAGCCCGAAAGTCTTGAAAAATTTTTTCAAAAAAACCTTGAAAAAAATTTGGAGAGAGAGGAAAAAAGGGATTACCTTTGCCCCCGCAAACGGAGAGGGACCCGGGCGAGGGGAGATGAAGAGAGAG
>CABSLV010000040.1 GCA_902478645.1 uncultured Flavobacteriales bacterium | reverse complement strand
ATCCTACCAATAAGGCTCGACAACTTGCTGCCCGAGGTGGGGTCGCCAGCTTCGGGAGAGAAAACGACTGTCGTATTGGAAGAATCTCCTGTCTTGAGAAGATACCCGGACAAATCGACGGTACCGGAAAGGATGTCCCATTGAGTGGCGGAAGGATTGTCGGCGAGGGCGACCACATTGTCCCCGGCCTTGATTTGTTTATCGCCCAGTGTTCCGGCCTGCTGGACATCGTACACATCTCCCGTTTTTACTCCGGTAAGAGCCAATAGGGCGGCAACATCCTGTACGGAACCGCATGGGCGATATACGCCGGTTACCTTTTGATCGACGTAATCCTGGGTGGCATACGTATCGCTGATCACCCGTCCAAGGGCATCCCGAGAGGCTTTGGTGGCCGAGGATACTTCCTTGTCGCCCGAGACGAAAGCAGAGATCCAACTCCACAATGTGCCTAAAAGAAGCGAAAGAGTCGATCCTGATGTTGGGTTGACAGGAGTCGGAGGCGTAGATAAAGAGGATGTGGTCAACGAAGCATCGCCGGTCTTTGGCAAGGTTTCGCCCATCGCCTCGGATACCTTGTCGAAGTTATCGTTGATTTTCCGCGCGCCCTCCGGGGCTGTGTCGGCTGCCCCTTCTGTAGTGATGATCTTTTCGAGTTGTTCCATGACTGAATCGGTTGTTTATGAATTGTACAGGCGGCCGTCCCATGTGGCATATCGGATGCCAAACACAGGAAGGATGCTGGAAAAGTCCCACGTACCGGAGCCAGGGCCTACCCCTCCATTGACCCATACGGTAGCCTGAAGGTCTGTACCGGGGATATACAGGGTGATGTTGGCCGGGACTTCGCGCAAAGCATGGATATATACCTTGTCCCCACGCAGATATGCCTGGATATATTGGGTGGTGCTACGGATCATTACTTTTTTTTTTGACAACCCTTCCGGAGAGATGCTATACACAGCCGAACGGGAATCTCCCTGGGAAAGGAACATGGCAGATGGCGATACGACAAATCCCGAGGGAGGGGTATACGCTGCATATTGGATAGGAAGCACGGGATGATCACTTTCGGCGGAAAAACTCAAGGTTTGTCCGAGGGTACCGGCGGCGACGGAATTGCTGTACTGACAGGTGATCTCCGCTCCGAAATCGGGAGAACCGACAAGGCGTTCGATGCCTAACGTGTCGGTGATACGCAATACGATCCGCTGGCGGCGGAGATGCGAAGGGTCGAAATCATCCGCCAAGGTGGCCGAGAAACTGGCCGAGAACAGGCGGCCGGGAGAATCGAGACTGTCGCTGACCTCCAGCATCCGGTCATAATCCAATACGGGAAGCGGGATGAAATCGAAGCCTTGTGCAAGGGTGAGTAAGACGTAGGAATCCTTGTACACCAGGGCATATATCCCCTCGGCGGGCAAGTATTCGACACGGGCGATGTGGTAATAGGTCTTCATATAGGACGGCGTATATCGAGTAAAAGGATGTATCCGCGCATCTGGTCGATCTCGATGGGCTCGACAGAACTTCCGGATAGCTGTACGCCGACCCAGGGAGCCGAACAGGTGGTGATACGCTGCTGGATGTGGGGTATGATGAGCCCTACAATACGGGCACAATCGTCCAAACGGCGAAGGCGCTCCGGGTAGGATTGCTTGGAAACCATACGATAAGCGACCAGCAACTCGAAACGGTCGAGATAGAAAAAACCGTCGTCCCCTCGTCCTGCAAGTTGGGTGGAAGGAACTACTCCGAGGAGATATGGACGTTCGGCACGCTGATCTTTGGTGAAATCGGCCAGATCGCTACGCATGGACACCACACCCGAGGAGTCGATACCGAGATCGGGGATGGAAGCGAGGTCGTCCAGGAGAATGCGTATGTCAGTGCTTTTTAACATGTTTGTACTTCTGTTTTAGCTTTTCGGCTTCTTCGTGCTTGTTCTGCATGAAACGAAGCAAGATGACGATATTGGTATCGTAGACTTTCTCCAGCGGACCGAAGGTGCCGGTCTCGGCAATAGAGAGCAGTACATCGGAAAAATCTTTTTGCGGCTCCACGTCGGAACTCTCCTCAGCCGGGGATGAGGGGGTGTAGAAAATATCCCGGAAAGAGGTCCGAATGCCATACAAACGGATGGTTCCGGAGGTGAGGAAAGTATACGAGGCGGAAACAAAAGCGAAAAGGTATTCTCTGGCTGGAGCCGGAAGGCCGCTGACTGCCTGCTCGACGAGTGTCCGGATGTCCGGATCGGCAGAGGGATATAACGAGGCCAGTACGTAGTCCATGTTCCGGGATGTACGGTCCTTCATATAGCGGCGCAGATTGGTAGACAGATGCAGGAAGTCCCTCGCTGTGGCATCGGTAAGTCCAAAGCCGAGTGCGCGGATAGTGCGTCCGTCCGGAAGGGGAAGTTGTGGGAAAGGGTTGTGGCTGTGTGCAAGGGTGTCGTGGAAGAGAGGAATCAGAAGGCTCGCTACCAAAGAAATGTTGTTGCACGCCCGGGTGTTGTAAATGCGAAGACGGTGCGCGCCGGTAATGCGTATGGCCAGATGCGTAGCTGCTGAGTCGACGGTGAGCGTTCCCTGCTGGATGCCCTGGATGAGCTCGCAGAAATAAAGGAAATGCTGCGAGGACATCTCCGAAAGGGTTTCGGGCAGCTCGCAGAACGGGACAAACGTCTCGTGACGGTCTACATAGCCTATCTTACGCATTGGGCAGAGGGATGAATACGTATTTGTTCTTTTCCGAATTTTCAAAAGAGCTGTACCCTCCCCCCGTATCTTCTCCTTCGGAAGAAGCTACCAGAGAGGTGATGGTGTCCGAGAGTCGGGCGTATTCCTCCATGAGGGCCTGATATTCCGCCCGGCGTTCTTCGAGCGAAGCGTCCGAAGGGAGGATGTTCCGCGCAAAATATGTGAAGGAGCCTTTGGTGATGTTGTCGGCAATGGTCAGTACGGCCAGTGCACGGCGAGCCATGACGGAGAGCTGGTCGGTGGGATCGTTGCCGGTGCGGATACGCTCGTACTGGTCGCCCAGCAGGGGGCGGATGCGGGTAGCCTCCTGTATGCGCAGCGAGGGGGTGAGCTTGTAGTAGAGAAAGTATGAGCCGCCTATGTCGAAACTGTCCGAAAAGATACGGGCTGTAGGCAGCAAGGTATCGGAAGTACGGGTGCGCGCCGGACTGTCCTGCCACTGCGGGAAAGCCTCCGGGTTCTCTTCGAGGAGATCGTAAATGGTATTGACCGAGGTGGAGAAGAGCTCGGCGGTAGCCATATCCGAACGGTCGATCTGACGGTCGAAAGCGGTGTGCTGGCTGCCTTCCATGTCGATCTTGCGGCCTCCGGAATCGTGGGAGAGATCTCCGTTGGGTGCGTATTTGAGATACGCATAGGCCCCGGCAGCGCGCTGGAAGTACTGGGTGATGATGTCACGGGGAGTGAGCGTGTCGGAATCCAACTCACCGATATAGTCCTCGCTGTGGTAATACTGCTCTACGGCATCGTAGACCTGTGGGGAAAAGATGCGGGAGAGTTCGTCCTGGGCCAGGACAATGTAGGAGGCCAGGCGGGAAAAATCGAAACTGCCCGAGATGAAACCCAGGTAACGTTCGAGTTCGAGAATGCCTCCTCCGGCAGATGGTTTGTTATAAATCATTGTTTACAATAGGCTTACAGGCAAATCTACCCGGGGATACCATGAAAAAAAATGCCAACC
This sequence comes from uncultured Flavobacteriales bacterium, assembly GCA_902478645.1. GTDB lineage: Bacteria > Bacteroidota > Bacteroidia > Flavobacteriales > UBA1820 > Merdimorpha. The sequence continues at coordinate 11,446 of CABSLV010000040.1, read as the reverse complement.
GAAAGCGTTTTTATACGCTTTGTGCAGATAATCGATCGGAAGACGACAGGTCCTCCTGGCGCTCTTGGATGGGACGGTCGAAACGGATCGATATACGTTGCCCGGACAAAGCGCTGAAAGCGTCCGCCAAGGTGTCTACCACGATCATTTGAGGGATGGATACGGACGAAAACAGGTGGTTGTTGTAGGCATACAGCTGTTCGCTGCCGCTATCTGCCCGCCCGGTCTGACCGACATTGGCCAGAGCCGCGTGCAGGGAAAAGGCTCCGGTCTTTTTGGCATCGGCCGAATCACTGATTTCGATCATGGTTTTGATAAAATCGCCTACCTTGAGGTCTACCTGCTCGATGTTCCATTTGTACTCGTACACGGAATTGTTGCTGAGTATCTCGGTGGCGGTCTGTAGGATGATGGCCTTGCCCACGTTCTTCTGTCCGGAGAGCATGTTGACAAACTCGTCGATGATGCGTTTCTGCTCGGCTTTGAAGATCTGCTCGGCCTGGGCGGGGGTTTTCTTTTCCTTGACGGCAGAAGCGAGGATAGAGGCTTTCAGATCGTCCCAATAACGCGAGGGAACATGGATTACCCAACGGATAGACATGTTGTTGTCTATAAAGGAGGAGATGATGCGGGGCGACTCGATAGCCCGGCGGATCCACTCCTGACCTCCGGCAAAAACGGGCAAAGGATAGGGGTTGGCGAAGAAGTCCACATCCTGCATCCACATCACCGATACAGGGGCGGAGGGACGCTCTCCACAAGTGGGATCGTACAGGGGATATACACTGGGCTCCAAAGCTGCCGCGGTGGAGAATGCTCCGGAAAAATCGCCCACTACGGCGTGGGTGGGGACGATACCTGGATCATCGTCGCGCACGGCCAAGCGAACCTGCCAGACGGGGAGGTAACGCACGCTGGATGGGGTCTTCATATCGGCATTCATGATGACCAAAGCCGCGGCACAGGAGGTGTGGAAATAGTCTGTCATACACCCAAGAAGCAGTTTCTTCCACTGACTGCGAAGGAGCAAGGCGGGAGGCGTTTCGCTCGGAGAACCGTCAACGGATACCTGCGGTCCTCGTCCCCAGAAGAGGCCGAGCTGCTTGCGTAGAATGGGACGGGAAAGATTGTCGTCCTTGAGCAGCATCATGATGTCAATGGGCATGGTATTGCCCAATCCCCATGGAAAGATGCGAAAACTCGTTACCACCGATTGGTAGGCGGGTACGGCCGAGATACCGGCGGGCTCCAGAATACCGCCTTCGGAGGGAGGGATGGGAAGACAAAGGGAGGCTTCTATCTTTTCCATGGCGTCCTTTTCCGCGATGCCGCTGGGGCGCCACGGGGAGGCGGAGATAGTCTCTGCGGAAGAATACACCAGATCGATGACCTGACCGGAGGCATCGGAAAACAGGCGGTGGCTCTCTGCCAATGCGGCAGGGGAAGCCGGGAGGGTTTTGTTTTTTTTCATAGGTCGGTGGCGAGATTGCGATACATGACTTTTTTGTTGTCGATAAACAGAAGGGTGGCCTCGTGTATGGTGATGGGATGGCCTCCGGGGTCGTCCAGGTCTATATAGGTCAGATACCGGCCGCGGGAGGAAGCTCCTCGGGGTATGGCATAACAACGGGGTACGGATACCTTGCCTTCCGAGACTCCCCGCGAGGGGGAATAGTGCATGTAGACGATCGAAACGGGTCGAGAGGCCGAACTGGTCAGAAATAGGCGGAGCATCTGGGAGCGGGTGATGGTGTCCATGGATAGATCATTTTTTAGCAGGTAAAGTATAACTATGGAAAAAACCTTGCTCCCTACCCGGCAACAAGGCCAGGTTTTCACGGGTGCAAAGGCGATATTTGAAAGCATCGGACAGGTTGGTGCTCTTGATAGGGAGTTCGTCGAGCGAGCGGAAATTCTTTTCGCTGCGCTTGTCCTTGTGGATTTCGGTACGTCCCAAGGCATCGGTACGGGTGATCATGCGGGCTCCTCGCAGCGAGCAGATGAGCTCATGGCAGGCATAACGGTCGATAAGCACCTTCGGAAGTCCTGCGATGCGCCCTGTAAACACTGCGTCGGCCAGGTAGAACTCCTCGCTCTGGTAAATGGTGCGCATACGGTTGCACTGGGGCACGACGACCCAGCCGCTATTGACCGGATCCTGCTGGATGAGCTGGATGAAACGCTGGGCGTCGGACACTCCGTCAATGGGATGGCGGGTATTGCCCGCACGGTCGTAGTAAAAGTTCATCAGCTTCATGCAATGCGCCGAGAGGAAATAGAGCACTTCCTCGGCCAAATAAGTGATATCGTTGGGGCGAAGGGCATAAAAATTCTTCAGGAAACGGATCGTTGACCCCTCTTGCTGGTCGATGAGCAGGGAAATCATGTTCTCTCCGAAATCCATCGATACATTTACAGGGGATTCGGGATCGTAGTACCGAAGGGTGGTGGCCTGCGGACGGTAGCGGCGGTAGTCGTCCGGGAGGTCGATGTTGTCCTGTTCGCCATCGGTATAGGTGTGGCGCTCCAGGGAGAAAGAGGGGTAGAAGGCTTTGCCTGCCCCGCTCTGCGGAGCAAGGGAGAGCACGGAGACACGCAGGGACTCCTCGGAAAGGAAGCGGGAAAGATTGACAAAATAGTCGGGTCCGAGAACCTGTGCATTGACGAACGAGGATGCCCGCAAGAAGAGCGTAGAATCCATGCGAAGGGTCTCCAGCTGCATATCCAGATCGGCAATGGCTGCATCGAGTTCGGGTGTCGCTCCGGTGGCATGGCTTTGCTGAATGAGCAAAGCGTTGCGGGTAAGGGCAAGAGAGAGTATTTCGAGAATCACCTGGGGATCCATGTCGCGGGCGGAATCGAGTATCCAGGGATCGTCGCCGAGGAACTCGTCCGGATAGTCGGTGGTAAACGTGGTGCCGAGGAAATACGGGCTGCGCGTACCGCGCCCTTGGCCGCGCAAGGCAGGTAGGAGACGCGCGAGTTTGTCGTACTCCATCTGGCGTACCTCGTCGCCGAGCACATGGACATACGAACCTCCGGCCATGGATTCCAAGCGGGCGAGAGAGGCTATATAGATCACCGCTCTATTGCGCGCAAGAATGGTGTTCTTGTAGTTTTTGACCGGACGATACGGAGGATTGTTGTCGTAGAAATGCCATGACTCCGGAGGCTGACGCCCGATGACGTAATGGATGCCTTCCCTCCAGCCTTCCCGCTCCCAGCCTTCCAACAGGGCGGGAAGTATATTGGCGTAAAAGGTATTGTAAGTGGTGCAGGCCCAGGCGATATTGTGCCGGGGAAGAGCCGAGATAATCCGCATGGAGCGTTTGGCCAGGATGTCCGAGGTCTTGGCCGATCCACGGCCGGCAATCAGCCGCAGATGTTGGGGCTCTACCAAAGCGATGAGCTGGGAGAGGGGATTGGCATACAAAGTACGGGAGTCGTCCATGGCTTACTGGGGATTTTCGAGAGGTATAACGGGTTTCCCGTCGGAAAGCAATCCGGCCTGGCGGGAGACGCTACGTTTGACATCCTCCGAAACAGGCAACGCATCGATGATCCGGCGCATCTTGTCTCCGAGTTCGGGAAAGCCGAACTGGGAGGCATCGGTGGTATAGATGACCGTCTGGGGCATCATGTGGATGGCCTGCTCCTGCTCGTCGGCACGGGAGGCACCGCGCAGTTCGGCGATGCGCTCCAGACGGTCTACGGCCTTGAAGATGTCATCGTGCGTGGGATTGGACGTGAGCACGGCCCATACCAGGCGTTCCATACGGTCGGCATACAGGGAGGCAATGGCGCGGGGCTTGACGCCTGCGTCCATGTAGTAGTAATTGACCGCTTCGCCGTACATGGAGACGGCCTTTCGGCGCGAGAGGTCATAAGTGAGCACCAGATGGTCGATGATCTCGCTCTGGCTGCGACCGGTCTGGATACGGGTCGATATGTCCGAGAGGACATGCAGATAGTCCCGAACCTGAGCCGTAGCGCCTTTCGGTACCCCGGTGGCCATGAAGGCTTCGAGCTCCGAAAGAGTGAGCTGCTCGGAGATAGGACCGGTAACGGACGATGGAGGGGTGGTTCGGGACTTTTTCATAGCTCAGGGAAAAAGCGCTTGAGGGCAGCGTTGATGTCGTTCTGAGTGGCCTGATCGGCCAAAAGACGGGGGGCAGTGGCGACGCCTTCCGAGGCCTGCTGGCGGAGGATATGCGCCTGGTCGATCTGGAAGCGGGCGCGGCCGCGGGCTATGGCCATACCTAGGGGAGTGTCCGGATCGACGGCAGCGGCATAAAATCGGCGCTTGGGCCAGTCGCTGCCCAGACGGTCGGAGAGACGGTGATAGGCATGGACATAATTGCAGCCGGAGGCGATGATCTCCTCCACTTCGTCCAACAAGGGGGTGAGGGTGTCGCGAACCTGGGAAAAATCGTCGGAGAAGTTATCTTGAGACATGGCGGTGTGTATTTGATGGTTTTAAAAACCCCCTATCCCCCGCTGTGGCGCAGAAGGAAAGGGGGCAAAAGAAAGACGTGTTTTCGGGGTTAAGAAGCCTTGGTTTCGAGAAGGCTTTCGAGATACTTGACCCGCTGGTCCCACTGCGCTGCCTTGTCAGAATCCTTCGCCCGACTGCGACGCGAACGAGCGTTGTTGAGCGCTCTGACCAGGTCGGCCTCGCTTTTACCCCGCAGGGACTCCTTGAAGCGGAGCATCTGCAACTGAGGGAGCTTGTAGAGCGGGCGACCGGTGTCGCGGTAGGCGACCAGTTCGTCCCAGATGTCCTGGTTGAGTGCCAGCGCCTCGCTGGCATCGCGGGCTGCCTGATAGCATTCCTCGGGAGTGACGGCACGGAACAGTTCGTCGCGCGCTACCTGAAGACGCATCCAGGCCGATACTTTGTCCTCGGCCAGATCCTTGATCTCCTGCGGGGTGTCCGGGAGAGTGAGGAAAGGGAAATCGTGTACCAGACGATGCCCTTGCGCTGCGAGAGGGGAAGCCGAAAACTCCTTACGTACCTGAAGAGCCGCATCCTGCGGAGAAAGATACGCATCGCCTTTCTGCGGAGAGACGACATCCTGCTGCGGGGCGGATTCCTGAACGGGTTGTGAGAGAAGGCATCGCCACTGGCGTTCGGGGATACCGACTGCCTTGGCCAGATGATAACGAAGCAGATCGAGCCGCTCCGGGGTATGGGGGCGGTTGAACTCACGTGCCAAAATCCTGTTGTAATGCGGTAGTCCCAAGTAGAGACGTTGGGCATGTTCGTAACTGCGAGAGGTCTGGAAATACTCCACTACCTGCTCGCGCGTGGTGTATTGGGTCTGTTTTGTCATGGCTTGGTATGCTTTTTAGAGAAGCCCCTCCCTACATGCTGGGAAAAAGGAGGGGCTATGCCGCCCCGAAATCACTTCCGGGACAGCTCAATCCACACGATAGATTCAGAACCTTTGTCGAAGGCCTCGAGAGTAAGGGAGGCTCCCTCCGATCCGACCCATTCGGCACCCGCTTGAAGCAGGATGCTGGCCGAAGCGGCGATCTTGGGCGCGTTGGCTGCTCCGGCTCCGAGCAAGGTGATGATCTGACCCGGAGTGCCGTTTTCGATAGTGGTGATCGATGCGGCGGAAGAAGTCCCGTCCGAGAGCTGGAAGACGGTACCGTCGGCGGCATCGACACTGGTAGCGTCGGCCTCGACCGATACGCGGGTGGCTGAGGGGATGTCCCCTTCGTAGAAACACAGGGGGATGTTGGTGCTCATCTCCGAGGTCCACTCGAAAACATTGACATTTTGCTCATTGTCCGAGGTGGTGGTCAGATTGCTGTACAACGGCACGCCGAAGTCGCCGGCCATGAGCCGCTCGCCGGTGGTGGGGTTGGTGATGATGAGAATGGAGGGGTCGCCCAGACGATTGAGTATGTAGGCGGCGATCTCCTTGTTGTACCCGGGATACGAGGTGGTGATGGACTGCTGGATGCCCTTGGAATCGGCCTCGCCGGTGGTGGTCATCGAGAGAATGGCCTTGGAGGCGGTGGTGTACATGCGGGTGGGATAGGCTCCGGGCTTGAGCACGATGGTCCCCTTGTACGTGGCGGTGGAGGCATCGAATGCCGGCATGGACTGGATGTCGCAGATGCGGATCACGTCCACATAAGAACTTTTCGGGATGGCAGCGCCGGGATTGGCTCCCTGCTTGTCTACCAATTCGGGGGAAATGTATTCAGGCATGGTTTTGTTTGTTTTTTGTGTTCAGAGAATGATTGGATGAAAAAGCGGGGAAAACGGGAAAAAAGTTTTCCCCGCCGGGATGTTTCACGGTTTACTTGCGGGATATCTCGTACCACTTGCCGTCCTGGTAACGCAAGGAGAGTTCAGCACCCTTGCTGAAGGTCATGGCCTCACGCAGGATGATGTCCGCAGTGGTAGCCATGGTAGAGGCATTCGAGGTGCCGCCGCCCTGGATGCGGATGGTGAATCCGTTGTAGGGGTTTTCCGGAGTGCCGATGGAGGCAATAGCCGTCGCTTTGCTATTGTCCGCCGTGATGAACAACTGCTTGTCCAACGGAGCGGGAATGGCTACGGCATCGGCTGCGAGGTAAACGGTCTGGTCGGCTACAGGGCCGCCGTCATAACCGATCACGGCAAATTTGTCGTTGCCCAACGGCATAAGGCGGATGCTGTTGCCGGTGCCCAACACATACTCCGAAGCACTGGCCGGATCGATGAACGTAGTTCCCGGAACGATCTTCGCCCCATAGGGAGCCGGGGTAACCGCCCCGCTGTCCGAAACAACCGGAAGAGGCCCCTCGATGACGATGGGATGACCGATCTGGTAGTCCTTGATGGAGGATATGGTCTGCTGGGAAGTGTTGGCCCCGATGCGGATGATATTGCCGTATTTGGCCGAAAGAACCGTGGCGTCGGCATCGGCCGGGACAGAGGCGTACTCGATGTCCTCGGCGTTGGAGAAGAAGCGCTGCGAGTGCATGTTGACCGGGTCGGACTCCGAGAACTCCATGCCGAAAACGCCTACGTGAATGCCCTTGTAGAACTGTCCGGCCATCTGGAGCGCCTTGACAGCGGTAACTACACGCAACTGGTTTTCCTCGGACTCCGGGCCGTTGACGATGGTGATGTTGTTGGCATCGGTGCAGAAAATAAAGTCGTTCGTGAGATAGTCGAAGGGGATGAGTTCGAAGTTGGGGTGTCCCTCGACCCGCATGGGGATGTCATCCACATACACCTGGAGACGCTCGGCCTGCTGACGGCGGTAAGCGGTGGCAAAGGCGGGCTTGAGGTAGATCTTCATGTTGGCTTTCTTGCCGACAGCGTCCTCCACTGCCTGGCAGAAAGACTCGATGTAGTCTACGATGTTCGAGGTGTTGGGCGTGCCCAGCGTGGTGAAGGGACGGTACTTGCGCCCGCGCGCCTGATCGATCTTGTAGAAAAGACCGGTGATGGAGTTCAGGTAATAGCCCGGTTTGCGCGTGGCGTTGGGGGCCCAGACACCCGAGACGAGGGCTTCGCGCAGGTCGCTCTCCTTGACACCCGAGAGCACAAGCAGCATGTAGCGCACAAAAGGCATCTTGTAAGCGTTGGCCGAGCCTTTGGGCTGGTTGAACATCAGAAGCCAGCTGTTTTCGATTTCGGCCAGGCGGTCTACGTCGAACTCGTAGTTGATCTCAACCTTTTGCAGGGAGACAACCTCGGGCTGGAGGATGACCTGGTTGTTGGGCTTGAAGCCGTCACCAAACGGCTGAATGACGTGACCTGCTTCGGAGAGTCCGTACATCTGTCCGCTCTGGATGTTGTAGGCATTGCGCCAGAAAGAGGGAAGACGGCGGGCATCCTCGCTCAAATCCAAAACCTGATCGGCCGGGAGGAGGAACAATTCCTGGGCGATGTCGGCTTCGAGCTGGCGCAGGACAAACGAGGAGGAAAAAGTTCCCGTAGCGGTGTAGCTGCGCCCCCGGGCTGCGGCCTCTATGGCCTGGCGCGCATGGTCGTTCCACGGACGGGAGGCAGAAAAGGCGTTGATGTCCTGGAAGCCGCGGGATCGGAATCCGGAACGCTGATCGGGGAAAAGTCCCTGAGCATCGGAAAGGGCGGGGTGTCCTGCGGAAGCGGATGCGGAGCGCACTTGCGGGTTGGCGGCAGCGACAGTGGACAACATGTGGTTGAGGGCGTTGAGCTGGCGGGAGAGCTCGGCATTGCCGGCCGCACGATCCAGTGCCTGAGCCAGGTGTTCGTCGCCTTCCTCTTGTGTTTGGGTCGCAGCAGACTCTTCCGAGGTTTGCGCAGAGGGTGCTCCACTGCCCTGCGCCTGGGCTTCGGTAGACTCTTCCGGGGCTTGCGCAGTGGCTGCTCCACTACCCTGTGCCTGGGCTTCGGTAGACTCTTCGGCAGCCTGAGAAGATGTTACCGCGCCTGCTTCAATGGAAGCCATGACGCGAGAATAGGTGTCCGCATCCAACGAGGCCTGCAAGGCGGCACGCTGGGCGTCGGTGAGCAATACCTGCCCTTGGGCATCGGTAATGTCGGAGGCGTGTACGCCGAGAACACGCGCTACTCTGTTTAGAAATTCTTTGAAATTCATTTTTTTGATTGGGTTTTTGTGGTATGTTGGTGGTTTATTCAAGTCGGGAAGCGGCCTGTTGGCGGGCGATGAGTTCGCGCAGCGGTACCAGACCGTCGGAGAGGCCGAGGCGGAGAGCGTCCGAAGCGTAATACAACGCCCCGGTAGTGGCAGAAGGATCAATGGATGGCCGCAGGCCAGTAACGGAGTCGATAAAACGCGAAGCTATATGGGAGAGGTCTTTTTCAATGAGGGTGTCGTCCCCTTCCGAGGCTCGCCGCCAGGGGAGGTTCTTGTCCTTGGACTGGGGAGCGTAAATATCGCGGACGACAATGCCGTTCTTTTTGTAAAACTCGCTCCAGTCCTCAAACGTGGTGAACACCCCGATGCTTCCCACACTGGCGCAGATGTCGTTCTGGAGGTAGATGGCATCGGTGGCGCAGGCGATCCAATAAGCGGCGGAGGCTGCGAGCTCGACCGAAGAGAGGACGGGCTTTCGGCGATGGTGAGAAAGAAAATCCAGCAGCGGAGGAACCGCGGACACCTCCCCGCCCGGAGAGTTCCAGTCGAGGATGATGGAGGATACAGCGGCGGAGTCCTCCAGCGCGGAAAGCGCCTCGACCAACTGTAGGGTGGGGACTCCATACCACCAACTGTCGCGTGAAAGAGCTCCGATGATGTGTACTACGGCTACCGTCCGCTCATCCGCAGACGAAGAAGGAGAAGGATAGACAGGATCGGTAAAAGCCTTGAAATAGAAATGTTTGTCTGGCATCCGGCGGATACTTTTGAAATTTGTCCGCCACAAAACTATACGGGACGCTAACGAAAAAAAATGCCAACCGAGGACGAAAATCGTCGCTTTTGTGCAGAAAATATTTTGTTTTTTTGCATCAAAAGCGGACTAAAATAAACTAACCAATGAGTAGCCTTTTAGAAAACCTGAAAAAGTATTTTGAGACAACTCCGAGGGAGGAAGTCTTGAAAGATTGGGAAAAGTCGAAAGATTACGATTCTGTCGGAATAACAGTAAGTGATCTTCTACGCTCCTGGGGGGATCAATCTTAATGCCTCCACCATCTCTACGGAGGAACGCCATTTGGATAGGTCCGTGTCTACCCCTGCACGATTGGGCAGGATGTACACCAGGGTATCCCCACCAGGGGCAAAAAACATCTTGAAGAAAAAAGTAGGTACCGTTACTTCGCTCTCCCCGATGGATTTGTCCGCACCGAGGAAAATAGGTCCGGTGATCACGTAGAGCGTGTCGTCCTCATCCTTGATCTGCTTGCGCACCTCCGCTTCCAGCTTCGCCCATACGCCCCTGTTGAAAGACGGTACTTGTGGGGACATGTTCGACAGGTAGAACGTCTCGGACATAGCCTGAGAGGACTGCTTCATGTCGGCAGCCGGACACAGGTGTCCGCGATCGTAACCGCTGCCTTTGTAGTCGGACAGCTGCGCCGAACCGGTGGACACCGCCGGATCCGGACGGAAGTTGTCTTTTCGCTTGGCCGTACCCTTTACATTGTCGATCGTCAGGCGGTAGAATACCCAGTTCGGCTGTTCGTGCAGCTCGTTATAATCGAGCGTGTAATGAGTATGCCGCACCACTTCCCCGGAAGCTGGGGGAAGAGTTTGCGCATAGGAAGGAAGCGCAAGAAAGAAAAACAACAAGCACCGTACTGTCATTTCAGAACATGAATTTGCATACGGTGATTCTATAACGCCACTTCACACCTTTTGTCATACATTTAATCAAAAGGCTTTATAAATACATTCAATCCTGTGGAGGAAGAATTTGCCCCTCATTTCGATCAATTCGCTCTCTGATACGAGTAAAATGAATTGATAATTTTAGTAAAAAAAGGTACAAACCATAATCACTTAAAGTAAACAAACGATTTTTATTAGATATTTTACGTCTATCTACAGAACATATTTTATCCAGTCGAACAATAGCATCATACTGCATTTTTGAATTTTTTGGTAGATAAACTACGTGTGTTACCATTTGTTTTCTTATTTTCTCAATATGAGAATCTATCTGTGTAACCGTAAACTTTTTGCTTGATAACAATCGATTTCTATACTTTTCTAAATTAAACAGCGGAGCCACACATACATTTAGACTTTCAAAGCGCTTATTCTCTAAACTTATATCACACGTGTTAGATAATACCATAACATTTGCCGGCATAATATTTTCCGATATAGAATCATAATAAGGTATTTCAGCTATTCCATCTCCTTGGAATATTTGTTCACAATCCGATAATTTACAAGTATATACCGTATCTTTTGTGCCATCTGTTGGAAATTTTCTTAATTGCTCTTTTATTTCATCCCATGATGGTTCAGAAAGATATTTTGGCAAATATTCATCAATGTAATCCAAAATGTTATCCGACATATTTTATACTACCGAATTAAAATAAATCCCATATGTCATCACCCATCATTGACAACATTTCTAAATCCAATTGAGAAGGTTTTTTAATCAAAACTTCTAAAACATCACTTATTATTTTTTCTAATTCTGCATGCGGAGAAATGACATCATAATCGACCTCAAAGATTTGAGGAGCAGATATCATTTGAGTTTCTTTTTCATATTTACTTAATTTGTACCTACATGGTGTTTCCGGCAATATAATTGGTGGTTCTTCCGATGCACTACCACCTATTAAAGCCGCCATTACGCCATAGGTCATCATTCCTACAGAACTCTTATATGATATCAATGTGCTATTCATATTCAGGAGATAATGTGTTCAAATAATCTTTTTTGAGTAAAGAGAAAAACAACTCTTTTTCGCCATTTTTTGCATCTTCAATACCTGTCTCTTATACACATCTCCGAGCCCACGAGACCG
>CABSLV010000039.1 GCA_902478645.1 uncultured Flavobacteriales bacterium | reverse complement strand
CATCAAGACGCTTTGACGCCTCCAAGCCGGCCGGATGGCTGTGCTTTTGGCTTTTTCAAGGGCGCGTTTGCGTGGATTTCAACCGGCGCGGGGGCTTGCAGAAGCCCTTGCGGCAAGCATGTAAGCACATCCCGTTGCACTATCTGCAAAGGATTTCTGTTTCTAAAATGGCCGCCGAATCCCTCCTTTGCGAGCCGCCGATTTCCTTCTTTGGCCGTTGGCTGTTTCTCTTATGCTGCAATACCGCCTTTCGCCGGCTCAGCCGCCCCATCGGGGCGGCTTCGCGCTTGCCCGCTCCTGCCTGAGGGGGACGGGTCGATCGTACCGGCGGAATTATTTGGCCGGCTGGCTGCCGTAACGGGCGGAAGTGAGTTCGCGCGAGATGGCCGAGCGTTCGAAGGTGATCTGGCCGGCTTTGGTGTCGATCACTACCGTGTTGTCGTTGATCTCTACCAAGCGGCCGTGCACACCGCCGATGGTAACGACCCACTGGCCTTTCTGGAGTTCTTCGATGAATTTCTTTTCCTGTTTTTGGCGTTTCTGCTGGGGACGGATCATCAGGAAGTACATCACTGCGATAAAGATTACCAGCATGATGAGCATATTCATGCCTCCTCCGGCTCCGCCTGCAGCGGCATCGAGAATAATCGAGTTCATCTTGTCGTTTTCTTGGTTTATGTTAATAAAATGGATTTCAATTCTTGATCTCCCCCGTGATGTAGAGCACCTCGCGTCCCTTGCGGGTATTGAGAGTCAGGGTAGCGGACTTGGTAAACCGCCCGAAGCCTTCGCCGTCGAAGGTGATGGTTACCTCGCCGTACCGACCGGGCAGCACGGGTTCTTTCGTGTACCGGGAAGTGGTGCAGCCGCAGGAAACGGCCACATCGAGGATCACCAGAGGGACACGTCCCGTGTTGCGGAACTTGAAGGTATGGCTTACCTCCTTGCCGCGCTCTATCTTGCCGAAGTCGTACTTGTACGTATCGTTCTCGAAAGCGATCTCGGGGTATTTCTTGGCCTCTTTTGAGGGTGGGGTATCCTGCGAAGAGCCGCAACCGGCCATTGCCGGGGCGCAGCCCAACAGGAGAACCAGTGCGAGGATCAGGATCTTTTTCATGGGTTTTGTTCTATTTTCCGCGTGTGTCGGATGTTCAAAATTAGGAAAAAATCACATAAGTCCGCGGCCGGATTTGTGAATTTTGCCTTCGGCGTTCAATTCGTCCAGCACCTTGTCCAGGATACCGTTTACGAAGACCGGGCTTTTGGGCGAGGAGTAGTCCTTGGCCAGTTCGATGTATTCGTTCAGGGTAACCTTGGTGGGAATGCTGGGGAAGGACACGAATTCCGTAACCGCCATTTCCATTAGGATCATATCTACCAGGGCGATGCGTTCGGGGTCCCAGTTTTCTGCCTTGCGGACGATCAGTTCCCGGTACGAAGGGCCTTCTGAAAGGGATTTTTCGAGCAGTTCGACGGCGAACATCCGGTCCGAAGCATCCTTGAACAGGGCAGGGATGGAAAAGTCCGGATGGTTCTCCTTGACGTCTTCCAGGGTTTTGAGCAGCATCGTGTTGGCTACCGGGAGGTCGGCCGACCAGTCCATGTCGCAGTCTTCGTAAAAGTCGGACAGGGCAGCATCGGGGGCGATGATCTCGCGGAAGACGAATATCAGAAAGGCTTTGTGCCCGGCGAAGGAGGTGTCGGCCGAGTTCATGTAGCGTTCGTACTGCGGAGTGGCTTCGATGGTGCCCAACAGGTTTTCCACGTATTCGCTGTGGTCGGCCCACAACGAGGCGTACTTCTGGCAGGCGCGGGCGTAAGCGGGGTTTTCTGTCAGCAAAGCCGAGAAGGGGTTCTCGGCAAATTTCCGGTTGGGGGTGCGTTCCTGCGGCGAAGCAAAATGCTTGGCACGGCGGGCTTCCAGCCGGCTTTCCGCCTTGCGGACGATCGCATCCAGCAGCGAAGCCTGAAGGGCGTACAAGTCGTTGATCCGTTCGATACCGGTGAGGAAATTTTTGCGGAACGTGTCCGTATCCTGGGGTTCGGACTGTCGACAGGCGTAGAGAGCCTGCATTACTCTGGCGCGAATGTGTCGTCTGGTCAGCATGGGTCTTGATCGGAAAAGAACTTCGTTTTCGCCGGGCGGGTTTCCCCGGCCGCGACGGGGCAAAGGTAAGACTTTTATCGCTTTGTTCGCGCGCAGCGCACAGGCATTTTCCCGGGCATTTTTCCCGATTTCTCACGGAATGCCTCGATGGGCGTTTGTGCCAGCAGGATCGCTTGGCCGGTAAAATGTCCGGAGGATTTGGCGCATCGGACATTTATCCCTACTTTTGAACAGCCTGCGGGACGGAATATTTCCCTGGGGGAACGATACGATGGCAGCAAAAAAGACATTTTCTTCGTGGGAAGCACTCGGCTCACTGGTGTACTCGACGGGCGAAGTGGCGCCGCAGGAGGAGGAACCCCTCGAACAAGAGACGATCGAACCTTCGCGGCAACGTCTGACGGTGCGTCGGGATGCTTCCGGCAGAAAAGGCAAGGTGGTGACGCTGGTGGAGGGTTTCCAGGGCGGAGAGGCGGCTTTGGAGGCGCTGGCCGGAGCACTCAAACGCTACTGCGGTACCGGCGGGTCGGTCAAGGATGCGACGGTGCTCATCCAGGGCGATGTGCGGCAAAAGGTCGGCGGGTATCTCAGCGCACAGGGCTACAAAGTCCGGGTGCTGTGAGGAGGACAAGGACAATGGCTGCGGCAAGGCGCGGCTGGGAGATCGTGGAAATGTAAAATCGAAAAATAAGCAAGGCGATGAGAATAAAAGAATCCGAACTGGTGGTCAATCCCGACGGACGGGTCTACCACCTCAATCTCGCTCCGCAGGAACTGGCCGATCGGGTCATTCTGGTGGGCGATCCTGCTCGCGTGTCCCGTGTGGCGGCCCATTTCGATACGGTGGAACTGCGGCGGGAAAACCGCGAGATACACAGTTGTACCGGCGTGTACCGGGGAAAACGTTTTACGGTGCTCTCCACCGGCATGGGCCCGGACAACATCGACATCGTACTCAACGAACTCGATGCCCTCAAGAACATCGACCTGAACACCCGGGAGATCAAACCGCAGAAGACCTCGCTCGAGATCGTGCGTATCGGCACTTCCGGATCGCTCCAGCGGGATATACCGGTGGACAGTTTCGTGGTGGCGCGGCGGGCCATCGGCTTCGATGGGGTGCTGCACTTCTACCGCAGCCAGGCGGTGCGGCAGCTGGACATCGAAGAGGAGTTCATCCGTCAGACGGGCTGGAATCCGCTGGCCGCCCGCCCGTATGTGGTGGAGGGTAGCGAGGAACTTTTCTCCCGCCTACACAGCGAGCAGACGGTCGAAGGATTTACAGCCACGGCCGTGGGATTTTACGGCCCGCAGGGACGGGAATTGCGCATCCCTCTGGCCGACCCTTCGGCGAACGACAAACTGGAACACTTTGCCTATCGGGGTATGCGACTGACCAACTACGAGATGGAGACGTCGGCCATTTACGGGCTCTCGGCTCTGCTGGGACACCGGGCGTGCTCGACCAACTGCATCGTGGCAGCCCGCACCGAGGGAGTCTTTTCCAAGGACGCCCATGCAGCGGTCGAGCGGCTCATCGCTTACGTATTGGACCGTTTGGCCCGCGACTAATCCCAGCGTGCGATATCCGGTATGAGAATAGACATCGTATCCTGTGTGCCCGACCTGTTGGCCGGAGCGTTCGAAGAGTCCATCATGAAACGTGCCCGGGACAAGGGCTATCTGGACTTGCATATTCACAATCTGCACGATTATGCGTACGACCGCTACCGCCGTACGGACGACTATCCTTTCGGCGGCGGAGCGGGGATGGTGATGATGGCCGAGCCGATCGACCGCTGTCTTTCCGCCCTGAAAGCCGAGCGGCATTACGACGAGGTGATCTACATGACCCCCGACGGAGTGCAGTGGGACCAGGCGCAAGCCAATGCGTATTCCTTGAAAGAAAACCTGATCCTGCTGTGCGGCCACTACAAAGGCGTGGACGAACGGGTGCGGCAGCTTCATGTTACGGCCGAGGTGTCGGTGGGCGATTATGTGGTTTCGGGCGGCGAACTCCCGGCTGCGCTGGTGGCCGACAGCATCGTCCGGCTCATCCCCGGGGTGCTGGGCGACGAACAATCGGCTCTTTCGGACAGTTTCCAGGATGGGTTGCTCTCCCCGCCGGTATATACCCGCCCGGCGGAATACAAGGGGATGAAAGTCCCCCAGGTGTTGCTCAGCGGCGACCACGCCCGTATCGCGGCCTGGCGGATGGAACAAGCTCTGGAGCGCACCCGGAGCCGCCGCCCGGACTTGTTTGCGGCGTCGGCGGAAGATGCTCCCGGGGTCGAGTAGTTTTCGAGCGGCCTCGGAGGAAGGTGAGCAGGAGAAGGGGCGAAAGGACGCGAAAGGGGCGGAGAAGAAGCGGTTTTTTAGCATGGATTTAGCTTAACAAGAACGAGTTCCTTTGGCGGAAAATCCCTAACTTTGAAGCCTAACATTTTAGGTAGAATATATTTGCGCATTATGAGCAGTAACAAAAATGGGGAAAACAGTTCCGCACTGTCGGATCTGAACAAAATGTCGAAAGGAACGGCCTTCAAGGGCGATATTGTCTCGGACGGGGATTTCCGCATCGACGGGCGCTTCGAAGGTACGATCACGACCAGCGGTCGCATCGTCATCGGGGTGGACGGCTGTCTGGACGGTACGGTGCAATGCCTCAGTATCGATGTCGAAGGTGCGCTCAACGGCACGGTAAATGCCTCGGAAGTCCTTTCGGTCAAAAAGACCGGTCGGGTGTCGGGACAGGTAACGACCGGAAAACTGTCGGTGGAACTGGGTGCTTTGTTCGATGTCCAGTCGTGCCGGATGAAGAAAGAAGGTGAATAGCGGCTTTCTGTCCGGGGGGCGTGGCGAGAAACAGCGCGGCGATTTTTCCCCGGCGGCAATAAAAGCGCGGATAAAGAAAAAAGAAAGAGGAGGAACGGATATGGCGGCTTTCAAGGCGGAAGAAAAGAAGGAACCCCTTACTCCCGAGCAAAAGGCTTTGCGGGCCAAGGAGTTCGTGCATGCCTATGCGCGGTATTCCGGTATAGCTTTCCAGATGATCGTGCTGATCGGCGGCGGCGGCTGGCTCGGGTATTGGCTGGATGGGAAATACGGCACGTTGCCCTTGTGGTCGGTGCTGTGTTCGGTGGCGGGGGTTGCCTTGTCGTTGCTTACCCTGTACAAATCGTTGCAGGAGATGAATCGCTTTAACCGCCGGATGGAGCAGCAAAAACGGAAACAGGAGGGGGGAAGATGAAAACCTCAAAGGCGTTTTTTCTGTTCGGATATGCGCTATTTATGGCTGTTTTCGCAGGGATCTTTTCCCTGGTGTGGAATCATTGGCCGGTCCCGGCGCCGGATATCTTTTATCGTCCCTGGCAACTTTCTGTCATTCTTTTTGTTGTGTTCGGGATTTCGTTTTTCGTTTCTCTTTCTCGGCGGGAAAAAACGGCTGGGCTTTCCTTGAATCGTTTTCTCGCAGGGGTGGCCGTGCGTGCGCTGGGAATACTGGCGGTAATCCTTCCGGTGGCTTATTTGTGTCTGGAAACCAAACAACAACGTGTGGCTTTGGTGTTGTGCGTATTGTTTTTTTACCTGTTGTCGATGACGTATTATCTGGGGTGGAGCGTATGGACTTCGCGGAAAAACGAGCATCCGGGATAGGCAAACGACCACAGGAACGATCTTGGTTTTTGCGGAAAAAAAACTAACTTTGACAATTGGAAAAGCCGCTTTGCGGCCGAGAATGCAAGAAGAAAAAATATGCGAATTTCAATGAGTAAAAGGATATTCCCGGTGGTGGTTGCGCTGCTCCTGTCGTGTTTTTCGGCGCGGGCGGAATCGCAGCAGCAAGCCGAAGAAGAATTCGACCAGCAGTCCTTTATCATGGCGCACATAAAGGATGCGCATTCGTTCCATATCGCGGATGTCGATGGGCATGCGGTGGCTGTGCCGCTGCCGGTGATCCTCTTCGGACAGGGCGGGGTGAGCGTGTTCCTCTCCTCGGCCTTTCACCATGACAATAGCGGGAAGGTCGTGGTGGAACGTGCCGGGCGGCGTTTTGTCATGTGCAACGAAACGATCTATTACGCTTCGGATACCCCCTCGGCCGACGGAACATACCTCACTTACGATGCGCAGGGGAACATTACCAACGGCAAGCCGTTCGACATGTCCTTTACCAAGAACATGGTGACTCTCACCATGGCGATGATCCTTCTGTTTGCCATCTTCCTGACGATGGGACGTTTCTACCGCCGGAAAGAGAATGTGGACAAAGTGCCCCGGGGGATCGCCCGGGTATTCGAACCGTTGGTGGTGTACTTGCGCGATGAGGTGATCCGTCCCAATGTAGGCGAAGAACTCTATCGGCGTTATACTCCGTATCTGCTCACGCTGTTCTTCTTCATTCTCTTTACCAACCTGCTGGGGCTGATCCCGTTCTTCCCCTTCGGAGCGAACGTGTCGGGCAATACTTCGTATACCCTTCCGTTGGCCTTTTTCACCTTCGTGATCGTGCAGGTGAACGGTACCAAAGAGTATTGGAAAGAAATCGTATCGATGCCCGGGGTGCCCAAGCCCATCATGATCGTTCTGGCACCGGTGGAGTTCCTGGGACTGTTTACAAAACCGTTTGCACTGACTATTCGTCTGTTTGCCAGCATTCTGGGCGGGCACATCACGATCCTGAGCCTTCTGATGCTCATCTTTGTGTTCAAGATGTGGGCCATCGTGCCGGCTTCGGGGATCTTCGTGGTGTTCATGACCTTTATCGAGATTCTGGTAGCGGTCATCCAGGCCTATATCTTTACCTTGCTCACCTCGATCTACATCGGGGCGGCACGTGTTTCGGCCGAGCATGAGGATTGAACGGACGGGAGAAGGACGAGAAAAGAAAGAAAACATTTTATTAACCTTTAATACATTCGCATTATGACATTAGCAGCTATCGGAGCAGGCCTTTGCGCTATCGGCGCAGGTGTCGGCATCGGACGGATCGGGTCTTCCGCCGTGGAGGGTATTGCCCGCCAGCCGGAAGCAGCCAGCAAGATTCAGACAGCCATGCTGCTTACCGCAGCATTGGTGGAAGCCACGGCGCTTTTCGGCGTGGTGGTATCCCTGATGAGCCTTTAATGGAAATGTGCCGCCGCCCGAAGGGTTGCTTCGGGCGGGCGGTACTTTTTTCGATCGGAAAAAACAACGAAGTAGTTCGAAAACATATAAAAGAAAATATCGTATGGATTTACTTTTACCCGGACTGGGATTGATCGTTTGGAATTCGCTCTTCTTTCTGATCGCGGTGGCCATTCTGACCAAATTTGCCTGGAAGCCCATCCTCTCGATGCTCGACGCACGCGACAAGCACATCGCCGAGTCGTTGGAAAAGGCGCGTCAGGCACGCGAGGAACTCTCCGGAGTGAAGGCCGAAAGCCAGCAGATCCTCCGTCAGGCGCGCAAGGAACGCGAAGAGATCGTAGGCCAGGCGCGCAAGGAGCGTGACAGCATCCTCGAACAGGCCCGTCAGGAAGCCAGCGTTCAGGCGGCCTCCATTCTGGACGACGCTCACACGATGATCGAGCGGGAAAAACAACGCGCCAAGGACGACCTGCGGCGCGATTTGGCCGGTATTTCCGTTACCTTGGCCGAAAAGGTACTGGGCGAGGAACTCAAGGATGCCGACGCCCAGCGCAAGTCGATCGAGAAGTCGATCGAGGAGGTAACCCTGTAATCGTCTTCGTGTCAGTATGAAAGATACCACATTAGCGATCCGTTATGCCAAGGCGTACATCGAATTGGCACTTTCGCGCGACCAGTTGGAACAGGCGGTCGAAGGGGCGAAGGCGGCTGCCGGATTTTTCGATGCCAGCCCCGAAGCGCGTCAGGTGTTGGCCTCGCCGCTGATCCCCGCTTCGGACAAAGCGGAGGCTTTGTCCCGGGCGTTGGGGCAGGGAATTCCCGTGCAGGCACAGGAGTTTGTCCGTTTTGTCATCGACAAGGGGCGGGCGGAGTTCCTTCCCGAGATCCTGCATCAGGTAGGCGTATTGTACGAGGGCATCCGGGGCATCCGCCATGCGGAGGCTGTTTCGGCCGTGGAGATGACACCCGGGCAGATCGAGGAACTTTCCGTGCGGCTGAAGGCACTCACCGGAGCCGAGCAGATCGTCCTGCACGCCCGTGTCGATCCGTCCCTTTTGGGCGGGGTTCGTGTCAAGGTAGGCGACGTGGTCTGGGACGGAAGCCTTTCGGGACGGCTGGAAGAATTGAAAAAGAAGTATTTGTAACCGCGGAATAAATATATAAAACAAAAAATATGGCAAGTATCAATCCGGCGGAAGTCTCCGCGATACTGAAAGACGAACTGGCCAAGGCCGGTGGGCAGGTAGAAGCCCGCGAGGAAGGCATTGTGTTGGAGATCGGTGACGGTATCGCCCAGGTGTATGGCCTCAGCCAGGCGCGTCTGGGGGAGATCATCCGTTTTGAAAACGGCACGGAAGCCATTGCCCTGAACCTCGACCCTTCGAGTGTCGGCGTGGTGTTTATGGGACCTTACGAGGGAATTATCGAAGGTTCGAAAGCGTATCGTACCGGGCGCGTGTCGTCCATCCTGGTGGGCGAGGGCATGCTCGGCCGCGTGGTCAATACCTTGGGCTATCCCATCGATGGCAAAGGGGAGATCACGGGCGAACTGGTCGAAATGCCCATCGAGCGCAAGGCTCCAGGTGTTATCTTTCGCCAGCCGGTCAATGAACCGCTGCAAACCGGTATCAAAGCTATCGACGCGATGATCCCCATCGGTCGCGGGCAGCGCGAGCTGATCATCGGCGACCGTCAGACGGGAAAATCGACCATCGCCATCGATACCATCATCAACCAGAAGGCCAATTACGAGGCCGGGCATCCCGTGTACTGCATCTATGTGGCCTGCGGGCAGAAGGCTTCGACGGTGGCCCAACTCTACAAAACCCTCGAGGACAACGGCGCGATGGCCTACACGACCATCGTGGCGGCCAATTCGTCCGACCCGGCTGCCATGCAGTACCTGGCACCGATGGCCGGTGCGGCCATCGGCGAGTATTACCGCGACCGGGGGCTGCCTGCGCTGATCGTGTACGACGACTTGTCCAAGCAGGCCGTTGCTTACCGTGAGGTGTCGCTGCTGCTGCGCCGTCCGCCGGGACGTGAGGCTTATCCGGGCGATATTTTCTACCTGCATTCCCGTCTGCTGGAGCGTGCGGCCAAGATCATTCAGGACGATACGATCGCGGCCCAGATGAACGACCTTCCGGCTTCGATGAAGGGCAAGGTCAAGGGTGGCGGTTCGCTGACCGCCCTGCCGATCATCGAGACTCAGGCGGGTGACGTGGCGGCCTACATCCCGACCAACGTCATCTCCATCACCGACGGACAGATCTTCCTGGAGAGCGAATTGTTCAACTCGGGCGTGCGGCCGGCCATCAACGTCGGTATCTCCGTTTCGCGCGTGGGAGGAAACGCTCAGTTGAAGGGCATGAAGAAGACGGCCGGACCTCTGCGTACCGACCAGGCGGAATACCGCGATCTGGAAGCCTTCGTCAAATTCGGTTCCGACCTCGACGCAGCCACCCAGAGCGTCATCGACAAGGGTCGTCGCAATGTGGAATTGCTCAAACAGGGCAAGAACACCCCGATGCCCGTGCAGGAAGAAATAGCCGTGATCTATGCCGGTACGCAGAACCTGCTGCGTTCGATCCCGGTAGATCGGGTGAGCGAGTGGGAAGAAAAATACCTCGACGAGCTTCGTTCCCGTTATGCGGATACGCTGGAGGCACTTTCGAAAGGCACCCTGACCGAAAAGGAGCAGGAGGCACTCAAGAAAGCGGCCGAAGCGGTATCGCAGGATATGGCTTGAGGCTCCGGGGGTGGGGCGAAGACCGGTTGGGTGGAACGGGATGGGAAGCCGAGCCGGTGTGTGTACGACTATGCGCGATAAAGATCACCATATAAAGTACCCATAAAACCCTTGAAGCGATGAAAAAGAGACTGATCCCATTCTGTGTAGCGGCAGCCCTGGCAGTGGGGGCATGCGGTGGTAGCGGCGAGAAAGATGCCGAGGGATTTCCCCCGGCCAAGGCCCTCGCGGCAGACAGCGTAGCCATCGAGCAGATCCTGAGTGTGCAGAACATGATCCTGCGCGAGGATTATGCAGCGATCTATTCACCCCGGAGCGGAAAAGTGATCTTCCGTTATGGGCTACCGGACTGGACATTCCTCGATTCGTCGTTGGTCGAAGGGCAAGGCCCGGACGATGTGTTGCGCCCGTCCCTGTTATCCACTTCCGATCCGGGCAACGAGTTGTGGTTGGCACAGTCGGCCCGCAAGAAACTGGGTGAATACCATCCGGGAGAGGGCGGACTGGTCAGAACGCGGGAAGTGTTCGGACAGGAGGACAGCTGGTTGTTCAACGGCACGGTTTGCGGCGATACGCTCCTGCTGCATGTGGTGATGGATTTCACTACCGAAAAGAATTACCTGTTGTCCACCCTTCTGGAGGGCGACAGTCTTCGCACGGTGGATTCGCTGCTGTGTTTCTCCCGCAACGACATCACCTCCATTCCGACGAAAAACGGGGTGATGAAACGGACCCTGTCGTACAATTACCCCGAGGTTTTCGTCACGGGCGACCGGGTGGCGGTGTGGTATTCCGGCACGCGCAGTCTGTTGGTGTATCGCATCTGGCAGGACGCACGACTCGAGTTGGAGGGCTCTTTCGGCGAACCGCTCACCGAGGAAAAGGTAGCTACCTTCGACTTCAAGGGCCAGCAGGACGACGACAACAGTCCCGGAAGACCCTTGGCGGTATCTTCCGACCATATTTACATGTGCAAGGTGAAATACGAGGACCCGGAGGGGGAAATAACGCCGTACAACATGCGGATACCTGTCGGCGTGGAGGTCAAGGTGTACGACTGGAAGCTCCAGCCCGTTCGGCGTTTTTTGCTCGAAAAGCCTACGGCTACCCAGCTCCGGATCGATGTGGCGCGCCAACTCATCTATGCGTACGATCCTCGGGTGGACTTCGAGCAGGTATACGTGTACAAGTATAAGTTGTAGGGCGACCATTGGCCGATGGGAGAGAGAAAGACAGAGAGAGAAAGACAGGAAGTGAGGTAAAAGGATGGAAATGGAAAAAGGTAAAAGGATAAAAAAGGTATCCGTATTTTTCGGTGTGGCTCTGGCCGGACTGCTGGCTGTTTCCTGCGGCGACAGTAGCGGGAAAGATGCCGAGGGGTTCCCTCCGGCGGAAACCCTCGTGGCGGACAGCATCGCCATCGAGCAGGTCTTGTCGGTGAGCGGCTGGAACCTTTACGGCGATTACGCGGTGATCTTCAGCCCGCAGACCGAGAAAGCCTTGTTCCGCTACCGGTTGCCCGACTGGACCTTTGTCGATACGACCTTCTCTTTGGGCGAAGGGCCGGACGATTTCGGCCAGTATGTTTCCCTCTTGGAGGGGAACGACCCCCGCTCTTCGGCTTTTTGGATCGGCGACGTGATAAAAGGGCGGATGGCCCGCATTGCGGCGCAGGATGACGGGGTGTTGGGAAAGACCGTCCGGGGAAGGTATGTCGTGGGACAGCAAAGCGTTATGTTCGGCGATACGCTCGTGGCTTATTCCACCCAGGAAGGCGAGCGGGAAGCGCACATTCGCACGGCTGTTTTGGCCGATACATTGGTGGCGTTGGATTCCGTGCCGGGGTATGCCCAGCGGAAGATAGACATCCAGCAGGCGAACGGACAGATACAGAGTGTGCGTGTGCTGACGTACAATGCCGGGCAAATGGCCGGCGCTGCCGACCGACTGGCGGTGTGGTATCCGGGTACGAGGAACCTGGCGGTATATCGCATCGGGACAGATGGCCGTCTGACCGAGGAGGGGGTGTACGGAGAGGCTCCTTTGACCCGGGAAGCGGTCGATGCCTACGTGGAGGCCCATCCGGATTTTGCTCCGGATGATTTTTCGCTCATCGCAGCCGACAGGGAGCATCTGTATTTCCTGGAAAAGGAACGGGAAACCCCTCACCAGGATTTGCCCGAGGGAACCTATCCCCCGGTGAAGTCCGTCGTGATAAAAGTGTACGACTGGCAGTTCCGCCCTGTGGCAAAGCTGTTGCCCGACCATCCCTCGGCATCGGACGTGCGGATAGACCTCCTCCGGAAAAAAATCTATGCGTACGACCCGCAAGTGGATTTCGAACAGGTGTACGTGTACGACTATACGCTATGACGATAACTATTCATAAAACCTTGAAACGATGAAAAAACGACTGATCCCATTCTGCATGGCGGCACTCCTGGTGTTGGGGGCGTGCGGCGGAGGTGCGAAGAAAGACGCCGAGGGTTTTCCTCCGGCCAAGGTCCTCGCGGCCGACAGTATCGCCATCGAAGAGGTGCTGCAACCTTCCTGGGGCGGGATATACGGCGACTATGCCGTATTGGTCAGCCGAATGACCTCCAAGGTGGTGTTCCGCTATCGTTTGCCGGATTGGACGTTTGTCGACAGTTCGTTTTCCAAGGGTGGCGGGCCGGATGATCTGCTGTACGGGTTTTTACAGGGAACCAACAATACCGACGGGACGTTTTGGGTGAGCGAGCCCGCGCGCCAGTCGCTGATGCAGTTCGGCGACAAGGATGGTCGCTTGCAAAAATTGCGCACGGTGAGAAACGGGACATCCCATTCGGTGTATTTCGGGCAGGTGTTCGACAACCGGATATTGATAAGTGAACATAAGGCTGAGGTCGAGGGAACGATCGATAATGTGGATACCTATCAGTCCTCGTTTACCATAGGCGATAGTTTGTCCCTGGTCGATTCCCTGCTGTGCTATACCAAAACGTCTCAGCGGATGTGGCGGGAAGACAATATGAACTATGTGACAATTGTATCGTACAATCCGCCGCAGTACAAGGCTTGGGGCGATCGGTTGGCCGTGTGGTATCCCGATACGCGCAATATGCTGGTGTACCGCGTGGGAGAGGACGGGAAGATGAACCTGGAGCGCACCTACGGCGATACACTGTCCATCGATCGGGTACGGAGTGTGGATGTCTCTTCAATCGATTGGGATAATGTATCCAATCCCGAACTCATAGCGGCTACCGACGAATATCTGTTTTTGCAGACGACGGTATATTCCCCATCGGACGGCGAGGATGATTCGGAGCAGGTCCTTGGCAATGAGATCCGGGTGTACGACTGGCAGATGAATCCGGTATCCAAGTTCGAATTGGACAAGAAGGAGGCAACCACCGTGTGGGTCGATCCGCAGCGGCGGAAAATGTATGCGTACAATCCTCGCTTGGATTTCGAGCAGGTGTACGTGTACGAGTATGAATTGTAAAGAAGAACAAACGGGGAGACAAGTCCCCCACGAATAGTAAAATGGCAAATCTGAAAGAAATACGGATGCGCATTGCCTCGGTGAGCTCGAACATGAAGATCACCCAGGCCATGAAGATGGTTTCGGCGGCCAAGTTCCGCCATGCTTCTGCGGCGATTGTCAAAATGCGCCCCTATTCCGAGGCCCTCTCCGGGATTTTGGCCCGGGTCGGGGCTTCGCTCGAAGGCAGTGAAATAAACAGCCCCTACACCGTTGTAAGACCCGAGAAGAAAGTCCTCCTTGTCGTGGTAACGTCCAACAAGGGGCTTTGCGGGGCCTTTAACGCCAATGTGGTCAAGCGGGTGCGCAACCTGCTTGCCGGACCTTTTGCCTCGTCGCAGGTGGACATAGCGACCATCGGGTCCAAAGGCCGGGAACTCCTCTCGCGCTATTGCACCGTTTCGGCCGATTACAGCGCGGTGTACGACAACCTGACCTATGCTGCTACGGCCCAGATCGCCCAAAAGATCATGGACGATTTCGCTGCCGGGGTGTACGACCGGGTGGAGATCGTGTACAACCGCTTCAAAAATGCAGCCACCCAGGTGCTCACCCGCGAAGAGTTTCTGCCCATGACCCTGCAGACGGGCGCGGAAACGGCCGCCGCCCATACCGATTTTATCCTCGAACCCGATAGCCGCTCTATCGTCGAGAACCTCCTTCCCCAGAGCCTTCGCCTGCAGTTTTTCCGTATCCTGCGCGACAGCCTCGCCTCGGAGCACGGAGCCCGGATGACAGCCATGAGCCAGGCTTCGGACAATGCCAAGGAACTCAAGGAGCAACTCACCCTCCAGTACAACAACGCCCGCCAGGCCTCCATTACCAACCAGATCATCGAGATCGTCAGCGCAGCGGAAGCCTTGGCCGGCAAGTAAGCCTTTCCGTCTGTCCTTCCGCCGGGAGCCCCCGAAGGGTAGGAGAGTAGAGGAAGATCGAGAGGCAGGAAAGGAAGAGAAAAGGGAAAAGACGGCGGGTGTTACAGAGAAGAAACAATGGAAAAAATACTTTGTCTCGAGACAGCTACCACGAATTGTTCGGTAGCGCTTTTTGATGGGGAAGAACCGATCGCTTCCCTTGAGAGCAACGGCGGTGGATATTCGCACGGAGAGAAACTGCACGTATTCATCCGCCAGGTGCTCGCCCAAGGGGGGATTTCTCCCCGGGAACTTTCCGCCGTGGCGGTGAGCCGGGGACCGGGTTCGTACACGGGCCTGCGTATCGGCGTGTCGGCGGCCAAGGGCTTGGCCTATGCGTTGGAGATCCCCTTGCTGTCGGTAGGTACTCTGGCGATCATGGCGCGCATTGCCCGGGAAAAGACTTCGGCAGACTATCTGGTGCCGATGCTCGACGCCCGAAGGATGGAGGTCTATACCGCGGTGTACGATCGGGATTTGCAGGAGGTTTCTCCGGTAGAGGCACTCATCGTCCGTCCGGGGGCGTATGCGTCCCTTTCCCAAACGGGAAAGACGGCTTGCTTCTTCGGGGACGGGATGGACAAGTGCCGGGATTTGCTCGGCGAGGAGCGTTTCTCATTCCTTCCGGGGGTGTTCCCTTCGGCTCTTGCTATGGGGACGGAGGCGTTGTCCCGTTTGCGTGAACACTGTTGGGAGGATGTGGCTTACTTTGAGCCGTACTATCTGAAAGATTTCGTAGGCGGTCATCCTGCTGAAAAGAAATAGGGCTGGGGTTGTGCGCACGGGCTGTGCAGGCGGTTATGCGGGCAAGTCTCGGCGGGGGAAAAAA
>CABSLV010000038.1 GCA_902478645.1 uncultured Flavobacteriales bacterium | reverse complement strand
CGGAGATGTGTATAAGAGACAGGGGTAAGCAATTCCATCATAAAATCGCGGGTAACCGCCAAATGCAACCGCACACGTAATTCCTGTTCGTTGTCTATGATGATTTGCTGGGAGTGATGCAAAGGACGGGCTTTTATGTATTTCCCGTCGGACACATCGAAAGATAGCTCCACATCCTCTATCGGTAGTTCCTCACGAATGATACCGAAGTAATCCCGGTACATAGCTTCTATATTTACCGTTGTGTCGCGTTTAAAGGATATTTCCGTATCCTCCACATCGCTTATCCGGTCAAGTCCGAATACCTGCACCTTGTCATTCCCCTTGTATCGCCCCAATAAAAACCAAACGCCCTGATGCTGTTTTATCGCATAAGGCTCAACCCATTTTTCACTTTCAGCAACATCGGCCGGAGCATTGTATTTTTCGTAATGAAAGCGCAAAGTATGGCATTTCATGCAGGCCCGGATCACTTTTATCAAATGTTCGCGCCCCCGCGCCTGCCGGGTTTTTACTTCGGGAAAAATAATGCCTTTCACGTTATCGGCTCCCAATGAGGTCAGTATGTCAAACGTATCCAACGTTTCCTCCAACAAGCTGATCTGTCCCTCATCCGATGGGACATAATACCCGTTTTTAGCCCTGTCATAATCAATACTAAGGCCAAGACTTGTTTTAATATTACTTATGTCACGTTGGAACGTACGGAAAGAAAAACCGGTTTGCATACCCCGCTGTTCCATTTCTTCATTCACATAATGGATAATCTCCTCCATGCTGGGGTTTACTCCAAGCTCGTTGCTATCTTTCACCTTTTTGATGATGAGCAAGTAGCGCACTATATAATCTATTTTAGCCATTGTTCAAACAGGTTTTAAATACATTACAAATATGCAGAACTACCATGACAAAATATGTCGCTGAGTAAAAATATTTTCCATGCGTCGCGTCTTGTCGTACCCGCACTTTTCTTTTGCAACGGATAAAGCCCTAACGCTGACTGCGTGAGTTTTCTTTGAATGTGTGTTCTTTTTCACTACTTTTGGAGTGAAATACATACGGTTACTCGACCCAGAAATCGCCAAAGAAAATCGAACGTAACCAAAATAGTACTCACGTCAGTTTAGCGTGGGCTTTATCTATTTTGGTTACAGGCGTTTGGCGATGCCTTAGGGTCGGATAGGTATAAGTTCCACGCTTCTTTCGTTTAAATACGGTAAAATTTAGCAAACATAAAACCATGAAAACCCTAAAAATCGCCATTTTTCTACTGTTTGCCTGTGTTATAGGCGGATGCAGTAAAACCGAGGCAACGAAAATAAGCCTCGAAAGCATTTCTATCCAAAGCACCATCTCTTTACAGGAGGGAAAAACGCAGCAGCTCACCGCCACTACCGCTCCAAGTGGTATTACAGAACCCTACACCCTTGCCTGGAGCAGTTCCAATACTGAGGTAGTCACCGTAGATGGAAACGGTAATGTCAAAGCCTTGAAGCCGGGGACAAGTACTGTCAAAGTGTATGAGCAAAGCCGGCCGAATATCAGCGCATCCTGCGCCGTTACGGTTACGGCCACTCCGGTAGAGATCGCATCCGTTTCGTTCGTCAACCCTCCCCAAACATTGGAGGAAGAAGAAAGCAAAACTCTGGAAACAAAGGTTGCTCCTGAAAACATCAACCAACCCTACGAACTTGTTTTTACTTCTTCAAACCCTGCCGTGGCTACGGTATCTCCCAACGGCGTATTAAAAGCCCTGAAAGCAGGTCAAACTACTATTGGAGTAGTCGTTAAAGATAAGCCGGAAATAAAAGCCGATTTTCAACTGGAAGTAATTGCTAAGGGTTTCACGATAGAGATACCGGATGCCAATTTTAAAACATATTTGGTGGCCAACTACGATATGAACCGGGATGGAAAGATACAGACTTTTGAGGTAGAAAGCGTTGACGAGCTGGACATAACAGGGAAAGCCATCAAAGACCTGACGGGAATACAGTATTTTACGGGGCTTATTTCCCTTCTTTGCGATAACAACCAGTTAACCGGAATCGACGTAAGCCAATGTAGTAAATTAAAATATTTGTCCTGTGCAAACAATCAACTGCAAAAACTCGATGTAAGCAACAAGGCGGAATTACGGGATTTACGGTGCAATGACAATCCTTTGACCGAGTTGAACGCAAGCAACTGTCCTAAATTAGGCTCTGGGAGCTATACCCTCCAAATTAAAAACACCCGGTTGCTTCGTGTAAACATTAGTGGATGTACAGGCTTGAACGAGTTTGTTTACAACAACAGCATTGTCGTAAATAATATCATAAAAGAAGGAAGCACTTTAGAAGAATTAAATGCACAAGGATGCTCTTCTTTATCAAAAATTTCGGTAGTTTCGGCGTATGCCTTAAAAAACATTTGTTTAAGTGGTTGCACCGCACTGACAGGATTGGATTGTTCATACAACGATTTGTCTGAAATTGATGTGAGCGAGTGCTCTTCCCTAATATATCTACATATTCGTCAGGTAAAACGGTCCGGAAAGATTACAGCATTAGACGTATCGCACAATTCTAAACTGGAATCATTGGACATTTGCGGGCATCATTTGACAAACCTTGACCTGACAAAATGCACTGCGCTGAAAGAATTAGTAGCCGAACGAAATGATCTAGAACAGTTGGACATTAGCCGAAATACTTCTTTAATATATCTCCGACTGCTGGAAAATCCCTTGAAAACACTTTATGTATGGAAAGGATTTTCTACCGAAGGGAGGTATTTCACCATACCGGGGAGTGCCGTATATGTGGAAAAAGAATAACCCTCATAAACAATATATTAAATTTTAAAAATCATGGAAACACAAAAAGACTATTACGTTTACATCTACATCGACCCACGCAACTATGAAACGTTTTACGTGGGTAAAGGGAAAGGCAACCGCAAATTCGCACACTTGTCCGACAACCATTTGGAAACGGAGAAAGTGAAACGGATCAAGGCAATTCAAGATGAAGGGGTAGACCCTATCATCAAAGTCTTTGCCAAGGATTTGAGCGAAAATGAAGCCTTTTTGGTGGAAAAAACCCTGATATGGAGTAATTACCACCTTACAAATAAGTCTGAAGGGCATTATGAACGATATTTCCGTCCCAAAAATACCCTGCATATGGAATTGCCGGAGTTCGATTTCGGTAACAGCATCTATGCTTTCAACGTAGGTGAAGACAAGAAGCCGAATGAAGAGGGAAAGAACCGTTCATGGGAAGATAATGCAAAATATGGGTTTGTATCTGCCGGAGGCCGCAAACTTTTCACAGATGCCGTAAAACGGTTGAAAACAGGCGATATCATTGCTGCCTATCTAAACGGACATGGATATGTTGGCATAGGTCTTGTCGTCGATCCGGCCGTACCTGTAAAGGACTTTCTCTATCTGGGGAAAAATCTCCAACCGGAGGATCTGATCGGACAACATATCCTTTCTCATGCGAACGACCCGGAAAAATGCGATTATGCCGCACGGGTCAGATGGATTAAAACTACGGATAAAAGCAATGCTAAAAAGGTGGAGAGGAAATGGGCATACCGGCCTACTTGCGTCAACATCGGGGATAAAAAAGAACTGCTTGAACTCCTGGAAAAGGCATTTGATATCAAGTTCGATGAACTCGCTAAGTAACATCAAGAGGCATATTTGGTATGCCTCAACGCATAATAGTTAATTTTATTTCACATTTTGGTATAAAAACCAAAGGAATTGAGCAAATTTGTACAGTAACAGTATAAAAAATAAAAGCCATGGAAAAGAAGTGCAAAACCATTTGGGAAAACCCTGAATTGCAGGAAAAATTCAATGAACTGATGAAGCGTAAACCCTATAAGGGGGATGATTGGGATGAAAATTCTGTTTTTACCGATGAAGAAATAGAATTCCTGGGGCGTTTTAACCTGCCTGAATTTGGAAAGAAGTTCCCAAATGAGGCTGAATACTACATGGATGAACTAAGTTAGGCGCTGGATAAAACAAGGCTATAAAAAACACCCTAATCTACATTTTGAGGTGTAAATTAGGGTGTAATTTTTATATTTAGCTGGTTTACAGCCGTGTTTGAGGTACCTGGCGGATTCGAACCGCCGTAAGAGGTTTTGCAGACCTGTGCCTAGCCACTCGGCCAAGGTACCCTATCAAAGCATTGCAAAAGTAGAACTTTTACCGTAAACCACAAAATAAAAACACGCCGCGCCGACAAAAACTTTACCGGTCCTCGAACTGGCTCACTTCAGGCAGCACATCGCGGCGGTGCGCATCCAGTTTGACCAGGATAAACAGCAGGATGGTAAAACTCCACAGCGACGAGCCCCCGTAGCTGAAAAACGGCAACGGAATCCCGATGACCGGAAGCAGGCCTACCGCCATGCCCACGTTGACCAGAAAATGGAAAAAGAACACCGAAAAAACGCACCAGCCGTAGTTCCGTGCAAACAACGTTCGCTGGCGCGCCGCCACCCGCACAATCTGGATCAGGAACAGTGCGTACAACACCACCACGCCTGCCGCACCGAGAAAACCCCACTCCTCTCCCAAGGTCGAAAAGATAAAGTCGGTATGCTGTTCCGGCACGAAATTGCCCTTGGTCTGGGTGCCCATCAGGTAGCCCTTTCCCGTAAAACCGCCCGAACCGATGGCGATCTCGCTCTGGTAAGTATTGAATCCCACGCCCTTGTAGTCTTCCACCAGTTTGAACGACGTGAGGATCCGCTGCCGCTGGTATTCCTTGAACACATGTTCCCACACCGCAAAGTGCAGCACGGAGTATATCCCCAGTACGAATACCGTCGCAACCGCCAACCGTCCGACGCCTCCCCGATGCCGCCACAAACGGTATGCCCCCATCAACAGCGCTGCACCACCTACCACCGCATAGACATACACCGGACTCACCTGGTAAAATGCCAGGAATACATCGGCAATGAAGATCGTGGCCGAAAGAATCCCCACCACGAAATATATCCCGGGTGCTCCCGCCATGTACAACACCAGGAAAAAGGAAAGAAACACCAGGGCCGAACCCGCATCCTGCAACCCGACCAGTCCCATCGGCAGCAGGATGATCGCCGCCGCAATCGCCTGGCAACGCAAACGGGACATCGACACGTTGTACGAGGACAGATACGAAGACAAGGCCAATGCCGTGGCAAATTTGGCAATTTCCGAAGGCTGGAGCGAGACGAAGCCCAGATTGTACCACGCCCTGTTTCCCTTGACCTCCGAACCCAGCACCGGCAAACCCAGCAGCAGCACGATGGAAAAGATATAAAACAGCCACGCCATCCGCTCGTACACGCTCATATCGAGTAACAACACGACCACCACGATCGCCACGCTCATGGCAGCAAAAAGCAACTGCTTGCCCCCGTACTGGGAAAGGTCGAACAGCGAAGGGAGCTGCGGGTCGTACGTAGCCGAATAGATATTCAGGATCCCCATCGCGACGAACACGGCGTAAAAAACCACCAGTGCCCATCCGATCCTCATCCTCATGTCCGCTTCCGTTCCGCCGATCCTCATCCTACTTCTTCTTCGCTTTTGCCTGTTCGCGCAGAAGGTCGCACTGGCGATACACCTCTTCCAGCGAACCTTCCATAATCCGTTTTTCCAACTCCGGGCGGTTGGTCCCCCCCAGCAAGTACCGCTCCATCATCAGCGAAGCGATCGGTGCAGCCCATATCCGGCCGAAGCGGCCGTTTTCCACCACCACCGTGATGGCGATCTTCGGGTTTTCCTCCGGCCCGAAAGCGACGAACATCCCGTGGTCGGGCAACTGTACCAGGCGGCCGTCGATACGCACGAAGTTTTCTACCGTCCCGGTCTTCCCGCAAAACTGCGCCTGGGGTATCGCATATTCGCGCGCCGTACCCTCCCGGAACACATTGGCCATTCCTCGGGCCACCACATCGAAATGTTCGCGGGCGATCCCCGTCTCGATGCGCTGGGTGTAAGCCGTGTCGATCGCCTGGCCGTCGATGCTGCGGATAATGTGCGGACGGTAATAGTACCCCCGGTTGGCTACCACGGCCGCCAGGTTGGCCAGATGTATCGGCGTCACGGTGATCTCACCCTGACCGATGGCGTTCGATATGGTCGTGGAGGCTTTCCAACGCCCGCGCCCGTAAAGCCGGTCGTAGAACTGCGCATCGGGCACATAGCCCTTGCGCCCGGTGGAGAGGTCCGTCCCGAGGTATTTCCCGAAACCCAGCGCCGTAGCGGTCCGGTGCCAAAAGTCCAACCCCTGTGCCGGGGTGGGGAAATGTTCCAGCGTGCGGGCGTACACCGTAGCAAAATACGTGTTGCACGAATACTGGTAGCCGTGATACATGTCCAGAGTCTGCCCCACTCCGCCCACACAACGCATCACGTGGTTGCCCACGCGGTATCCCCCGCTGCAATACACGGAAAACGACGGGTCGACTGCTCCGCTGCTCAACCCCGCCAAACCGGTAACGATCTTCCAGGGCGATCCCGGGGCATATTCGGCGATGAGCCCCCGGTCGAACATCGGCTGGGAAGGATCGCTCGAAAGTTCCGCATAGTTGCGCGAGCGGCCCCGCCCGGAGAGCAGCGCCGGATCGTACGAGGGAGCGGTAACCATGGCCAGGATCTGTCCGGTGGAAGGCTCGATGGCTATGATGCATCCGCGTTTTCCCTGCATGAGCGCCTCACCATAACGCTGCAGGTCGATGTCCAGTCCCAGGGTGATGTCCTTGCCCGCCACGGCCGGCGAATCGAACTTCCCGTCCATGTAACGATCGGTTACCTTGCCCGTTACATCGACCTGCACGTAACGGTGCCCCGGGATGCCCCGAAGCTGCTTTTCGTACATCCGCTCGACCCCCGTCGCGCCGATAATATCGCCGATCTTGTACGGAGAATCCTGCCCCAGGTCGGCATCGGGCCCGATTTCGCTCAGGAAACCGAACACGTTGGCCGCCGATGGATATTCGTAGTGCCGCATCGTGGTTTTCTCGATGGAAAACCCGGGATATTTGTACAGTCGTTCCTGAATCCGGGGATAATCCTGGGGAGAGATCTGCGAAACGACGGCATAAGGCTGGTAACGGGAATGGCGGCGCAGGCGGATCACCTGGTTGAATTTGTCAAGCTGCACCCGCAAGCTTTCCGGGTCGATGCGCAGCAGGGTGCAAAGTTCCAAGGTATCGAAAGGCTGCAGCAAGTTGTAGGTAACGCACAGGTTGTACGCCGGCTGGTTGGAGACCAACAGACGTCCGTTGCGGTCGTAGATGTACCCTCGGGGGGGGTATTGCACCATGTCGCGCCGGGAATTGGAGTCGGAGAGCAGCTTGTACTTGTCCTGGTAAACTTGCAGATAAAACAAGCGCGCCAGCAGCACCGCCGCCACGACCACCACCAACGATATGAGCAGATATTTGTTTCTCACCACTGTCTGCGCCGCGAGCGCCCGCTTCGTACACTATTGAGGGACATGATCACCACCGATACCGCAAAGGTCGCCCCTGCTCCCAGGAAAGCATGCCCCAAGGCAGAAGGCAGTGCCGAAAAGCGCCCCGCTTCCACCCAATACAGGACCAGATACTGGATCAGCAGCAGCACCAGCAGCAGGGAAAGCCCCGCCGTGCGGCCATTTTTGGCCGTAAAGGGATCGAACCCCTCCAACTCTTTTTCCGAAAGGCGGAAAAACACCCGCGTCAAAGGCCCGCACAAATACACCGTCAGCACGCAGGCCATGGCGTGCAAGCCACCCGACTGCTGGAAAAGGTCCATCACCAACCCGACGACGAAGGCACCCAGCATCGCTTTTCCGCGACCGAAACAGAACGGGAGCAACAACACTCCCAACACATACACATACGGGATGACATAGCCGCCCAGCACCACGTGGTCGAACACCACCACCTGAAGCAGCAGCAGCACCACGAGGAACAAAACGGCGCGGAGGGGTTGCTTAATCATCGTACTGGAGAGCTTCTTGCAATTCGTCTTTGTATCTGTAACGCAGGATGTACACATGGCGCACGGCAGCCAGGTCGTCCGCCAAGCGCACCCGGATGTCGTAAAAGTCGCTCACATCGCCCACTTCGGCCTCCTCGACCGTACCGACGAGCAGCCCTTCGGGAAACAAGGTCGAGCGCCGGTCGGTGATCACCGTATCGCCCACCGCTACTTCCGCCTGACGGGGGATATTGACCAGACGGACATACCGACGGTCCTTCCCGTCCCACTCGATCGTGCCGAAATACTCGTTTTTCGCAAACCGGGCACTGATGTAGCTATCCGCATGCAGGATCGAACGGCAAACACTGTACCGGGGCGTTACCTGCACCACCACACCCAATACGCCGTCGGCCGTTACTACCCCCATATCCGGCTCCACTCCGTCCTTCTGCCCCCGGTCCAGCACGAGGTAGTTCCGCTCTCCGGTATAGGAATTCTTGACCACCGTGGCCGGAATATACGAATAAACCGCACTGTCCGCCCGCAAAGTGTCGCCCGGATAGGGCAAAGCCTCCACCCGCTTGTCGTCGCGGGAGAGCAAGCTGCGCAAACGGGCGTTCTCTTGCGCCAGACGCGCATTTTCCCGGGCATAGGAGAAATGCCGACGCCACGCCCCCGCCTTTTCGCTCATCGCATAACCGGCATCGCCCCAGATACCAGCCCACAGGCTCTTGTGGTAGTCGTACTGGGCGCATACCAAGAGAAATCCCACCGCCTCCAGCAAGAGCAGCAGCAGAAAATAACGACCTCGTTTTAGAAAATCCAACAGACGCTGCATCGTACAGGGGTCTTCTTACTTTTTACTTATCAAGCCAGCGAAGCCAAAGGAAACACCTTCCTTTGGCTTCGCTGGCTCCGAGCCGGGAGCGAAAGACATCCGGATTATTTTATCAGGATGTTGCGGTACTGATCCAGGTTTTTCAGCACGATCCCCGTCCCGCGTACCACGGCCCGCAAAGGATCCTCGGCCACCTGAACCTCCAGGTCGGTCTTCTGGGAGATGCGCTTATCCAACCCGCGCAGCATCGAACCGCCGCCGGCCATGTAGATACCCGTCTTGTAAATATCGGCCGCCAGTTCGGGCGGGGTCTCGGAAAGAGCCCCCATCACGGCATCCTCGATACGGAGGATAGACTTATCCAAAGCATGGGCGATCTCTCGGTAGTTCACCTTGACCTCCTTGGGCTTTCCGGTGAGCAGGTCGCGTCCCTGTACCGGGATGTCGTCCGGCGGGTTGTCCAGATGGTCGATGGCCGAACCCACCTGTATCTTGATCATCTCGGCCATGTGTTCACCCACGAACAGGTTGTGCTGGGTACGCATGTAGTACGAGATGTCGTTGGTGAGCACGTCGCCGGCGATCTTGATGGACTTGTCGCACACGATACCTCCCAGGGCGATCACCGCTATCTCGGCCGTACCGCCGCCGATGTCGATGATGATGTTTCCCTTGGGCTGTTGCACGTCGATGCCCATCCCGATGGCTGCGGCCATCGGTTCGTGCACCAGATATACATCGCGGGCATTGACCCGCTGGGTCGAGTCGTACACGGCGCGTTTTTCCACCTCGGTAATCCCCGAAGGAATACAGATGACCACTTTCAAGGAAGGCGGGAACAATCGTTTCTTGATCGCAGGCACGTTCCTTATCAGCTCGTTGATCATGAACTCCGAGGCCTTGAAGTTGGCGATCACGCCATCTTTGAGCGGACGGATGGTCTTTATGTTTTCGTGCGTCTTGCCCTGCATCAGGGAGGCGTTGCGCCCCACGGCGATCACCTTGCCGGTATTCTGGTCGATGGCCACGATGGACGGACTGTCCACCACCACCTTGTCATCATGAATGATCAGGGTGTTGGCTGTACCCAGATCGATAGCGATCTCTTCGGTAAAAAAATTGAACAATCCCATAGGGTCTTCGGTATTTTGTGTTCATACCCCTTGGAAACAGGAAAGGGGAAAGAGCATCTCACTTTCCCGTCCCCCGCTCCAGAGATACATGGATCATCAATGTTTGAAATGGCGCGTTCCGGTGAACACCATCGGAATGTCGTGCTCGTTGCAATAGTCGATCGACAACTGGTCGCGGATCGAACCTCCGGGCTGCACCACCGCGCGGATACCCGCCTTGTCGGCCATTTCCACCCCGTCGGCAAAGGGGAAGTACGCGTCGGAAGCCAACACTGCACCCCGCAGGTCGAACTCGAAGCTATCGGCCTTTTCCACCGCCTGACGCAGTGCATCGATCCGGGAAGTCTGACCGATGCCCGAAGCATACAACTGGCGGTTCTTGGCCAGCACGATGGCGTTACTCTTGGAATGCTTGCAGATCTTGGATGCAAAGATCAGATCACGTATCTGTTCCTCGGTGGGAGCGGTACGGGTAACCACCTTCATATCTTCAGCACAATCGGTCTTGGTATTGCGATCCTGCACCAGCACTCCGTTCAGGCACGAGCGGACTTGTTTTTGCGGAAGAGCAAAATCCTTCTGCACCAGCACGATGCGGTTTTTCTTGTGTTTGAGCGTCTCGAGAGCCTCGTCGCTATACCCCGGAGCGATCACCACCTCGCAGAACAACTTGTCGATCTCGGCAGCCGTATCGGCCTCCACCTTGCGGTTGGCGATGAGCACCCCACCGAAAGCCGACACCGGATCGCAGGCCAAAGCGTCCAGGTAGGCCTGAAGGATGGTATCGCGGCTGGCTACCCCGCACGCATTGTTGTGCTTGAGGATGGCAAAAGTCGGCTCGTCCGGAAATTCGGCGATCAGTTCCACCGCAGCGGCGATGTCCAACAGATTGTTGTACGAGATCTCCTTGCCGTGCAACTGCTCGAACATATCCTCCAGATGGCCGTAGAAAGCCGCGTTCTGATGCGGGTTTTCCCCGTAGCGCAGGTGCGTTTTCCCGTCGCGGGCCAAACGAAGGCAAGGATCCTGCTGGTCGGCGGCGAAGTAATTGTAGATCGCTGCGTCGTATCCCGACGAAACGGCAAAGGCACGCATGGCGAAATACCGGCGGTCTTCCAGACTCGAAGCCGAACCGTTGGCCTGGATCATCTCCAGGAAACGCGGGTAATCCTCCATCGAAGGCACGATCACCACGTCTTCGTAGTTTTTGGCTGCCCCGCGGATGAGCGAGATGCCGCCTATGTCTATCTTTTCGATGATCTCCTCGGCCGAAGCGCCGGAAGCCACCGTCTTTTCAAACGGATACAGATCGACGATCACGATATCGATCTCCTGAATGGAGTATT
The DNA here is from genome assembly GCA_902478645.1 of uncultured Flavobacteriales bacterium. Lineage (GTDB taxonomy): Bacteria > Bacteroidota > Bacteroidia > Flavobacteriales > UBA1820 > Merdimorpha. Next base: position 4,528 of record CABSLV010000038.1, on the reverse strand, counting down.
TCTCCATCTCCACCGCATCGGACGCATTGCCCCGACGACCGAGGATACCGCCGAATATTTTGGGGTGAAGGGTCTTCACGCGGCCTCCGAGGATCGAAGGATACGAAGTAACCTCCTCCACGGGAGTAACGGGAATCTTCAGGGATTCGATGAACTGCTGGGTCCCGCCGGTGGAATACAACTTGACACCATCCTTGTGCAACTGACGCACGATCGGTTCGAGACCATCCTTGTGAAATACGGATATAAGGGCAGATTTCGCCTTTTTCATCATCTGAAAAACTTTTAAAATGAATACTCGAAAATACGACGCTAAATTAGCGATTTCGCAGGGTTTTTGAAAGTATAAAAAAGGCCAATATCGCCCTCGGGCGAAAAAATATTCCGCCCCCTTTTACCACTGTTGACAGCAAGTCGAAAAAAGAAGAAAAACGTCCCGATTCAGCCCACCAAATACTTGTCCACTCCTTCCGGACAACGTTCCACTCCCCCATGCAAGGTTTTCAGAAACATCTCCCGGTTACGGTCCTGCTGCTCACGGGAGCTCTCCCGGTGGTAAAGATGATACGTTATCGCCTTATATTTCAACGCATACGACTCCACTCCCGCATGGCGCATCCGGGCGAGAAGTTCCGTATCCTCCCAACCCCAACCGGTCATGCGCTCGTCGTAGCCGTTTACCCGCAGGAAATCCTCCCGCCAACACCCCATCAATCCTCCCCGGGAAAAATACGGATCCTTGCGACGATACCCACCAAAGAAACGCGACAAGAACGGAAAACGTACCCCATTGAAAACATTGGAACGACCTGCGGCAAATTTTCGTACCTCCTCCTGCGGATGTTCCAACAGAGAGCGGGTCTCTTCCGCACCCAGCATCACCCGCGAGCCGATCACATACCTTCCACGACGCATCACCGAGGCGTGATCCCGGACAAAACGACGGTCCAGCACCAAATCTCCGTCTATCTGCAATATGTAATCGCTCTTGGCCGCCGCGATCGCCTTGTTTTTGATCGGTCCCAAACGGAATCCTTCGTCCGGATGCCAAATGTGCCGCACCTCCACCCGAGGGCATTGCCGGCGCATCCGCTCGGCAAACCGTTCGACCACAACCTTGGTCGGAGCCGCCGATCCGTCATCCGCCACCAGGACCTCATTCGGCACAAGTTCCTGATTTTCCACACTGGAAAGACACCGCGACAAATATTCGGGCGCGTTGTACGTAGAGACCACCAATGCGATCGTTCCCCCTTTCTTCATACTGAAACGTTCAATTTTCCGGCAAAGGTAATTATGACACTTCGGAAAAGCAAATGCGTGATCTGTATGGATATGGGCAGGATTTATGAATGAAACAAAATCCGCCTAAATGGAAAGATAATACGACCTTTTTTCCATGAACGAATCCGTCCCCCTGACACTGGTCGTAGTCACCTACAATTCTCCGGTCTACCTCTCGCTCACCTTCAAAAGCATCCTCGCACAAAGTGTCCTGCCCGAGGAGATCATCGTAGCGGACGACGGTTCCACCGAGCCCACCCGGGAAGTCATCGACCGGTTCCGGGAAGAAATGAACCAGCGCAGCGGAGGGAAAACGCCCGTAGTGCACATCTGGCATCCGGACGAAGGGTTCCGGCGCAGTGCCATCCTCAACAAAGCCGTCGCTGCCGCATCCGGCCGATACATCGTCCAGGTAGATGGCGACCTGGTACTGCACCCCCACTTCATAGCCGATCATCGCCGCGCAGCCTCTCAAGGGTGTTACGTTGCCGGATCGCGGGTCAATGTAGGCGAACAGAAAGCCCGGCAAACGGCCGATACGGGCGACATTCGCCTGAGCGTTTTTTCACGGGGCATGACCAATTTCTTCAACGGCCTGCGTATCCCCCGGCTACAGAAGCCCATGAGCCGTTACCACATCGGAAGCATCTACCATGCCCGTGGATGCAACCTGGCCTACTGGCGGGAGGATTTCCTGCGCGTAAACGGCTACGACGAGCGCATGACCGGTTGGGGACTGGAGGACACCGACCTGATCGTCCGCCTGCGCCACGCCGGGGTACAGCCCCGCGCGCTGAAGATGGGCGGCATCGTCTTTCACCTGTGGCACCGCACCGCCTCGCGCAGCGGAGTGAACATCAACGAGCAGATCCTCCAGGACCGCATCGCCCGTAAGGCCCTGCGGTGCGAAAACGGCGTGGACCAATACCTGAAAAACGCCTGACCCCGCCCCGCAGAGTTGCAAACCCCCGTTTTATGCCGTACATTTGAAGTCTCTTTCCCGCCCCTGCATCCGTCGGATGCAACATCGGACATGGGAAAAGGACAAGGACAACTTTCCGGAATGCTTCCCTGCGGATCCGCAGGGACGAACCGGGCGTAAAAACGAAAAAGGAAATGGCTATCATCAAAAAAGTAAGGGGCAAATCGCCCGTATGGGGACGGGGCTGCTGGTTTGCCGACAACGCCGCCATCTTGGGCGACGTAACCATGGGCGAAGACTGCAACGTTTGGTTCGGGGCCGTCGTGCGCGGAGACGTGCACTACATCAAGATGGGCGACAAGGTCAATATCCAGGACAACGCCACCCTGCACACCACCTACCAGAAACACCCGCTCAACATCGGCAACCACGTATCCATCGCCCACAATGCCGTAGTACACGGATGTACCCTGGGCGACTACACGCTGGTAGGCATGGGCGCCGTGGTCATGGACGGAGCGGTGGTGGAACCCCATTCGCTCATCGCGGCCGGAGCGGTCGTTACCCAGGGGACGGTTGTCCCTTCGGGCAGCATCTACGCCGGCAACCCCGCCCGCAAACTCAAAGACATCAGTCCCGAGCAGCTCCGCGACATCGTCGAACGCATCTCCAACGACTACGCGATGTACGCCTCGTGGTACACTGAAGAGAGCCCCGAAGAAGAAGAAAACAATACCTCATCGGAGCAATAACAACTCCCATGACGCTCGAACAACTGCGCGCAGGACACGTCTTTCTGGTGGACAAACCGCTGGAGTGGACTTCTTTCGATGTGGTGAACAAGATCCGCTACACGCTCAAGAAGACCTTCGGAGTAAAAAACCTCAAGGTAGGCCATGCCGGTACGCTCGATCCGCTGGCTTCCGGTCTGCTGGTGGTATGCGTGGGGGCGGAAACGAAAAATGCCGACGCATACCAGGGGCGCGAAAAGGAATACACCGGAAGTTTCACCCTGGGGGCCTGCACCCCGTCGTTCGATGCAGAGACGGAAGTAACGGACGGTTTCCCCATCGGGCACATCACCCCGGAACTGATCCGGAAAACGGCACAGGAGCACTTCACCGGAGAACTGCTCCAGCGGCCGCCCCTTTACAGCGCACTGAACATCGACGGCAAACGCGCCTACCTCCACGCCCGCAAAGGCGCCCAGGTCGAAATCGCGCCCCGGCCCATCACCATCTCCCGTTTCGAGATCACCGCCATCGAGATGCCCCGGGTCGACTTCCGGATCGCCTGCTCGAAAGGCACGTACATCCGATCGGTGGCCGACGACTTCGGCCGTGCACTCGGCTCGCGCGCCTACCTGTCGGCCTTGCGGCGCACCCGCATCGGGGACTTCCGCGTGGAAGACGCCCGACCCGTCGCAGAGATCGTCGAGAACATCCTCTCCTGGGGTCAGCCCACGGCACAAGAATGAACCATCCCGACAAAACCGTATATTTCGAAGACCTCGGCACGACGGATTATCGCCAGGCCTGGGAACTTCAGACCCGGTTGTTCGACCGCACCAGAGCCCGCAAGACCGCCAACCGTACCGCCGAGCACCCCCTCCCCACGGAGGACTTCCTGCTGCTCACCCAGCACCCGCCGGTATATACCTTGGGACGCCATGGCGACCCCTCTCACCTGCTCGTCGCCCCCGAAACCCTGCAAAGGGAAGGCGTTGGCTTTTTCCGCATCGACCGCGGAGGCGACATCACGTTCCACGGCCCGGGACAAATCGTGGGCTACCCCATCCTGGACCTGGACCATTTCACCCCGGATATCCACCGGTACGTCTTTCTGCTGGAAGAAACCGTCATCCGCACCCTGGCGGACTTCGCTGTAACCGCGGGACGGGTGGCCGGACGCTCCGGCGTGTGGATCGAACCGGAGTCGCCCCGCGCCCGCAAGATCTGCGCGGTGGGCGTGAGGACTTCCCGCTGGGTAACCATGCACGGTTTTGCTCTCAATGTCAATACGCCACTGGAATACTTCCGGCAGATCGTTCCCTGCGGCATTTCCGACCGGGGGGTTACCTCCCTCGCACAGGAAACGGGCGGCGAAATTCCCCTGTCGAGGGTGAAGGACCGCCTTTTGTCACACTTTGCCGAAGTCTTCGCATGCCGTCTGGTGCCTGAAACGGTGGCGAACTTTCTCTGAATTCTTTTCCCGACCTTCCTATTCCTCTTCCGGAAAGGCTATTCCCACTGCGGCTGTTCCCGCTGCGGGAAAACATTTGTTTTTTTCCTAATCAAGCCATCCTCGCTGGCGGGCTTCCCC
>CABSLV010000037.1 GCA_902478645.1 uncultured Flavobacteriales bacterium | reverse complement strand
CCGCTTGCCCGCCCCCTGTGCGTGGAAATCACCCTTGCAAGTGCTTGATAAACAGGGAGGCATTTCCGGAAAGTTCGCCCCGCAGGGATACCCGGTAGAACTTCCGTTTCAGTTCCAACCCCCGGATCGAGATGATCTCCAGGTCGTACAAGTCGCTTTCCCGTTTGAGTGCCTGTTTGGAAATGAACGCGATGCAATCCGTCTGCCGCACGAAAGCCTTGATGCTCTCCGTACTGCCCAGTTTGATGATCACATTCAGGCTGCTGTCCAACCGGATGTGCCCCTCGCTCAGCAGTTTCTTGCGCAGGATGTCCAACGTCCCCGACCCATCCTCGCGCATGACCAAAGGCAATTCCTTGATGTCCTCCAAGGAGTATTTCCGGGTCGCGTACAAGCCCCCCTTGCGCGTGATGGGTACCAGTTCGTCGTCCATGTATTCGGTGTAGTGCAACAAGTGGTTGCTCGGCAGACCTTCGACAAAGCCCAGGTCGATCTCCTTGTCCAGCAGGGCTTGCTCCACTTGTTCGGTATTGCCGCTGATCAGGCTCAATTTGATGGCCGGGTAGTAATTGTAAAACCGCGCGATGGCTTCCGGCAGGACGTATTGGGCGATGGACGTCGAAGCCCCGAGCCGCAATTCGCCCTTGTGTTCTTCCTTGAGCGAGGAAATACGGTAGTCGATCTCGCGGTAGATCTCGTCGATGTTTTTGGCCTGCTCGTAAAGGATGCGTCCCGCCTCGGTGAGCAGGATGCTGCTGCCCCGCCGCTCGAACAGGGTGATCCCGTAGATCCGTTCCAGTTCCTGGATATGTTTGGAGACGGCGGGCTGGGTGATGTTGTGTTTGTGCGTCGCCTTGGTGAAGCTCTTCTCGGAAGCTACGGTGTAGAAAACTTTCAGTCGGAAGTCCAGCATGTCGTTCTTTTTCGGGATAAAATGGGAATCTCGCGCGGGGGAATCAATTCTGTCGCTCGTTTTCCAGGATGTCTTCCTGGTAAATATCGGCGATCAGCCCGGCGTACTTTTCGGTCAGCCGGCGGCGTTTTATCTTCAGGGTCGGGGTCAGTTCCCCGCCTTCGGTGGTCCATTGGTCGGCTACCAGGCGGAAATGCCGGAGCCGTTCCCAGTTGCTCAAGCCCTTGTTCACCTCGTGTACCAGAGATTTGTACAGTGCCAGCACCTGCTCGTCGGAGGTCATCGCCTTCCGGTCTTCCGTGGGGATGCCCCGCTGTTCGCACCAGAGTGCCAGTTCGCCGAAGTCCGGTTCGAGGATCACCGAGGGGTGTTCCTTGCCGTTGCCCACCACCATCGCCTGGTCGATGTACCGGGATTGCATCAAGGCGTTTTCGATCGGCTGGGGGGTAATGTATTTTCCGCCCGAGGTCTTGAACAATTCCTTCTTGCGGTCGGTGATGTAAAGGAAACCGTCCTCCAGGTGCCCGATGTCCCCGGTGTGCAAGTATCCGTCCTGGTCGAAAGCCTCGGCGGTGAGTTCCGGTTCCTTGTAGTAGCCCAGCATCACGCTCGGCCCTTTTACCAGGATCTCCCCGTCCTCTCCGATGCGCACGTCCAGGTTTTCGAGCGGCCGGCCGATGGACCCGATGCGCAATCCCCGGTTGGGGTAAACGTTGGTCGAGACGATCGGGCTGGTCTCGGTCAGCCCGTATCCCTCGTTCAGCACGATGCCCGCTGCGCAGAACAAACGGCACAGGCGTGCGTCGAGGCTGGCCGACCCGCTGATCATGATGCGCAGATCGCCGCCCAGTGCCGCGCGCCATTTGTCGAGGACCAGCCGTCGCGCCACCGCCAGTTTTATCCGGTAGCCCAGACTGTTTTCATACGGTCGGTAGCGCATCCCCAGGCGGATCGCCCAGTCGAAAATGCTCTTGCGCCACCCCTTGAGCGCTTCGCCCTTGGATGATATTTTGGTGTAGAGGCGCTCGACCACGCGCGGGACGACCATCATGATGTACGGACGTGCGTGCAGGGCGTCGGTGGCGATGGTGTCGGTCGATTTGGCGAAAAAGATGCTGCAGCCCAACAGTTGGTAGCAATAGTTGACCGTACGCTCGTAGATGTGGCTCATCGGCAGGAAACTCAACGCATGTTTGCGTTCGATTTCGGTAATGCGCGGGATGCAGATCTTGTCGTTGGACAGGATGTTTTTGTGGGAGAGCAGCACCCCTTTGGGTTTGCCCGTGGTACCGGAGGTGTAGATCAAGGTAGCCACGTCATCTTCACTTACCTCGGCGGCGCGCCGGTCCACTGTTTCCTGCAAGGCCGGGTCGTCGCCTGCGTGCAGGAAGTCTTCCAGCGTGGGCAGGTCTCCTGCCGGGTCGAGGAGGTAGATGCCCTCCAGGGTGTTCACCTGATGGCGGATTTCATCGGCTTTGGCGTAGAGGTTCTTGCTGGCTACAAAGCACAGGCGTATCGCGCTGTGCTGGAAAATATACTGAAAATCTTCCTTGGACAGCGTCGGATAGACCGGGACGGTGATCGCTCCGGCTTTGGTGATGGCCTGGTCGAGCACACACCATTCTATGCGGTTGGAGGAAATGATGCCCACCCGGTCGCCTTTTTCGATCCCGGCAGCTACCAAAGCCCGTGCTGCCCGGTCGATGCGTTCGACGTACTGGCGGGAGGAAAAGCTTTCCCATTCGCCGCGTGCCCGGTGGGACAGCGCAGTGTCCAGATCGTACCGATCCCGTTGGTAAATCGAGATGTCGAAGATTCTTTTTACCTGGTCCAAGTTGTTCATAAGTCGTCTCTTGTGTAGTTAGTTAGGTGTCCGCCGTCGGGAAGGGGGCGGAGTGTTTTCTCAGATAAAACAAAGTTATAATCATTTGCGAATCGTACAAATGTTTTCTATGATTTTTTCGTTTTCCCCCGAAAGAAAAAATCCGCTTTTCCCCGTAATTTCTTAAATTTGCGCAACGCCCCGAAAATCCGCATATTTTCCTTCGGGACGGTTTTTATGCCTGAAAATCAAAACGCAGCTTATACAGAAGACAAGATCGTCAACCTCTCTCCGCGCGAGCACGTCCGCCTGCGCCCCGGGATGTACATCGGCAAACTGGGCGACGGATCCTCTTCGGACGACGGTATCTACGTCCTGCTCAAGGAGATCATCGACAACTCCATCGACGAGTTTGTCATGGGGCAGGGCGAGCGCATCGACATCACCATCGAGGAAGGCACCGTAACGGTGCGCGACTACGGCCGGGGCATCCCCCTGGGCAAGGTCGTGGAATGCGTCTCGGTGATGAATACCGGCGGAAAGTACGATACCTCCGTCTTCAAGAAAGCCGTGGGCCTCAACGGGGTGGGAACCAAAGCCGTAAACTTCCTTTCGTCCTACTTCGAGGTCGTCTCCTTCCGGGACAAGGAGTGCAAGCGCGCCCTTTTCCGTCAGGGGCTTCTGGACCAGGACGACCCTATCGCGCCCACTACCGAAAAGAACGGTACCCGCATCACCTTCCGCGCCGATACCGACGTGTTCCCCCCTTACCGTTATCGGTACGAATATGTGGAGAACATGCTGCGCAACTACACGTACCTCAATCCCGGGCTGACCATCTGGCTCAACGGGACGGCCTACCGCTCGGAGAACGGCTTGAAGGACCTGATCGAAGACCGGATCGATACGGCCATCGAATACCCCATCGTCCACCTGCGGGGCGACGACATCGAGGTAGCGCTCACCCATTCCGCCTCGCATTACAGCGAGGACGTCTGGTCGTTCGTTAACGGACAGTACACCCCTCTGGGAGGAACGCACCTGGCTGCTTTCCGGGAAGCCATCGTCAAGGTAGCGCGCGATTTCTGGGGCAAGCCCTTCGAACCGGCCGACGTGCGCAAATCGCTCGTGGCCGCCATCAGCGTCAAGGTGATGGAGCCTTCCTTCGGCGACCAGACCAAGACGCGCCTGGTCTCTTCCGAGATGGGTGGGGAGAAACCGACCATCCGTTCGTACGTGGTGGATTTTATCACCCGCGAACTGGACAACTACCTGCACAAGAATCCCGAGACGGCCGCGGCCATGCTGCGGAAGATCCAGGAAGCCGAAAAGGAACGCAAGGAGCTCTCCGGCATCCGCAAGATCGCCAAGGAACGCGCCAAAAAGATAAGCCTGCACAACCGCAAGCTCCGCGATTGCCGTACGCACCGTGGGGATATGAAAGACGAACGCCGTTTGGAGTCCTCCATCTTTATCACCGAGGGCGATTCGGCCAGCGGTTCGATCACTAAAGCCCGCGATGTGAATACCCAGGCGGTCTTTTCCCTGCGCGGGAAACCGCTGAACTGCTACGGCATGAGCAAGCGGGTGGTGTACGAAAACGAGGAATTCAACCTGCTCCAGGCCGCCCTGAACATCGAGGAAGGCACCGAGAACCTGCGTTACAACAACATCATTATCGCCACCGATGCCGATGTGGACGGGATGCACATCCGGATCCTTCTCATAGCCTTCTTCCTCCAGTTTTTCCCGGAGGTCATCCGCGAAGGGCACCTGTACATCCTTCAGACGCCGCTGTTCCGCGTGCGCAACAAGAAGGAGACCATCTATTGTTACAGCGAAGCCGAAAAACGCGCCGCGCTGGACAAACTGAAGGGCAACCCGGAGATCACCCGTTTCAAGGGTCTGGGCGAGATCTCCCCCGAGGAGTTTTCCGGATTTATCGGACGTGACATCCGCCTGGAACCGGTGCTCATCGGAAAGGACATGTCCATTCCCTCGCTGCTCGAATTTTACGTAGGCAAGAACACCCAGGAGCGTCAGGATTTCATCGTTTCCAACCTGCGTGTGGAGCAGGACGGCATTTCGCTCGAAGAGTTGGACCTCGTACCGCCCGCCGCCCGCTCGGGAGAGGCCCGGAAGGACGATTGAGCGGCAGAGGAGGGTCGGCTCTTTAAGCAACAAACAGAAGAACAAAGGACGGGAAAACATACCAAATGAACGAAAACGAACAGGAAAATACCGCAACCCCCACCGGGGAATCCGCTCCCCGGGACTCCGAACGCCTGGTCAAAGTGGACGGCATGTTCGAGAACTGGTTTCTCGACTACGCCTCGTACGTCATCCTCGAACGGGCCGTGCCGGAGATCAACGACGGTTTCAAACCCGTTCAGCGCCGCATCATCCACTCCATGCGCGAGATGGAGGACGGGCGCTACAACAAGGTGGCCAACATCGTGGGCAATACCATGAAGTACCACCCGCACGGCGACGCCTCGATCAAGGACGCGCTGGTGCAGCTCGGACAAAAGGATCTCCTGATCGATACCCAGGGCAACTGGGGAAACATCCTCACCGGAGACAGCGCCGCCGCCGGACGTTACATCGAAGCCCGTCTGTCGAAATTTGCCCTGGAGACCGTCTTCAATCCCAAGATCACCAAATGGCAGACCTCCTACGACGGCCGCAACCAGGAACCGATCTTTTTCCCGATGAAGTTCCCCCTGCTCTTGGCGCAGGGCGTGGAGGGTATCGCCGTCGGCTTGTCTACCAAGATCCTTCCGCACAATTTCTGCGAACTGATCGACGCCTCGATCGCCGTGCTGGAAGACCGTCCGTTCGACCTCTATCCCGATTTTCCCACCGGGGGCATCGCCGACGTATCGGGGTACAACGATGGCAAGCGCGGCGGACGCGTGCGGGTGCGTGCCCGTATCCGCCAGGCGGACCGCTCGACCCTCGTGGTGGACGAAATCCCTTACGGGACGACCACTTCTTCGCTCATCGACTCCATCCTCAAGGCCAACGAAAAGGGCAAGATCAAGATCAAGAGCATCGACGACAATACGGCGGAAAAGGTCGAAATCCTCATCCGTCTGGCACCCGGTATCTCGCCCGACAAGACCATCGACGCCTTGTATGCCTTTACCGACTGCGAAGTGTCCGTTTCGCCCATCTGCTGCGTCATCCGCGAGGACAAACCGGCCTTTCTCGGCGTCTCGGACGTATTGCGCTATTCCACCGAACGCACCCTCGAGATGCTTCGCCAGGAACTGCAGGTCCAGCTGGACGAACTCCGCGGCCAGTGGCAGGCCGCTTCGCTGGAAAAACTGTTTATCGAACAACGCATCTACAAACTGTTCGACAACCTGACCTACGAGCAGGCCATCGAACTGACCCGGGAAAAGCTCAAACCCTTCGAACCCCGTCTGCTGGCACCCATCACCGACGAAGACCTCCAGCGTCTGCTCGAAATCCGCATGCGCCGCATCACCCGCCACGATGCCGAACGGGCCGACCGCCTCATAGCCGATCTCGAAGCGCAGATCGCCCGGGTTACCGACCAGTTGGCCCACATGGTGCGTACCGCCGTGGAGTACTTCCGCAACCTGAAAAAGAAATACGGGCAAAACCGCCAGCGGCGCACCGAGTTGCGCACCTTCGACAACATCGAGGCCGCCAAGGTTGCCATCCAGAATACCAAGCTGTACGTGGACCGCGCCGGAGGGTTCGTGGGCTACGGCTTGAAGAAGGGCGAAGGCGAGTACGTGTGCGACTGCTCGGACATCGACGACGTGATCGTCTTTCTCAAGGACGGCACCTTTACCGTACAGAAGATCCTGCCCAAGAGTTTTGTCGGCAAGGATATCGTCTATGCCGGGGTGTGGAAAAAGAAGGACAAACGCACCATCTACAATCTCATCTACCGCGACGGAGTCTCCGGTTGGTCGTACATGAAACGTTTTGCCGTTACGGCCGTAACCCGCGACAAGGTGTACGCCCAGGGCAAGAAAGGTTCGCAGATCCTGTACCTCTCGGTCAATCCCAACGGAGAGGCCGAAAAGGTGAACGTCTATCTGCGCTCCCAGGCCAAGCTCCGCAAGACAAAACTCGAGATCGACTTCGCCGACCTAGCCGTCAAAGGGCAACTCGTCAAAGGCAATCTGGTGACCAAATACCCCGTCCGTCGGGTCGAACTGGCTGAGAAAGGCGTCTCGACGCTTTCCGCGCGCGAGATCTGGCTCGACGAGGCCGTCATGCGTCTCAACGACGAAGGGCGTGGGCGTTCCCTGGGCAAGTTCCATGGCGACGACCGCATTCTGGAGATCACCCGCGGGGGCGAAGTCCGTTTGCTTTCCTACGACCTGACCACACATTTCGAGCCCGATTCGCCCGTGATCGAAAAGTGGAATCCCCGCCATCCGGTCTCGATGGTGTATTACGATGGGGAGAAAAAGAAATACTACGTCAAACGTTTCCTGATCGACCGCTCGCAAAAACCCGAAACGGTCATTTCGCAGGTCAAGGGCTCGCACTTGGCTTTCGTATCGACGGATGTCTTGCCCGTGATTTCGGTGAGCTTCGCTCGGGAGAAAGGCGTCCCGCCCCGGGAAGACCTCCGGGTGGATTTGGCTGAGTTTATAGCCGTCAAGGGCATCCGTGCCCAGGGCAACCAGCTCTCCCCCGACAAGGTCAAGGCCATCACCCCCTTGCCCTCCCTGCCTTATCAGGAGCCGGAAGAGGACGAGGAGGAAGAAGCCGATGAACTCGACGATCGTCTTGAAGAAACGGCGGACGATCTGCAAGACGGGCAGGAACCATCCCCCGAAGAACTTTCTCCGGCCGACCTTCGCGAATCCGACGGAGAGGGTAGTGGAGCCCCTCTTCCCGAGGATGCTTCCGAGCAGGTGGGCGATGGGGGGCAGACCTCGCTTTTCTGATCCCGATGCCGCGATCGAGAAAATCGATACAGAAAAGGCGGGAAGCGCTTGCGCTTCCCGCCTTTTCTGTGTACATTTACTTCGTTATGAAGAACAAATACATTCATCAATCCTAAAAACCAGACACACTATGTTCGAATTACCCCCTCTTTCGTATGCGTACGATGCTCTCGAGCCGTACATCGACGAGCAGACCATGCACCTGCACCACGACAAGCACCACGCCACCTATACGGCCAATTTCAACAACGCCCTCAAAGGCACTCCGCTGGAGGGCAAGACCCTCGGGGAAATATTCCTCGAAGTGGACAACTACCCCCCGGCCCTGCGCAACAACGCCGGCGGATACGTCAATCACAACCTCTACTGGCAGGTCATCGGCCCGGTCGGTACGGCTCCCCGGCCTACGGGCGACCTTGCCGAGGCCATCGACCGCGCATTTGGTTCATTTGAGGCCTTCCGGGACAAGTTCATTGCGGCCGCTACCGGACAGTTCGGTTCGGGTTGGGCGTGGCTCATTGTCGAGCCGTCGGGCAACCTGGCCGTCATCTCTACCCCCAATCAGGATCACCCCATGATGAAGATCGGCGGGGTGCAGCGGGGCTTCCCCATCCTCCTAGTCGATGTGTGGGAACACGCCTACTACCTGAAGTACCAGAACCGCCGTGCCGACTATGCGGCGGAGTTCTTCCAGGTTATCAATTGGGCGGCGGTCGAAGGACTGTACGCTCAGGCGCAGGCCTATTATCGGGCCAAGGCTGCGGGGGAATCCCCGGCGTGCCCCTGCGGTTGCCAGGCCAAGTAGGGCGGGCAAACGAGTCTCCCCAAGCGCAAAGCGGCGGCCCACAGGGCCGCCGCTTTGCGCTTGGGGAGACTCGTTTGCCGACGCTCAGCGCTGGGCATCCCCCTCGGAACGTCCCTTTCGCCACCGGGAAGCCCTCCGCCAAATCCCCAACAGGTAACGCCGCAGCGGCCTGGCCCAAATCCAAAGCAGCGCCTTGCAGCGCTCTCTCCCGCCGCAATCTACCGCCCCGAATACCTGCTCGGAAGTCGTTTCTTCGTATCCATGCAGGTTGCCGTCTCCCTGCAACACGATCTTTTCCGGGCAGACGCGTACGATGCGGTGGAAAACGTACATCCCCTCCCGGGTTTGCGCCAGCACGGGCGTCCCGCGCCGCAGGTCTTTTTCCCCGGCCGGACGCAGGCGGATCTCGCACCCCTGCGGAAAGAAAGGCGTCATGCTCTCTCCCCGTACCCGCAGCAGGACGGTTTTTCCCTGGGCGAGCATCTGGCGCACCAGCAGGAAGTAGGTCTCGTTGTCCAAGGTCTTCATCGCAGCACGTTTTCGAATATTTCCCCGTAGCATATACGCGCCGCCTCCTCGTCCGCCCGGCACTCCAGACGGAATACCGGCACGTGCATCAATGTATGGGAGATCAAAGTCAGCACCCGGTCTTTAGCCGCCCGGTCGTAGGCAAAGGACGGAGGGAAGGACGGCAGCAGCGCCCCGACCGCCTCGAGGGTCGAAAGGCGGCGGATCCGGTTGTGCGGGGCCTGTACCAACCGCACGATCCCCGCCACGGGGAAAGCCAGGTCGCGGTAGCAGGGTGTTTTTCCGCTCCAGGGCGCCCCCCAAACCCGTACCCCTTCCTCGGAGGCTTCCAGAAAAGGACTGTCGTCGTTGAGCAGTTCCGCCCCCGGAATGTATTCCCTCCACAGGCGGGTATGCGTGCTTTTTCCCGTACCCGACTCACCCAGCACCAGCACCGCTTTTCCCTGCGTGCAAACCGCCGAAGCATGCAGCGCCGCCACCCCTCGGGACAGGGCGGCCGTCCCGAAGGCCATCCACAGGGAAAAGCGCAGCCTCGTCCGATCCGCCTCGCCCCACGCCAGAGCCTTCTTTTCCGACGGGGAAAACACCCAACCGCACGGGGTGGAAGAGCCCTCCCCGCCGCTCATCGAAAAGGCGTATCCCTCGCCCCGGCGCGAGAATGTGCAGTCGATCCCCTCGGTCTGAAAGCAGTGGAGCGGGAGGCTCGGAAGGTCTTCCCCTTGTTCCGTCCCTTCCTGAAAACGGAAGAGCCAGTTGCCCTCCGCATAAGCCTTCTCCGGTTGTACGAAAGGGCGGAATCCACCCAGGGTGCGCAACGTAGCGATGAGCCCTGCCCCCTGCACCGCAAAGGGAAGTCCGGCGACGCGCAGCACGATCCGCTCGTTTTTCGAGGGGAGGGGTTCGGGGGTAGAGGGATCGCGGGTCATTTCTTTTTCGGGGAAGGGTTGGTCGAAAGGATCGTATCGGGACGCTTCCAATGGCTTTTTACGGACAGCAGTACCCGTTGGGGAAAACTGAACCGTCCGTACACCATCCGGTAGCGCCACTGTTCGGAGACGAATCGGCGGGCTTTGAATCCGAGGACGGCCAGCGGCTGGCGGCTCTGACAGGTCTTTTTTTCGGACAGCAGCACCGGGAACATCCGGCGAGCGTCCTTGCGGTGGGGAGCGATCGGCATCGGGGCATACGTCTGGGGAAGTCCCAGCCAAAGGCACGCGCAGGCCGTCAAAGCCCCCGCAAAGCGCTCCAAACGTTCCGCCTTGAGGCAGCGCAGAAAAGCGTCGCGGTCTATCCGGTCGCCCTGGGCGCGCAGGAAACAGGCCCAGTCCGCCAAATGCCGCAGGGAGATCCCCGAAGTGAAGTGCATCGCCGCGTGGCGGATCAGGAACAGCGCGTCGAAATCGGCCGGGGGGAAGTACACGGAACACCCCTCCAGAGCCGTTTCCCGGCAGGGGGTCTGCTGCAGCATGGCCTCCAGCGTCCGGTCCAGACGGCGGTCCATCGTGTAGAGCGCTTCGTCGAGCAGCGTTCGGTGGTTTTCCACCAGGATATTTTCAAAGACGAAAGTCGTGTGTTTTTCGTTGTGTTCGTCGAGTTCCCAGCCGTTTTCGCAGGCAAAGCGGTTGCCTTCCTCCCATTGCCCGAACAGCCAAACGTCGATGTCGCCGCATTCCCGCAGGTGGGGACGTGGGTAGTAGAGGGAGGTGCCCAACCCTTTGAGCACCAGGGTGCGCACTCCCCGCTCGTTTAATTGTGCGGCCAGTTTGCCCACGGCCGCTTCCTGCCGGCGGTACCGTTCGGCCAGACGCTGGGCATTCACTCCCCAGCCCAGCAGCAGGTTTCGCGGTGGGCGCAGTGCTTCGGGCAGTTGCTGGATGCCTTCGAAAGCCAGTGCCGTTACTCCGCCCCGGGAAGCCAGGCGAACCACTTGGGCCCATTGCGGGTCGGTGGCGTGCGAAAAAACATCCGCTGCAAGCGGCTCGGCCCACAGTGCGTTCCGCACTAGGGCCAGGAGCATCTCCGTGGCAGGGTTCAGGCTTCGATCGCTCCGCATTTTTCGAGGGTTTCGATCCATTTTTCGGCGTCGCTTAAGGCGGTGTCGACCTCTACTTCGTAACGGCTGCAAAGCAACTCGGCAGCCTGTTGCGGCGAGAAGTCTTTTCCGGAGAGCTCCTCCCACAGCCACGCTCCGCTCTCGTTCAGGGCGATCACGCGGGTCATGTCCGCGTCCAGTTGTCCTTGGATCACCACGATGTGTTCTCCGGCGATCTCCCGGAGGTCGTATTCCTGTTTTATGTGCATGGTCGGCTTTTTTTCATAAAAAAAAGCGCGGGGCGCATGCGCCCCGCGCATGAAATCTTACCGGGCAAACGGTCCCCGGCAGAGGTTCAAATGTAATCATTTTCGGCGAGTGCAAAAAAGGAGGGGATCCGAATTTCGGATCCCTTCCTTTTTTGCACTCGCTTATCCGGGCGGATGTCGAAGAAAATCGAGTGCGTTTATTTGACTTCCACGCGCCAGCCGTAGGGGTCGGAAGTGCGGTTGTACTGGATGTCGAAGATGCGCTGACGAAGCCGCTCGCCGAAGGACTCCTCGGCCGAGAGTTCCGGCAGGGGCATGTAGCGGTCCTTGTAGCCCAGTCCGCAGATGGGGCTGATCACGGCAGCTGTCCCGCAGCCGAAAGCTTCCTTGAGTTCGCCCTTGTCGGCAGCATCGAGTACCTGTTGTACCGAGATGGGGCTGACTTCGGTCTTGATGCCCATGTCCTGTGCCAGTTGCAGGATGCTGCGGCGCGTGATGCCGTCCAGAAGGCGTTCGCTCACCGGGGCGGTGCGCAACGTGTCGCCGATGCGCAGCATGAAGTTCATCTGTCCGGCCTCCTCGAGGAACTGGTGGGTGGCGTCATCGGTCCAGATGACGCTCTGGTAGCCTTCCTCCGAAGCCAGGGTCGAGGGGTAGAACTGTCCTCCGTAGTTGCCGGCGCATTTGGCAAAGCCCGTTCCTCCGTTGGCTGCGCGGGAGAAGTGGTCGGCTATCTTTACTTTTACTTCGCCGTGGAAGATGGTGTCCACCGGGCCGCCGATGATCAGCATCAGGTATTCCTTGGAGGGCACGGCGTTGAGTGCCGGTTCGGAAGCGATCATGAACGGACGGATGTAGTACGATTTGCCCAATCCCTGGGGGATCCAGTCGCGATCCAGTTTGAGCAGCATCTGAATGGCTTCGTGGAACGTCCCGGCCGGGAATTCCGGCATGTTCATGCGCACGGCCGATTTGTTGAAGCGTTCCTGGTTGTCCGAAGGGCGGAACAGGAATACGCGTCCGTCGGCATCCTTGAAGGCTTTCATCCCTTCGAAGATGGCCTGTCCGTAGTGGAATACCTTGCACGAAGGCGCCAGTTCCAATGGACGGTAGGGGACGATGCGGGGGTTTTGCCAGGCCCCGTCCTTGTATTGGCAGATAAACATATGGTCGCTCATGTAGCGGCCGAAAGGCATATTGTCGAAACTTACTTCATCGATGCGGGATTTCTCCGCTTTTTCTACTTCTATTTTCATACCTTTTGGTGATTTTGGATAGATAGCTTCAAATGTAGGACTTTTTCCCGAAAAATGTTCCGCGAAAAAGGGAATTGTTTCGGAATAGTGGTGCTCTTTTTCGAAAAACTTTACCGGAATATGCCCGAAAGATACTTTTTTAGTAAAAGATCGTCGATCCGGGGCGTCATCTAAGTGCGGGCAAGCGGTCGGCGCCGCAGGCGCCGACCGCTTGCCCGCACCCGTGGAGAGTTTAGATGCCCAGGATATCCAGCGCCAAGTGGATCGCCTCCGGATCGCCCGTGTATTTTCCTTCGGAATCGGACAACTTGACCGTCGGAGTCCACTTGCCGTTTTCGGTAAAGGCTGCGCTCATCTTGACCACCATGTTCAACGCCTCGAGTCCCACGTCGTTGGTAAAGTTGGTCCCGATGCCGAACGACATCCCGATCTTCCCCCGGCAGTATTCCGCGATGCGTTTTACTGTCTGGGGGTTGAGCGTATCGGAGAAGATGATCGTCTTGGACGTCGGATCGATGTTCATCTTGCGGTAGTGTGAAGTGATCTTGTCGATGAATACCAACGGATCGCCGCTGTCGTGCCGCACCCCGTCGAACAGTTTGGCGAATTTCTTGTCGAACGAGCGCAGGAAAACATCTGCCGTGAACGTATCGGTCAGTGCAATGCCTAAGTCGCCGTGGTAGACGTTCACCCAGTTGTCCAGCCCCATACGGTTGGCCATCTTGTACCCGAAGTGAGCCGCATGGAACATGAACCACTCGTGCGCATGGGTGCCGATCGGGATCACGTTGTAGTCCATCGCCAAGCGCACGTTCGACGTGCCGATGTAGTTTCGCCCCCCGTATTTTTGCAAAGCCTCCACCACCAGTTCCTGTACCCGGTAGCTGTGCCGGCGGCGTGTGCCGAATTCCGCGATCTTGATGTCCAACGCCTTGTAGGCTTCCATCTTTTGCCGGGTGATCTCGCACACCTGCTGGTCGTCCACCCGTTGGAGTCCCGTCAGGATATAGTACAGTTCCGAAATAACGGCCATCAGCGGCACCTCCCACAGGATGGTCCGGTACCAGAAACCCTCGATCTCCACCGAAAGGTCGCCCCCCTCCTGACGGATGATTACCTCGGACGGATCGTAGCGGTATCCGCTCAAGAAGTCCAGATATACCGGGTCCAGATAGCTGCACTTGCGGGCGAAGTAGGCTTTTTCTTCCGGTTGCAGGGCCAGGGACGCCATCATGTCCAGCTGGTGGCGCAACGCCCGGTCAAACCCGGGAGGGAAGTGGTGTCCGCCCCGATTGACGAACCGATACCGCACGCGTGCCGTAGGGAACAGCTTGGTGACGGCATTCTGCATGGTGAACTTGTAGAAGTCGTTGTCCAGCAGCGAATGAATGATGGGAGGAAGGTTTTCCATACCGTAGCAAAAGTTTTGAAATGAAGCCGCAAGTTAAGAAAACATCCCCATATCCCGGTTTGGGGAAAAGGCCTTTTTTGTGTGGTTGAAGTGCATCTTTTTGGTATTTAGTAGATTATGTTTGAAAAAGTGAGGGGCTTGTCCGTGGCGGATTTTTTCCAGCGCAGGCAGCGGAGGACAAGACAGGATGCGCCTCGGCAACCCTTCGGGAAAAACTTCGTTTTCCCCTGCCGCTTTGCGCTCGGCTTTCACTATCTTTGCTCCCGGGCTATTTTCTTTGCGAGGGAATGGGCCTTTGCCATAAGAGAAATCTACAAAAACTACCACGATGGATACCGAAAACGTTACACTCAAGAAAACGGCGCTTCATGCCGTCCACTGCGCCCTCGGGGCGAAAATGGTGCCTTTTGCCGGATGGGAAATGCCGGTGCAGTACCAGGGAGTCAATGCCGAACATGAAAAGGTTCGCACCGCAGTCGGTGTGTTCGACTGTTCCCACATGGGCGAATTTTTCATCAGCGGACCGGGTGCGCTGCCCCTCATTCAGAAACTCACCACCAACGATGCTTCGAAACTGGTGGACGGAAAGATCCAGTACTCCTGCCTGCCCAACGGCCGGGGCGGCATCGTGGACGACCTGCTCGTGTACCGCTTTGACTCCGAGCATTACCTGCTGGTGGTCAATGCCTCCAACATCGACAAGGATTGGCAGTGGATCGCCTCGCACAACGACACCGGCGCCGTGATGGAAAACCGCTCGGATCAGCTTTCCCTTCTGGCTGTCCAGGGTCCCCTGGCCGTACAAGCCCTTCAGCCATTGACCGACATCGACCTCTCCTCGATGGTGTACTATACGTTCCGCACGGGCCGTTTTGCCGGATTGGACAACGTCATCGTTTCGGCGACCGGCTATACCGGTGCGGGAGGCTTCGAGGTCTATATCCCCAATGAAGCCGCCGAAAAGGTATGGAACGCTATCTTCGAAGCCGGGAAACCTTTCGGAATCGTTCCTGCCGGATTGGGCGCGCGTGATACCCTTCGTTTGGAGAAGGGTTTTTGCCTCTACGGAAACGACATCGACGACACCTCTTCGCCCATCGAGGCCGGTTTGGGATGGATCACCAAGTTCACCAAGGAATTCATCGACGGCTCGCTCCTCAAGCAGCAGAAGGAACAGGGTGTTGCCCGTCGTCTGGTCGGGTTGGAGCTCATCGACAAGGGCATTGCACGACATGGGTATCCGGTAACCGACGCGGCCGGCAATCCGATCGGCCATGTTACCTCCGGGACGATGTCGCCTTCCCTGAAGAAAGCCATCGCGATGGCCTATGTGCCGACCGAGCTATCCGCTCCGGGCAGCGAGGTGTACGTGGAGGTGCGCGGCAAGTTGTTGCGCGCACAGGTGGCGCGTATGCCGTTCGAGTGATAGGGAATACGTCCGCGGGAAGGGGCTTGTCTTCCGGCATTTCGTTTTTTTTATTTGCGCGCGTTCTTCCTCTGCGGAAGGACGCGCGCAAGTTTTTTTACGGGATCGGTGGAAAAAGGGGCGAGGGGCGGAGTTTTTCCTCTGGTGGTTTTTTTGGGGTGTTCGGGGTGAGGTGGGTGGATTTTTTTACAAAATACTCGATTTGTATTTGTCGGTTTGGGATTTTTGTCTACCTTTGCACTCGCTTGCAGGTAGGGAGGGTGTTGCTTGTGCCTGCAGTCCAAGGGGAGCTTAGCTCAGCTGGTTCAGAGCGTCTGCCTTACAAGCAGAGGGTCGGGGGTTCGAATCCCTCAGCTCCCACGGTTTTCCCCGCAAGGGGCGGGGAAAGAGGAAAGAGAAGAGGGGAGAGAGCAGGGAGAAAGACGCAGAAAGCAAGGCGCAGGAAGGAAACGAAGTACTCCCTTTTTCGGAAAAAAGACATATTGATCTCATCGGGAGCTTAGCTCAGCTGGTTCAGAGCGTCTG
>CABSLV010000036.1 GCA_902478645.1 uncultured Flavobacteriales bacterium | reverse complement strand
GGGTTCCCCCAGGCGTTCATCAAAAAGCCCCGGACCGAAAGGTCCGGGGCTTTTTGATGAACGCCTGGGGGAAGATCAGTTCCCGGCGTACAATTTTTCGATTTTCACACGGTTGTCCTCGATGTCCGCTTTCTTCTCCAAAGCGGGATAGAACTGCGTCTGCGGCAAGGTCATGAACTGTGCATCGAGTTCATTCTGCACCTGATCGTAATTCTCGGCCGGTTTTGCCTCGCGGCGCTCGGTGATCGTAGCCACGAACACGCCCGTCTCGTCGGAAACCGGGGCGGATACCTGGCCCACGTTCAGACCGAAAGCCACGCCCACTGCCTTGGGTGCACGACCTGCACTCGGGATGATCGGAGTAGCCAGCGTCAGCGAAGTAGCCTCCAGCACCTGAGCACCGGCTGCGGAAGCGATCTCATCGACGGTCGAACCCTTGGCCTGTTTGAATTTCTCCAGCAGCATCTCGGCTTTCTTTTCCTTGAGCAGGATCGGCTCTACCTCGGCACGCGCCGTTTCAGCCGACTCCAAACCCTCGCTGCGCATTCCCGAAAGGATCGCCACGACGTGGTTGCCGTCGATATCGAAGATCTTCGTGTCGCCTACCTTCACGTCCTTTCCGAAAGCCCAACGCGTGATCTGCGACTGATCGCCCAGTGCCGGGTAATCGGTCATCAGCACCGTAAAGTCGGTAGCGGGCACCACGTCGTACCCTGCCTTGCGGGCTGCGGCTACGAATTCCTCTACCGAAGCATTCTGCGAGGCCAGTTCCTGTGCCTTACCCAAGGCTACGGCTGCCGTCTCGCGCGAAGGACTGATGAAATTCGTGATGGTAGCCACCTTGTAAGCCGTCGAAGAGCCTTTCAGGTCGTCGATGCGGAACACATGGTAACCCATTGGCGTTTCGATCACCTGCAGGGAGCCTTTCGGATGGAAGAAGAGGAACTGCTCCATCTCGGGGCTTATCCCCTCGCTGTAAGCCGTCCAGCCCATCGAGCCGTCGTTTTGCGCAGCCGACGGATCGTCGGAATACTCTTTGGCCAACTGAGCGAAAGAGGCCCGGCCGCTCTTCAGCACCGAAGCCAGCGAATCGGCCAGTGCTTTGGCCTGCTCCTTGGAACGGGTCGCGTTCTGCACGTACGCATTGCCCTGGTAGGAAAGCAGAATGTGGCTCATGCTTACCGAATCCGGCATGGAACGCACGTCCAGCAGCTTGGAGAGCTTGTAGGAATCCCCGTCGCGGTACGGTCCCAGGATGTCGCCCCGGCGTGCCTTCACCACCCACTGTGCTTCTTCCTGGTTGTCAAACGTCTTGGCATAGCGCCCGGTGTAATGCGCTCCCGCATCGGTATTGGCATTGACGTAGATGGAGTCGTCCGTCACGCGGGGAAATCCGGGAATGGTATCGGTCGTATTGGTCTTGCTGTTGAATTCCACCCGGTCTTCCATCAGCGCAGCGATCTTGCCGCGAACCTCCTCGGCATCCTTTTCGGAAGGATTGACCGGAACCACCGCGTACTGCACGTCGCGCGATTCGAGACGTTGGAACTCGTCGGGATGTTTCCGGATGTATTCGTTTATCTGCGCATCGGTGATCTCAATCGACTTGTCATCGATCGAGGAATAGGGCAGGTAAGCGAAACGACCGTCCACCTGGTTGTTCTTGTACCCGTATTCCACCTTGGCGTCGAGCAGAGTGGCCGTCATACCGGCGGTAACCATGTCGGAATACTGCGCTCCGAGCACCCACTGGCGACCGCGCGCTTTCATATCCTCCCACAGTTCCCACATCTGTTCAGCCTCGGCGTTGCCCTGATCCTTTTCGGCGCGGACCGAATTGACCCACTGGCGAAGGGCAGCCTCATCGGGCATACCGTATTCGTTGGAAAAATACTGGCGCACATCCGGCTGGGCGAGCACGCCGTTCATCACACCACGCGGGCTTACCGTTACCCCGGCCAAATCGTACTGCTGAGCGACGATCGTCTCGGCCAACCAGCTCTGGTACACCTGCTCCGAAGCCACTCCGTAGCCTACCTTGTACTGTTTGTTGGCCTCCATCAGTTCGTTGGTGCGGTTGCGGTAGTCATCGATGGTCAGTTTCTGGCCGTTCACCACAGCTACCGTCGTACGGCTTCCCGAAGAAATCCGGTCTTTCGAGGTGATCACGTCGGTGAGCACAAAAGCGAAAAGCGCGAAAAGGATCACTCCCACCAGCAACCCACGGTGATGCCTCAGTTTTTGTAATGCAGTCATTATCTTATCGTAATACGTTTGTTTTTACTGTTCCTCCCGGGCAAAACTCCCAGCGAGGTAAGGATTTGCGAAAATACGACAAATGCCCCGAAAATAAAAAACGCCGCCCGTAAGTTTTTACTATTTTTTTACTCGGCGTGTTTTTTCCGCAGGTGAACCGTTTCGATCTTGGCCGAGGAAACCTCCCGGATGGTAAAGACGAAATCCCCTATTTCCACCTGTTCGTCCTTCTGGGGTATTTTTTCGGTATGGGCGAGGATCAACCCCCCGAGGGTCTCGTACTCCTCGCTCTCGGGCAGGCCCAGATCGTACCGCTGGTTCAGGTAGTCCACCTCCTGACGCGCCGAGAAGAGATACTGCCCGTCGCCCAGGTCCTTTTCCAACAGCAGATCCTTGTCGTGTTCATCCTCGATATCGCCCAAGAGCTCCTCGATGATGTCCTCCACGGTAATCATTCCCGAAGTCCCGCCGTATTCGTCCAGCACCACGGCAATGCTCATCCGTTTTTGGGTGAGGTCCTTGAGGATCTCATTGACCGGCATGCTCTCCGGCACGAACAGCACCGGCAGGAGAATATCCTGAATGCTTTCCACCGGACGGAAAAAATCGAACGAATGCACATACCCCACCACGTTGTCCACCGAGTCGCGGTATACCACGATCTTGGACAACCCGGAGGAAATGAACAGCCGCTTGAACTCCTCCATCGGCGCCCCGATCTCCAAGGTCCGCATTTCGGTACGCGGAACCATGCATTCCCGGGCTTTCACATCGCGAAAGTCCAGCGCATTGCGGAAGATATTGATCTCCTTGTCCATCTGGGAGCGCTGCTCGGTATCCAGATTTTCCATCTGCTGCTCGATGTAATACCCCAGGTCCACCCGACCGAAGGAAAAATTGAGTGCTTGGGTCTCCTGCTGGCGAAAAATCTTGCGGATCATAAAACTGGATATCCACAGGATAAAGTCGGTAATGTACAACAAGTCCAACACCCGGTAGATGATGTACATCGGGATAGCCAGAGTGCGAAGCATCCCCACGGAATAGATCCGGAACACCACCTTGGGGACAAACTCGCCCGTGAGCAGGATCACCCCGGTGGAGATCAGCGTCTGCACCAACAACACATCGAACGGAAGTTCATCGCTGCCGGCATACTGGGGAAAGAGCCAGCGGATGAGCACCGCACCCATGTAGTACCCATAGATCACCAGTACGATGTTGTTGCCCACCAACGTGGTGGCTATGTACTTGTCCGGTCGGGACAGGAGTTTGGACATCGCCCGGGCGCTCCACGAATCCTCCGCCTTGAAGATGGATACCTGCACCCGGTCGGCGGATACATAGGCGATCTCCATTCCCGAAAAGAAAGCGGAAAACAAAAGGCTAACCACGATGATCAATAGATCGGGCGACATGATTTCGGATCGGATCCCGGGAAAAGTCCCGCCCGGGAAACCGCTGCAAATATACGATTTTTAATTCGTTTCCACCGGATCCATGCGGGAAAGGGAGTCCTCGATGTTGATATCACCCTGGCTGTTGAAGAGGTTGTACCAGCGGAAGTTTTCGTCGGCCTCGAAGCCCCGGCTGGGGCGCATCACATCGCCTTCGCGGACGATCCGGGCAAAAAGGTCGGTATAGAAGATATGTTTGCGACGATCCCATACCAGCCGTTCGGTCTGGATGGAATCCTCCTGCTGATTGACCACCAGAACATCCCCCAAAGCTTCGGAAAGTCCGCTGGAAGCATGTTCTATAGCCCGGTGGGAGGTCAGCCGGGCACTCATCTCGCCTGTTGCCGGGTCGTACATTTCGATTTCCACCCCGCCCGAAGCTTTCCGGTCGGTCAGGGATGCGTCCTTCGGATTGGGTTCCATCACCACTTGGGCCGCACGCATCCGCATAACGACCTTGCCCGAATCCACACGCACCAGCGCAAAGGTGTCGATCACGGTAGCCGGCTGCGTTTTGGCGGCCATCAGCGCATCGACCTCGGCGAGGTCGTTCTTGCAGGAAACAAACATTGCAGCCGCTACAGCGGCTGCAATGCAAGCTATTCTTTTGTTTATCCGGGTGCCCCCCATCTTCTTTTTTCTCAAGTTTGGACGACGGATCAGAAATACTGCCGCTTGATAAACCAGCGATCGTTGAGCGAGAACGACAGTCCGAGCTTGAAGTACGTCTCTTTGGTCAGGCGATCGGACGACTTGCCCATCATCCCGACATTGATGAACACGTTCATGTTGGAAACGCTCATCGCCTGGGTGCTGACTTTGGTTACAGGCAGCGAAGCTCCCAAGGTGATCCCCATGTCGTTGATCTGCTGTCCATATATCTTGTATTCCAACTGACGGTAATACACTCCTCCCTGGTATCTCACGCGCTGGAAGTACGAATCGGGCGAATTGTACATCGGGGTGTAGCTGGCTCCCAATGCGATCCGTTTTCCGCTCTGGTATTCGGCCGGTCCCCGCAGGAAATCCACCGATCCGTAGTCCGGCTTGGAGGTGTACTGCACATCCAAACCTACGTACCATTTCTGCAGGTTGCCCACACCGATACCTCCCGTAACGTTCCAGGGCAGATGGAATGTGTCCGAAGTGTTTTCTTCCGTATTTTCCGGGTTGTCCGGATCGAAAGCCGTGTTGTAATCCTCGACCACGTAGTTGCGGTACGTACGGTCGTTGTTCATGGCGGAGGAGAAATCATACACACCACCCACGAACAAGCGCGTCTGATCGACCAAGGGAAGCGAGTAGTTGAAACCCACACGGAACTTGAATCCCGTCGTCCAGTTCGACTCCGTAGTCTTGTTCTGCAACAAGCGGTCCTCCAACGTATTGTACGTCGTGCGCTTGATCGATCCGAAGAGATACGCCGCACTCACACCCACGTTGAAGTTGCGGAATATCTGCCGGCCGTATGCCAAATAAATCTGGGTCAAACCGCCATTGCCGTCATAGTAACCCAACGTTTCCTTGTAACTGCCGTCCACGACCATCGAATCCCGGTCATAGATCGAGTAACCGACGGTAGAATACGGCGTCACCCCCAAACTGACTCCCGAAGTGCGGGTCAAAGGCACCGAGAAGACCAGGTAATCGAAATAAATATCCTTGTGCAGATTGGAATTCTTGGCATCCTCGTACCGGGACATATCCAACGATGCTCCCACCGTATAGGCCGTCTGACGGATCGAGGCCAGCGAAGCCGGGTTGATCGCATTGTTCACGCCGGCCGGCATCCAGGAGACTCCTACACCCGCCATGCTTTGCGTCTCGGCCGTTCCCCACGAGAAACTGTTTTCCCCCACTCCGAATACCGAATAGGGAGAATACGTATTGTACCGATCGGTTTCTACCTGCGCCTTCGCGCTGCCGCACAAAATCAGCAACGCGCAAACCGTCATCAGTTTTCGCATATCTCTATATTGTGTTTCAAAATGACATACATCGAGTCCAACAGATAATTGGGCTGTGCAAATATTGTATTTTTTAATCGTTCTGCCAAATACGCGCTGTCTCCGCCCGTTAATACTATCTTAAAATCCCCGTGCACCAACCGGTACTGCTCCACCACGTAGCGGATCTCCCCGGCCAGCCCGTCCACTACCCCGCCGCGCATGCACCCGGCGGTGGAAAGGCGCCGGACGGTCGTATCGTCGGTCGGCATGGAGAAGGTCAGCTGCGGCAGATTCGACGTGAACTGATGCATCGAATTCAGACGCAACTGGAGTCCCGGGCTGATATTCCCGCAGGTGTACACCCCCCGGGCATCGACAAAATCGTACGTCACGCACGTTCCCGCGTCGATCAACAAAACATTCTGCCCCGGATTGGCCAAGGCCGTTCCCCCCACCAGAGCCAAGCGGTCGGCTCCCACTTCGCTGTGCAGTTCAGCCACATTCGAAATACCCAGCGACAGACGGAGGGACAACTTTAACATCTTTTTACAACTCACCAGCCGCTCCCAAGCCACCTCCGGTCCCACCGAACTAACCAGGCAGTACCGTACCGGACGCGTGCGACAGAAATCGGGCAAAGCCTTGGGCAATGCCTCATAAGTCATCCGCAAAATATCGACAAGCTGCCCTTGGGCATATACACCCAACTTCACGCTGGTATTTCCCGCGTCGATCACAATGTCTTCCACTGTACTGTGCATTGATTCGAGAGCGCAAATATACACAGTATCCGTCTGCGGATGCCAATTTTTAAGATTTTATTCCCGCACTCCCGGGCCAACCGAGGTCCTTTTCCCGAATGTCTGCCATGAACAGCCGTTTTCCCAACCCCTGCGAGCCATTCCTTCCACGGCCTACCGCGAAACGATCTTCGCCCCGGGATGCTGTGCGTCGACCACTGCCACATAGACCATGTGGAGGATGTCTTCGGTCGAAGCTCCGGCATAGACCAGGTGCGCCGCTTTCTTGAGCCCGAGCAGCACCGGCCCGATGGTTACCCGGTCGCGATTGACCCCGCGGAGCAGCTTGTACGACAGATTGGCCGAATCCCTGTCGGGATATATCAGCACATTGACTCCCTCGCGTCCGGCCAGGGTGGAAAACGGGAAACGTTCCGAAAGGATCGCATCGTCCAACGCAAAATCCGGCTGGATCTCCCCGTCGATGACCATATCGCGGTAATTTTCCCGCATGTAACGCGAGAGGCGGCTCATCTTGACGGCTGCCCGCGTGGAACGCGAACCGAAATCCGAATTGGCCACCAGCGCTATGCGCGGGTCCACGCCCAGCGAGCGGACAAAATCGGCCACCTGCCGGGTAATGGCGCACAACTGCTGCTCGTCGGGATCCTCGTTGATGAGCGTATCGGCGATGAACAACGGACCGCGCTGGGTGCTGATCACGCTCACGGCCGACATGACTCCTTCCTGAGGATCGATCCCGATGACCGATTCCAGGGTCTTTCCCGCATGGCTCTTGTCGTATCCGGCGATCATCGCATCGGCCAATCCCTCGTGCAGCATCATCGCCGCAAAATAGTCCCGGCGCTCCATCAGCCGCTCGGCATCGTACAGCGAAACGCCCATCCGCTGATGTTCCTCCCAATACCGCCGGGCATAACGGCTGACCGTCGGATGAGCCGCCTCCCCGCGTGTATTGATGATCTCCACGTCCATCTCCAGTTGATTGGCCGCCATCAGTTCGCGGATCTGCTTCTCGTCCCCCAGCAGGATCGGCACGGCTGTCCCTTCCTCGCGGGCGATGTACGCCGCGCGCAATACGTTCAGGTAGTTCGCCTCGGCAAACACCACTCGTTTGGGAGCGGTAGCGGCCCGCGTCTGGAGCAGGCGAACGATCTTGGGCTGCTTGTTCAAACGCTCTTCGAGGCTCTCCACGTACTTGTCCCAGTCGGTGATCGGATGCCGCGCCACGCCCGACTCCATCGCCGCCCGCGCCACAGCCGGAGCCACGGCCGTGATCAGACGTCCGTCGAAAGGCTTGGGAATGATGTAGTCGCGGCCGAAGGAAAGACTCTTCATGTTGTAGGCTATGAGCACCTGCTCCGGCACGTTCTTATGAGCCAAAGCCGCTATGGCATGCACCGCGGCGATCTTCATCTGTTCGTTGATCTTGGTGGCGCGCACGTCGAGTGCCCCCCGGAAGATATACGGAAATCCCAACACGTTGTTGATCTGGTTCGGCGTGTCGGACCGTCCGGTAGCCATGATGATGTCCTTGCGGGTCTGCATCGCCCGGGCGTACTCGATCTCCGGGTCGGGATTGGCCAAAGCGAAGACGATGGGGTCGGAAGCCATCGTCAGGAGCATCTCCGGGGTCAGCACCCCGCCTTTGGACAGACCGACGAACACATCCGCCCCCTGGATAGCCTGAGCAAGGGTATCGCACGGCGTGTCGCGCACGAAAGCCTTCTTCTCGGCGCTCAAATCTTCCCGACGGGTATTCAACACCCCTTTGCTGTCGCACATCAGGATGTTTTCCGGGCGCACCCCCAACGACATGTAGATCCGGGCGCACGAGATCGCAGCCGCTCCCGCACCGTTGACCACCATCTTCACCTGGCCTATCTTCTTGCCCACGATCTCCAGCGCATTGAGCAACGCTGCCCCGGAAATGACCGCCGTACCGTGCTGGTCGTCGTGCATCACCGGGATGTCGAGTTCCTCGACCAGACGCCGTTCGATCTCGAAAGCCTCCGGTGCCTTGATGTCCTCCAGGTTGATCCCTCCGAAAGTGGGCGAGATGTTCTTCACCGTCTGGATAAACTGCTCGGTATCCGTGGTATCGACCTCGATGTCGAACACGTCGATGTCGGCAAATATCTTGAACAGAAGTCCCTTGCCCTCCATCACCGGTTTGGAAGCCTGGGCGCCGATATTGCCCAGCCCCAGCACAGCCGTACCGTTGGAGATCACAGCCACCAGGTTGCCTTTGTCGGTGTATCTGTACGCATCTTCGGGCCGCTGCTGGATCTCCAGACACGGCTCGGCCACTCCCGGAGAATACGCCAAAGCGAGATCGCGCTGGGTGCTGTGGGGTTTGGTCGGTACGACCTGTATTTTGCCTGGGCGTCCCGAGCTGTGGTAACGCAGGGCCTCTTCCTTTTTCTTCGTATCGTTTTTCTTTGTATCGCTCATCTTGGGTTCATTTTTTACGGATTCTTTTTTGCTTTTTCCATGCACTGTGAGCGCATCCACTTTTTTTTCCAAAGGTGCGCGCCGACCTAAATGTACGAAAAAAAACACGGGCATTCTCCCCCACCCCGACATTTTTCCCTTCCGGGCATCCGTCCGGGCGCAAGCGAAAAATACCGTACCTTTGTCCCGAGAAAAAACGACATCCCCCGCCGATGGACACTGAAAAGAAAGACACCCTGCTGCTGAACGTCGTCCAATGCGACATTCCTCCCCTGCCGGTAGAAGAACGCCTGTCTCGCTGCCGGGAGTTCCTCGCCTCGGGCCCTCAGGCCGACCTGTGGATCTTTCCCGAGACCTTCGCCACCGGATTTTCCTTTCCCCCTCCCCCCGAAACGCCCCGCCTGGGACGCACCATCCGGGAGTGGTTGCACGAGACTGCCGGGCATTACCACACGGCCATTTGCGGCAGTGCTCTGGTCGAGGACAACGGGGAGTACTTCAACCGTTTTTTCCTGGTGGATGCCTCGGGACGGGAACAGACCTACGACAAACGGCACTTGTTCTCCTATGGGCACGAGAACCGCCACATCGCCCCCGGACATTCCCGCGAACTGTGGGAGCTCCACGGCTGGAAGATCATGCCTTCGGTATGTTACGACCTGCGTTTCCCCGTCTGGTCGCGCAACGACCGGTACTACGACCTGCTGCTCTGCGTGGCCAACTGGCCGGAAAGCCGTATCGCAGCCTGGGACACGCTGCTGCGCGCCCGCGCCATCGAGAACATGGCTTACGTGGCGGGAGCCAACCGCGTGGGGCGGGACTCGCTGGATTCGCTCCACACGGGGCATTCCGTCATCCTTACGCCACTGGGCAAACCGCTCGCCGGGGAAGGGCCTTCGACCGAAGAATGCATCCTCTCGGCCTCCATCTCCCTGCCGCGCATCCGCACGCTGCGGGACAAGTACGGTTTTCTGGAAGACCGGGATCGGTTTTCCATAGAGAAATAGCGAAGAAACAAACCGTGTTTTCCAGGGAAAATACTTCCCGTACAAAGCCGGCCAAACGTTTGAGGGCAACGAGAATTTCATTAACTTTGCCGCACAAAACATCGAAAAGCACATGACTGAAAAATGGAACGTCCTGTTTGACACCTGCATAAAGGACTACCATCAGACCGACAACGTCGATACCGAGATTCAAAACCCTTTCCCGGCCTCCTCTTTGGAGCATCTGCTCTACCTCAAATGCTGGATCGACACCGTCCAATGGCACCTGGAGGACATCATCCGCCGCGAGGACATCGACCCGGTGGAGGCTCTGAAGCTCAAGCGCCGCATCGACGCTTCCAACCAGCACCGCACCGACGTGGTGGAATACATCGACAGCTATTTCTTGGAAAAGTTCAAGGAAGTAACTCCCGCTGCCGATGCCTCCCTGAATACCGAAAGCCCTGCATGGGCCATCGACCGGCTGTCGATCCTCGCCCTGAAGATTTACCACATGCAGGCCGAGGTCTCGCGCAGCGATGCTTCCCAGGCTCACCGGCAGGCTTGCCAGGGAAAACTCGATATCCTGCTCGAACAGCGCAAGGACCTCTCCCAAGCCATCGACTCCCTGCTCGAAGACATTGCACAAGGACATAAGTACATGAAAGCCTACCGGCAAATGAAGATGTACAACGACCCTGCCCTCAACCCCCAACTCTACGCCAAACAGGCCAAATGATGAAACATCTGCTGGTGATGCGGCTTTCGGCCTTCGGCGACGTGGCAATGAGCGTCCCGGTGGTTCGGGAATTTTTGGAACAAAATCCCGAGGTGCACATCACGTTCGTTTCACATTTTGCATTGGCTCCCCTGTTCGAATCGCTGGATCGGCTCGATTTCTTCCCGGTATACCCGCGAGGGGAACACAAAGGACTCAAAGGGCTTTTTCATCTTTACCGGCAAATGAGACGGAAAGAGCCGTACGACGCAGTCCTCGATCTGCACAGCGTCATCCGTACACATTTTCTGCGGATGCTTTTCCACTTGCAGCGGATCCCTGTCTACAAGATCGACAAAGACCGGCGCGCCCGCAAAGCCCTCACCCGCCGGGAAGACAAGGTAAAACAGATGATGCGCCCCATGCCCGAACGGTATGCCGACGTGTTCCGTCAGGCCGGTTTTCCCTTGACCCTTTCCAACCGATTGAGAAAAACACCCCGGCCACTCTCTGCCCACACGCTCGAAGTGCTCGACCTGCCGGAGGCTTTACAGGCGAAACCCTGGATCGGGATTGCGCCTTTCGCCCGCTACACCGGAAAAACCTACCCCCCGCAGAAGATGTTCACCACCGTGAAAGAAATCGCCGCCCGGGGAAACTGTCTGCTGCTGCTCTTCGGGGCAAAAGGCCACGAGCAAACCGAACTGGAACGCTGGAAGGAACTGTTGCCCGACGCCCGGGTGGTAGCCGGAAAACTCTCCCTCTCGGAAGAACTGGACGTGATCTCGCACCTGAAAGTCATGGTCTCGATGGACTCGGCCAACATGCACCTGGCCTCCCTGGTAGGCACGCGCGTAGTCTCCGTCTGGGGGGCGACCCACCCCTTTGCCGGATTCCTCGGATACGGACAAACGCCCTGCGATGTGGTCGAAGTCGAGATGAATTGCCGTCCCTGTTCTGTCTTCGGGAGCAAGCCTTGCTTCAAAAGCACCTACGAGTGCATGCACGCCATCACCCCCGAAGCACTCGCCCGGGCGGTGGAACAGGCTGCCGGTTTGTAAAGCTTTCTCTGTCCGCACAAGACAACGGTCGAAAAAATCTATTCCCCCATTTGTTTTATCGATACCCCCGCCTTGTTTTTTCCCGGAAGGCGTCTTACTTTTGAAACGAAAAAAAGAGAAAAAACATCATTACATCACTCATCCTTATTTGCTATGAAAAAATACATCTGCACCGTTTGCGAATGGGTTTACGACCCGGCAGTGGGCGATCCCGACGGAGGCATCGCTCCCGGAACCGCGTTTGAAGACATCCCCGAGGACTGGGTATGCCCGGTCTGCGGCGTGGGCAAGGACAGCTTTGAAGTAGTAGAGGAATAACTTCCTCGGCCAGAGCTCCCTGTCTTATCCGACCTCAACATTTGCCGCGATCCTTTCGGATCGCGGCAAACTTTTTTTCACGGCAAGAGCCTCGGAACATCTTTTCCCTTCTCGGGCACACTTCATCCATAAGTTTTATCCCGGGAAAGGACAAGACAAAAAATTTCGTTAAATCCCCCTGGAACTTCCCAAAGGATCGGGAGAAAACGCGCCATATTTATTACATTTGTCCATTCTCTTTCTTTAACAGAAAGACACTCTGGTACGAATCCCTATTGTCCCGCATACCATCATGACATTCCATATCGACCGATTCTTCGCGCTCTTTCTTATTTCCCTACCCCTTTTCACCCAAGCCGGGGAACGTTTTTCCGCCCGGGAAACCATCCCCGAAGCCGATACGATCACCTTCGGCGACAAAGGGCCCGTTTCCATCACCCAGGACGACTCGCTGATATTGCGGCAGATCTTCGATTCCGACACCTTCGAAGGGATCTCCGAGATCGACATGGCCGCTCCGGACATCCTCGCGGTACCCGATTCAGTGATCCAACATCGTCTGAAGGTTCTCGATGCCCGTTCGCCCCTCTCGCTGGAGTTCAACCCCGAGGTGCGCGCCTACATCAACCTGTACTTGGGCAAGCGACGCGAATTGGTCGCCCGCATGGTCGGCCTGTCGATGTACTATTATGAGATTTTCGAGAGCATCCTCGACCGGTATGAAATCCCCTTGGAGCTCAAGCACCTGACCATTGTCGAATCGGCGCTCAACCCCAAAGCCCGCTCGCGGGCGGGGGCAACCGGCCTGTGGCAATTCATGTATAGCACCGGCAAAATGTACAACCTGTACTACGACTCGTACGTGGACGAGCGGTACGATCCGGTCAAATCTACCGAAGCCGCCGCCCGACTGCTCAAACGCCTCTACGAGGATTACGGCAACTG
Organism: uncultured Flavobacteriales bacterium; assembly: GCA_902478645.1. Lineage (GTDB taxonomy): Bacteria > Bacteroidota > Bacteroidia > Flavobacteriales > UBA1820 > Merdimorpha. The sequence continues at coordinate 3,350 of CABSLV010000036.1, read as the reverse complement.
GGACATGGCTCTGGCCGCCTACAACTACGGCAGCGGCAACGTCAACAAAGCCATCGCCCGTTCGGGCGGGAAACGCAACTACTGGGAGGTACGGGACTACATGCCCCGCGAGACGCGCAATTACGTAGCTGCCTTCATCGCCGTGAACTACATCATGACCTACTACCGCGAACACGGCATCATCCCCGAGCTGCCCCGGATCGCTTACCAGCAGACCGATACGATCAACGTCAAGAGCCTGGTTTCCTTTGACCTGCTGTCCAAGAAACTGGACATGCCCATCGAAGAGCTGCAATTCCTCAACCCGGCTTTCAAACTCGACGCCATCCCCTACACCCCTACCCGACATTATGCCATCGTGCTTCCTTCGGACAAAGCCCTCGAATTTGCCGCCCAGGAAAAGGACATCTACCAGGAAGCCCACCAAGCCGAAGCCGCACTGAAGAAAACGCTCTCGTACAAAGCCACCACCACCCCCGGAGCGGGCGGATCGGTCATCTATCGGGTCAAGAAAGGCGACACCCTGAGCGGCATTGCCGTGCGCTACGGCGTTACGGTATCCAAACTGAAGACATGGAACCATCTGAACTCCACAAAGCTCAGCATCGGACAACGTCTGACCATCTATCCGAGAAAGTAAAAAACGAACGCCGCCATGGGAAAACGCTTCTTGTCGCTGCTCCTTCCGCTCTTGATCCTGACCGGTTGCGGGCGTAAAGTCCGCACGGATGCTTACCCCGGGAACGTCCCCCCATCCACCGGTGCCGTGCTGGAAGTGGTGGCCGTAGTGGACAGCAGCCTTTACTCGGAGCGCACCCGCGCCGCCCTCTACCGATACCTCTCTCCCGTCAAACCCGGGCAGCCGCAAAGGGAACGCCAGACCAAACTCTACATCATCCCCCGCTCGTCCTTTTCACGTACCTACCGCACCATGCGCAACCTCGTTCTGGTGGAACGTTCCGACTCGCTTTCGGGACTGACCACGGCCCGGAACGTATATTCCGCCCCGCAGAACGTCTTTACCCTCCGCGCCCGCGATGAAAGACAGGCCGTCGAACAGATCGCCCAAAGCGGGGACTATATCTTCCAAGCCATCCGGCAGACCGCCATCGATGCCCTCCAGGATCGCTTTGCCCGCATTACCAATACCCGCCTGAAGGCGGTTTCGGCCCTGGGCATCGACATCCGCATCCCCAACTATTACCACGTTGCCGTAGCGGAAAAGGATTTCGTTTGGCTCACGATGGACATCTCCAAAAGGGGCATCAAGGGGACAGCCAATCTGCTGCTCTACACGGCGGACACCAAAGCCCTGGGCACTTCCGGCCCGATCGCCCTGCGCGACTCGCTCTCCCGACGGTACGTCCCCGGACAGATCGACAGCTCGTACATGGCGGTAGAAAAAATAGCCATACGGCCTCAGAAAGAAAACGCCCGCTTGGGAGACATTCCCGTGATTTTCTCTTACGGCTATTGGCGGGTAGTAGGAGACTACATGGGCGGCCCGTTCATCAATTACTGCGCGATCGATCCGGACACCGGCATCGCCTACTGCGCGGACGGCTTCGTATATTTGCCTTTTGAAGAAAAAGAATCCTTTATGCTGGAACTCGAAGCCATTCTGCGTACTTTCCGACCGACGGCCCTCTCCGAAAAAAAGACAGAACGATGAAGAAAAAAACATTTTATTTCCTCTTGGCCATCGGAGCGGCCATCTGGGGAGTGCATTCCTGCGCTTCGGTAGGCGCACCGGTAGGAGGGGTCTCGGACTTCGATCCGCCGGTACCGCAGGTGTATTCGCCCGAGAACTACGCGACCAACTTCCAGGGAGACAAGATCACCGTTACCTTCGACGAGCGGATCAAATACAAGGACCTCAGCAAGCAACTGGTCGTTTCCCCGCCCATCAAGGACATCGTCATGCGGATCAAACCCACTGCTGTGCTTCCCACCCGGCGGATGGAGATCGACCTCTCGGGCATCGAACTGCTGCCCAATACCACTTACACGTTCAACTTCGGCAACTCGGTGGGGGACAACCACGAAGGTGCCGCCATCCCGAACTTCAAGTACGTCTTCTCCACCGGTCCGCAGATCGACTCCCTGACCGTCGGCGGAGTGGTCGAGGATGCTTTTGAGGAAGCCTTCGATCCCAATACCGTCGTGATGCTCTACCGGGTCGACACTACGTTCAACGACTCGACCATCTACAAAGAGCGTCCGATGTACTTCACCCGCCTGGCCCACGAACGGGACAGCACGTTCCTGATCGAAAACATCGCCCCCGGCACCTACCAACTCGTCGCGCTGGTGGACGAAGCCTCGAACATGACCTACGACCAGGGGAAAGACAAGATCGCATTTTTCCCCCGTTACATCGAACTGAACGAACCCGACCCGCGGGGATACCGGCTTCGTTTGGCCTTGGGAAAACGGCCATACAAGGTTTATCAGGGCACCAACCCCCAAAAGGGTCTTATCCAAATGGCCATCGACGGCCTCGAGCCGCAGGATAGCGTGCTGCGCATCTTCCCTCCCCTGCCCGAGGGAGCGAAGGACTACTACCTGTTCTACCCCGAGCGGGACACCTTGCAATACTGGTATACGGAAGAAAAAGTAGACTCTATTCTGTTCGCCGTCAAACACAACGATGTATTTTCCGACACGATCAATGCCAAGATCCGCAAGCCGGCCGAAGTAAAATTCACCCGCACCATCGCCACGAAAAGCCTGGAGTTGGACGGAAAGGTCGAGATCCAGACCAACAAACCCGTCGGCGCACTCGATCCGGCCTACATCCTGCTCACGGACAAGGATTCGATCCCCCGGCCGTTCCGTCTGAAGATAGATTCGACTTCCCTACGGAAGATCGACATGGAGTTTTCCATTGCCCCCGAGAACCAGTACAACATCACCATCCTGCCCCAGGCCACCCAAAGCATCCTGGGGGAAGTGCCTGAGGATACGGCCTTCGTCCAACTGAAAACCCGTTCGGTGGACGACTACGGCAACCTGACGGTCAATCCCGTTTCGTTTTCGCAATACCCGCTCCTGGTTCAACTTTTGGATGCGGGCAAAAAAGTAGTCAAGGAAGTCTCCCTGGGCAAGGCTGGGGAAAAGGCCGTATTCCGTCTGGTTCCTCCCGGCGAATATCGCCTGCGGGTGATCTTCGACGCCAACGGGAATGGGCGTTGGGATACGGTGGACTACATGAAAAAACAACAGCCCGAGCGGGTGATGTACCTCGAAGACAAGATTACGGTACGCGCCATGTGGGACGAAGAACTGGACTGGTAGCTCAGCAGGCTCCGGCTTTGCACAAGCGAGAAGGGCGGGCTCCTGTGGAGCCC
>CABSLV010000035.1 GCA_902478645.1 uncultured Flavobacteriales bacterium | reverse complement strand
TAAACCACATGCTCCACCGCTTGTGCGGGCCCCCGTCAATTCCTTTGAGTTTCATGCTTGCGCACGTACTCCCCAGGTGGGGTACTTATCTCTTTCGATGATCCTCTCATCCTTGCGGACAAAAAGATGGTACCCATCGTTTACTGCGTGGACTACCAGGGTATCTAATCCTGTTTGCTCCCCACGCTTTCGTCCCTGAGCGTCAGAATAGTCTTCGTCAGCTGCTTTCGCTATCGGTGTTCTGTGACATATCTATGCATTTCACCGCTACTTGTCACATTCCGCCAACGCCAAACTTTCTCTAGTCAGGCAGTTTCTGTAGCACGACCGGGGTTAAGCCCCGGTTTTTCACTACTGACTTACCTGTCCGCCTGCGGACCCTTTAAACCCAATAATTCCGGATAACGCTTGCATCCTCCGTATTACCGCGGCTGCTGGCACGGAGTTAGCCGATGCTTATTCTTTCGGTACCGTCATCGGGTTACACGTAACCCTTATTCTTCCCGAGTAAAAGCAGTTTACAACCCATAGGGCCGTCTTCCTGCACGCGGCATGGCTGGGTCAGGCTTTCGCCCATTGCCCAATATTCCTCACTGCTGCCTCCCGTAGGAGTCTGGTCCGTATCTCAGTACCAGTGTGGGGGATAATCCTCTCAGACCCCCTATCGATCGTAGACTTGGTGAGCCGTTACCTCTCCAACTATCTAATCGAACGCATGCCCATCGTTCACCGTGTCGCCACCTTTAACAAATATTCCGATGCCGGACCCCTGTTTTATGCGGTATTATTCAAAGTTTCCTCTGACTATCCCCCTGTGAACGGTAGGTTACATACGCGTTACGCACCCGTGCGCCGGTCGCCGTCAACAGGTATTGCTACCCGTCACGCTGCCCCTCGACTTGCATGTGTTAGGCCTGCCGCTAGCGTTTATCCTGAGCCAGGATCAAACTCTCCATTGTCAAATTCTTCTCCCGACTCTCTCTTGAAATCAACGTCGCCTCTCTTGTACACGCCCTTACCGATTTTCTTCTGCGCTACTCACGTAGCGCTATCGGTTCTGGCTATCTCATCTTTTCAAAGAACTCTCTCACTCACGATCGAAACCCCTCTCTCTTCATCTCCCCTCGCCCGGGTCCCTCTCCGTTTGCGGGGGCAAAGGTAATCCCTTTTTTCCTCTCTCTCCAAATTTTTTTCAAGGTTTTTTTGAAAGTTTTTTTCCAACCATTCGCTTTCAGGGAATTACAGAATGGATTTTTTTCAAGACCTCTCCCCTCCCCGGACAGCGGGTGGTTCGTTGCGTTTTTTCCCTTAATATTGCACTGTAAAAAGACACGACGATGCGATACGCCGAAGTACTCTTGCCACTGAATTTGGCCAAAAGCCTGACCTACAAGCTACCCCGGGAAACGGACGACGACCTTTTCGGATGCCGGGTAGCGGTCGAGCTGCGCGGAGCCCTGTACACCGGCGTCATCACGGGGCTTTCCCTGGCCGAACCGGAGGGTTACCGACCGAAAGAGATCGTCGAGATCCTGGAGACGACCCCGAGCATCACCCGCGAGCAGTTGCGCCTGTGGCAATGGGTAGCCGACTACTACGCCTGCACGCCCGGCGAAGTGATGCGGGCGGCGATGCCGGCGGCGATGATGCTGGAAAGCACCACGAAGATCGAACGGACGGAAAGCGAAGTAGCCGAGGCGGAGTTGTCCGACGCGGAATTCCTGATATTCGAAGCGTTGGAAAACAACCCGAGCCTCTCGATCGAGGACGTTTCGGCGATCCTCCAACGGAAAAACGCCCTGCCTGTCGTCCGGAAGATGATCGCACAGGGATGGCTAAGGGTATTTCGGGAATACGCCCAGCGATACACCCCGAAGAAAGAAAGCGTGGTGCGTCTCTCGGACCGCTGCCAGGAATCCCCGGAGGCTCTCCGGGAGGCATTCGAAGCGACGGCGCGCAGCGAGCGGCAACGCCTGGTGCTGATGGCGATGTTGGACCAACGGGCCAAGGGCTGTCTTTTGGTGCCGAAAAAGGACTTGGTCGAACTCTGCGGGGGAAAGGCTTCGGCGGTGGAGGCTTTGGCTAAAAAGGGCATTGTCGTAGTCGAAAAACGGGAAACGGACCGTTTGCAGGGCGAGGGAGAGCAAAGAAAGGAACCCAGGGCCTTGAGCGAGGACCAGACCCGGGCTTTGGAAGCGATCCGCGAGGGTTTTTCCCAAGGGAAAACAGTGCTGCTGCACGGGGTAACCGGTTCGGGCAAGACGGAATTGTACGCCCGGCTGATCGACCAGACGATCCGGCAGGGAAAACAAGTACTGTACCTGCTGCCGGAAATCGCCCTGACTACGCAACTGGTGGGGCGGATGAAAGCCTATTTCGGGGAAAAGACCGGGGTGTTCCACTCCCGCTACAACGAGATGGAGCGCGCCGAAGTCTGGAAACGGGTGCAAGGCGAGGGAGAAAACCGCTTTGACCTGGTGCTGGGCGCCCGCAGCGCGGTGTTTTTGCCGATGAGCCGCTTGGGACTGATCATCGTGGACGAGGAACACGAGCCGAGTTACAAGCAGCAAGACCCGGCTCCGCGCTATCACGGCCGGGATACGGCGATCGTACTGGGGAAATTTTCCGGGGCGAACGTCCTGCTGGGTTCGGCTACGCCTTCGGTGGAGAGTTACCACCATGCCGAAACGGGGAAATACACCTTGGCGGAACTCCCCCGGCGATACGGCGAGGTGGAGATGCCCCGGATCTCGGTGGTGGACATCCGGGAGGCCTACGCGCAGGGACGCATGAAGGGACACTTTTCCCTCGAACTGATCGAAGCGGTACAGGAGGCGCTCGCGGAGAAAAAGCAAGTGATCCTGTTCCAAAACCGAAGGGGATACGCACCGGTGGTACAGTGCCGCGACTGCGGTTGGGTGCCGCAATGCCACCACTGCGAGGTGAGCCTGACCTACCACAAAACCAGCGACACCCTGCGCTGCCACTACTGCGGCTACTGGGAACACCGCCCTACGGTGTGCCCGGTGTGCGGTTCGCCGCGTCTGGACACCAAAGGGTTCGGCACCCAGCAGGTGGAGGACGAGGCCGCCCGGTTGTTCGAGTCGGCCCGCATCCTGCGGATGGACACCGATACCACGAGTGGAAAAAACTCCTACCGGAACATCCTTCAGACGTTCGAGCAAGGCCGCGCCGACATCCTGATCGGCACGCAGATGATCGCCAAAGGGCTGGACTTCGACCATGTTTCCCTCGTGGGCATCCTCAATGCGGACAACGTATTCAAAAGCCCCGATTTCCGTGCCTTCGAACGGGGATTCCAACTCCTGAGCCAGGTGGCCGGCCGCGCCGGGCGGAAAGAACAGGGACGGGTGGTGATCCAGACCTACGATCCGCAGCACGAGGTGATCCGCCATGTGCTGACCTCGGATTACCGGGCGATGTACCGGACCATCCTGTCGCACCGCCTGGAATTCCATTATCCGCCTTTCTGCCGAATGGTGCGCATCGTCCTGCGTCACAAGACCCCCCAAACGCTCGACGTGGCGGCCGGCCTGTTGGCCGGCCGCCTGCGCGAACTCTTTGCCGAAAACGTCCTGGGCCCGGACTACTACTACATCCCCCGGATCAACAATTATTTTATCCAGCACCTCTACGTCAAACTCCCTGAGAACATCTCGCTCTCGGGGGCAAAAAACGCCATCCGCAATGCCGTAGCAGTGCTGACGGCCGAGAAAGCGTTCCGCAATGTACGGATCGTGATCGACGTGGACCCGCAGTAAGCCCTCCGCCGCCGTCTTTTGATCCCTCGCCGACTGGCGGAACAAATCCGGAGGATCATTCCTCCGCATTGCGCACCGTCTGCCTTTTCAAACCCTATGCGGCACAGCAAAGGCTTTTCCCAAAAAATCAACTGATATAGCTCCACAAGGCGCGCCCCTTCAACACCCCGTCGTACACGGATCGGATGGGGGCGTTGGCCGGGGAAAGAAGATCGGGATCGGAAAACAGGACATTCTGCGCGGCTTTCCGGGCCGCTTCGAGAATAGCGCCATCCTTGAACAGATCGGCTATTTTCAGGTTGGACACTCCGCTCTGGCGCAAACCCATCAAGTCGCCATACCCGCGCAAACGCATGTCGGCTTCCGCGATCTTGAACCCGTCGTTGGTCTGCACCATCGTTTCGATGCGGGCTCGGGATTCTGTGCTGAGCTTGTTGCCGGTCATCAGGATGCAATACGACTGCTCCCCTCCCCGCCCTACGCGCCCACGCAACTGGTGCAACTGCGCCAGCCCGAACCGTTCGGCACTCTCGATGACCATCACCGTGGCATTGGGGATGTCCACCCCTACTTCGATCACCGTGGTGGAGACCAAGATGTGGGTTTCACCCCGCTGGAAATGCGCCAAAGCCGCCTCCTTGTCTTCGGGTTTCATCCGCCCGTGCACCACGCCGACCTGGTAACCATGGGCGCGAAAATACTCCTCGAGCACGTCGTACCCGTCGATCAGGTTTTTGTAGTCGGACTTTTCCGACTCCTCGATGAGCGGATACACCACGTACACCTGACGTCCTTTGTCGATCTCGGAAAGCATGAAGCCGAAAACCGACAAACGGGCCGACTCGTAACGGTGGTAGGTCCGCACCGGGCGTCTTCCGGCCGGAAGTTCGTCGATCACCGAGACATCCAGATCGCCGTACACGCTCATGGCCAAGGTGCGGGGAATGGGCGTGGCCGTCATCACCAAAATATGGGGCGCATATCCGCTTTTCCCCCACAACTTGGAACGCTGCTCCACCCCGAAACGGTGCTGTTCGTCGATCACCGCCAGCCCCAAACGGGCGAAAACCACCGTTTCTTCGATCAAGGCGTGCGTGCCCACCAGAATATCCACCTGACCGGTGCGAAGGTCTTCGAGCAGTTGGCGGCGCTGGGGGCCTCGGGTCGAACCGGTGAGCAACGCCACCCGTACCGGCATGTCGGAGAGCAAACGGGACAAGGTACGGTAATGCTGCATGGCCAGGATCTCGGTAGGGGCCATCATACAGGCCTGGTAGCCGTTGTCCAAGGCCAGGAGCATGGACAGCAGGGCCACCATCGTCTTTCCGCTGCCTACGTCGCCCTGCACCAGACGATTCATCTGATAGCCGGTGGAGACATCGTGGCGGATCTCGCGCACCACGCGTTTTTGCGCTCCGGTGAGTTCAAAAGGCATATGGTGGTGGTAGAACGTGTTGAACCGCTCTCCCACCTTGTCGAAGACGTAGCCCGTGAGTTTTCCCTGTCGGATGATCTTGCGCCGCAGCAGGGCCAGTTGCATGAAGAAAAATTCCTCAAACTTCATCCGGTAACGCGCCCGTGCCAATTCGTCGGCATCCTTGGGAAAATGAATCGCCCGGAGAGCTTCCCGGCGGGACATCAAGCCTTCACGGCGCAGGACTTCCCCGGAGAGCGTCTCCTCCACCCGAGGCAAGGCCACCTCCAGCAAGGAAGCCACCGCCAGGGCGACCACCCGGGACGTTACTCCGCTCTTGTGCAGTTTTTCCCCCGAAGGGTACACCGGCACCATCGCCGAGAGGGGCGAGGAGCGATGTTGTTCGAGGGTTTCCATCTCGGGATGGGGAATGCTGTACCGCCCGGCATAGAAGGCCGGCCGGCCGAACACCACGTACTGCTGTCCGGTAACGAGGTTTTTCTTCACCCAGGGGAAACCTTTGAACCAGACTAGTTCCACCCGTCCGGTGGCATCGTAAAAATCGGCCGTCAGGCGCACCGTCCGCCCGCCTTGCTTTACTTCGTTCACCGGGCCGAGACGCCCGACGACCTGTACATCGGCATCGGCCTGGCGGATCTGCGAAACGGTATAGTAGCGCGTCTTGTCGATGTAGCGGTACGGGAAAAAATTGAGCAGGTCGCCGGCATTGAACACCCCCATTTCCGACTTGAGCGCTTCGGCACGCCGAGGACCTATCCCCTTGAGATATTCGACCGGGGTGAGAAACACATTGCGATCTGCTGCATCCATGGTACAAAAATAGGGTAAGGCGAGCGCAGCGGCAAGGGGGAAAACGAAGTTTTGCCCAAGACGCGGCCGAGCCGCACCCTGTTTTATCTAAAAATAGGGTAAGGCGAGCGCAGCGGACGTGGGGGAAAACGAAGTTTTGCCCAAGACGCGGCCGAGCCGCATCCTGTTTTATTCAAAAACTATTCAAAAATCACTCCGGCTTTTTCAAGGCGGCGCGGGCGAGCGAATCGACCGTCTCCCGTGCCTGAGCGAGCGAACGGACTCCCTCCAGACGCATCACCAAAGCCTTACGACCGTCGCGCTGGGGTTTTTCCTCGAAACGGCAGCGGTTGCCCTGGATACCTCCCCAAGCCAGGATGGACGAAAAGACCTCCGAACGGTAATACGGCGAAGCGCTGTCGGAAGGGAAATGCGCGCGCAGGATGCCTTTCTTGATCACCAGTTTCTCAAACCCGAGCTCCGAAGCCTCCCACTTGAGGCGGATCGAGGACAGCAGGTCCGTTACCTGGGGCGGAAGCGGTCCGAAACGGTCGCGCAGCTGCGCGGCGAAGTCCTCCAACTGCCCGTCGGTCTTCAATCCGGACAAGGTGTTGTACAACCGCAAACGCTCCACGCTCGAAGACACATAGTCGTCCGGGATGAGCAGTTCGAAGTCGGTGTCCAGTTGGGTGTCCGGTGCGACGAACGACAAGGTATCATTGCTTCCCCCATCCCCGGCGAATACGTCGGCGAATTCCTCGCGGCGAAGCTCCTCGACAGCCTCCGAGAGGATCTTCTGGTAGGTGTCGAAGCCGATGTCGGCGATGAACCCGCTTTGCTCGGCACCCAGCAGGTCGCCCGCCCCGCGGATTTCCAGGTCCTTCATCGCGATGTTGATCCCCTGCCCGATGGCGGAATACTTCTCCAAAGCCTCCAAACGGTGCCGGGCATCGTCCGTCATGGCGGAATACGGCGGGGCGATGTAGTAGCAATACGCATTTTTGTTGCTGCGTCCCACCCGTCCCCGGAGTTGGTGCAAGTCGGACAGGCCGAACTGGTGCGCGTTGTTCACCAGAATGGTATTGGCGTTGGGGATGTCCAGCCCGCTTTCGACGATGGAGGTGGACACCAGCACGTCGTAACGGCCCTCCATAAAGTCGAGCATGCGTTTTTCCAGTTCCTCGCCCTTCATCTGCCCGTGTCCCACCACGATGCGGGCATCGGGTACCAATTCCTGCACCAGGGCGGCCACTTCGTAGATGTTTTCGATGCGGTTGTGGATAAAGAACACCTGCCCGCCCCGGGCCAACTCCCGGGCGATGGCATCGCGGATCACCTCGCGGTCGAAGGTAACGACCTGGGTATGGATGGGATGCCGGTTGGGCGGCGGGGTGGCAATCACCGAAAGGTCGCGGGCGGACATGAGTGAAAACTGGAGCGTACGCGGAATGGGGGTAGCCGTGAGGGTGAGGGTATCGACGTTGGTGCGCAGGGTTTTGAGTTTGTCCTTGACCCCCACGCCGAATTTGTGTTCCTCATCGACGATCAGCAGCCCCAGGTCCTTGAACTTGACGCTTTTTCCCACGATCTGGTGCGTGCCGATGAGGATGTCGATCTTCCCTTCGGCCAAGTCCTTGAGGATGGCCGCTTTTTCCTTCGGGCTGCGGAAACGGTTCAGGTAGTTCACCCGCACCGGCATTCGTTTGAGCCGGGAAGCAAAACTGCGGTAGTGCTGGAACGCCAGGATGGTCGTAGGCACCAACACCGCCACCTGTTTGGAATCGCAGGCCGCCTTGAACGCCGCACGGATTGCCACCTCGGTCTTGCCGAAGCCCACGTCGCCGCACACCAGGCGGTCCATCGGGCGGTCGCTCTCCATGTCGGCTTTCACCGCCTGGGTCGCCTTGAGCTGATCGGGAGTATCCTCGTAGATGAACGAAGCCTCCAGTTCGTTCTGCAGGTAGGTATCCGGAGAAAAGGCATACCCTTTGACCGTACGGCGGGCGGCATAGATCTTGATCAGGTCGAAAGCCACCTGCTTGACCCGCTTCTTCGCCCGGTCCTTGAGCGCCTTCCACGCCCCCGAACCCAAACGATCCACCCGAGGCTGGGAAGCCTCCTTGCCGCTATACTTGGCGATCTTGTGGAACGAGTGGATGCTCACGTACAGGATGTCCCCTCCGGCATAGATCAACTTGACCGCCTCCTGAAGCCGCCCGTCCACGTCGATCTTCTGAAGGCCGCCGAAACGCCCGATCCCGTGGTCGATATGGGTTACGTAGTCGCCCACCTCCAGCTCGGCCAACTGGGACAGGGACAAAGCCTGCGACTGGGTGTACTGACGGGGCACGGCATAGCGCTGGTAACGCTCGAAGATCTGGTGGTCGGTGTAGCAGGCCAGCGAAGCGGATGCGTCGGTAAAACCTTCGTGCAACTCCCCCTCGATCGCCTCGAAGCGGACCTGACGGTCCACGTCGGCAAATATGTCCTTCAGTCGGCGGATCTGCGTATCGTTGGCGCAAAAGATGACATTGGACAGCCCCCGCGACGAACCTTCCGAGAGAGTCTGCCCCAGCAGTTGGAAATTGCGGTGGAACACCGCCTGGGGGACGATCCCGCTATCCAACTCGCACGCCCCTTCGAAAAACGGACGCTGGGAGAGTTCCAGCACCCGATGGCGGGAGAAACCCCGGCGGAATACCCCTTCGTCCAGGAACAGTTCCTCGGGCGGAAGATGCTTCAACGGGCTGTTTTCCTTCAAGGCCGAAAAATCTTCCCGGGCCTTTTCCATCCGTTTGCCCACCAAAGCGGCACAGGCCGGGATGTTGTGCGCCAGCACCAAGGTGCCTTCGGGGAGAAAATCAAAGAAACTGCGGTATTCTTTTTCCGTCTCGGGGGACGGCTTGAGGTTTCCCATCACCGAAAAAGAGGGGCGGCTGCCCTGGGAGAGCTGCGTCTGGAGGTCGAAAGGCCGGATGCTCTCCACCTGATCGCCGAAAAACTCCACCCGGTACGGCGTGTCGGCGCTGAAGGAGAAAATATCCACGATGCCGCCGCGCACCGCATACTGCCCGGCCGAAAAGACGAACTCCGCCCGCTCGAAACCTTCTCCCTCCAGACGCTCGACCAAACGGTCGATGGGCAGGGTATCGCCCACGGCGATCTCGAACGTGCGGGAGACGACTCCCTGACGGGAAACCACCTTCTCAAACAAAGCCTCCGGATAGCTCACCACACAGCACCCCCCGGCGGAAGAAGCCAGGGCGGAAAGCACCTCGCCGCGCAGCAGCACATTGGCATTGTCCACCTCCTCGCTCTGATACGGGCGGCGGTACGAAGCGGGGTAAAACAAGGCGCGGTCTTCTCCACACAGATAACGCAGGTCGCCGTAGGCATACCCCGCGGCTTCCTTGTCTGCACACACCACCAGCAGGTGCGTTTTGAGTTGGCCCAACAGCTGCGCCGCTGCCACATAGAGCCACGACCCGACATAACCCTTCAAGCATACTTTCGCTTGCGGCGAAGCGGAGAGCGCCCCTTCCAGACGTTTGTAATTCTCCCCCCGGGCTACACGCCGCACGATCTCTTCTTTTTCCAATGCCGACTAAAAGTAAGTAGGACAAAGATACGCCACCGACGATTATTATAAAAACATTCACACCTGCGTGGGGAGAAAAAAACTATCTTAGCCCCCATCAAAGGCGCAAGGCAAAGCGCCTCTCAATGCTATGGTCATCTACATCACCCTGACGATCGCCCTTCTGTCCGGCCTCTATGCCTACCGCTATCTGCGCAGGGCCTCCTCCCCGCGCACCGCCCGGAGGATCTACGCCGCCATGGGGCTGGCCGCCCTGCTGTACGTCGGGATATCCCTGACCGGCGAACTGTCGCTCTACACCGCGGCCCGGGCCGTGGCCATCGCGGTACTCTTTTACGCCTGCGCCACCCTGCCCTTGTGCATAGGCGCCGTCATCGACGACCTGTACCGCCTCTTTCGCCGCGCCACTACCGGAGCGTGGCCTTCCGCACCCCTCAAAGGTTTGTTTCTCCTCTCGTGCCTTTTGGCCCTGGCCGGCATCGCCACCGTGGTGGAAGGCATCCTGCGGGGAAAGACCGACTACCGGGTCGAGGACTTCGTGATGGAAAGCCCCCGGGTACCGGAAGGTCTGGACGGACTGCGGATCGTACAAATCTCGGACCTGCACCTGGGTTCGTTCCGCCCGGACGACCGCCACCTGCCCCGCGCTTTCGAGATGATCGCGGGACTGCAGGGCGACATGATCGTACTCACGGGCGATATCCTCAACGACAACTCGGCCGACATGCTTCCCTGGATAGACTACCTCTCGGCCCTGCACGCCCCGGAGGGCAAATACGCGGTGATCGGCAACCACGACTACTGCGAGTACGATCACAGCCTCACCCCCGCCCAACGGGAAGCGCAGATGGATTCGCTGCACAGCTATTACCGCCGCGCAGGATTCCAGGTATTGGACAACGCTCACACGCCCATCGTCCGGGGCGGCGACACGTTGTACCTGGCTGGTGTGGAAAACTGGGGTACGGGGCCCTTTCCTGCCCGGGGCGACCTCGGGAAAGCCCTCGAAGGCATTCCTGAGGATGCGTTCATCGTCCTGCTCTCGCACGACCCCACGCATTTCGAGCGCATCGTAGCCCACTATCCGACCTTTGTCGATCTGACGCTCTCCGGACACACGCATGCCATGCAACTGGCCTTCCGCCTGTCGGAAAACCGGCAATGGAGCCCCATCCAATACCGCTATCCCTACTGGGCGGGACCCTACCGGGAAAACGGCCGGCAACTCTACGTCAATCGGGGCATCGGCTACCATTTCTTTCCGGCGCGCGTAGGGATGCGCCCGGAGATCACGTGCATCACCCTGCACCGCTCGGAGGGAAGTTCCGAGAATTAAAAAAACTTTTCGCGAAGAGCCTGCGGGATTTGCTGCATCGCACCCGGACGGGAACATACGAACGAGGCCAGTTCAACACCCAGTTCATGGCAGCGCTCCAAACGCTTCCCCCCGAGCAAACCGGCACAAAAACCGGCGGTAAAGGCATCGCCCGCACCCACCGTATCGGCAATCTCGATAACAGGAGAGGACTTTCGGGAGATTTCCCCATCGGAGCAGACCACCAGACTTCCCTGCCCGCCGCAAGTGAGCACCACAAGGCGCAGGCCGAAACGGGCGAGAAGTTCCCGGCATTTTTCCTCGCGGTCCCCCGCTCCGGGCAACCACATTCCGGCGAGAATCTCCAGTTCCTCCTCGTTCACTTTCACCACATCCGAAAGCCCGAGCAAGCGCTCGATCAACTCCCGCGAATAAAAATCCTGCCGCAAGTTCACGTCAAACACCCGGCAAGCCGTCTTCCGCCGGGCGACCACCTGCAAAAATGCCTCCAGGCTGCGTGCTGTCCCGGAGCTTCGGCTGGCCAGAGTCCCGTAGCACACGCAATCGGCGGAAGCCGCCATAGCGGCTTCCGCTTCCGTAAAGCGCAGATGATCCCAGGCTACATCCGCCCGAAACCGATACGTGGGCACCCCGGCCGCATCGGTCTCCACCTGCACGCTTCCGGTGGGATAATCCGTCTGCTGCACATCGGCGTCAAGCCCCGAGGGGGCCAAGCTCCGCAGAATCTCCTGCCCCAACTCATCGCGTCCTACGGCGGTGAGCAAGCGGGCCCGGTAACTGAGTTGGGCCATATTCCAGGCGAAATTGGCCGGAGCTCCACCCAAACGCTTTCCCTGCGGGAAGATGTCCCAGAGGATCTCCCCGATACCAACTACTGTCTTTTCCATTGTTTTTTATACGTTTTTACCGTCCGAACGGCCCTTTCTCTCAACGCGCCTGTCCCCCATCGGATTGCTGCCCGACCCAGATCAGTTTCGAGGTATCGTAACCCCGCTCCCGGGCGCAGGCCAACAGGTGATCGGTCGTTTCCTTCGGCAGGTAAGGCGTACGGGCCAGGATCCACAGATACTTGTCGCTGCTACTGCCCACCAAAGCATAGGAATAGTCCTCCCCGAGTTCCATCACGTAATAGTCCGCATAGAACCACAGAAAGAACGACACCTCCAGTCTCCCGGGATGTTTCGGATCGGGAATACGGGCTTTCCCATGGGCCAAGTGCCGTTTTCCGTTCCGGAAACCGCTGTTGGTAACCTTCACCCGGTTTTCGCCCGTACGCTCGTATTGCGCCGTCACGTTGTCCATGCCCCGTTCGAAACGGTGGTCAAACCGGGCGATCTCGTACCAAAGCCCCATGTAGCGGTCGATGTCCAAGCCTTCGACCGTCCGCTCACGGGGGACATAACGATTTTCAGGTTCTTTTTCCATCTTGCTTTCACTTTTTTACGGCACGTACCATCCGGTCGCACCCGTTGATATCCTGGAATACTTCTACCTCCGCGAAACCCAGGCCGGCCAACAGTTCCGCCGTCTGGCGGCCGAACGCCCGATTGATCTCGAAATACAGCCTTCCTCCTGCCGTCAAGCCTGCAAAGGCAAACCGGCCGATGGCCCGGTAAAACCGCAAAGGGTCTTCGTCCGGAACAAACAATGCCAAGGAAGGCTCATACCGCCGTACATTGTCATGCATCTGCTCCCGTTCACTCTCCCGCACATACGGAGGGTTGGACACCACCATATCGTAAGTCCCCAAGGCCGTCCATGCATCCTCCTGCAGGATGTCCGCCTGCCGAAACTCTACCTCCGCCCCCAAACGCCGGGCATTTTCCCGGGCGAGAGCCAAAGCATCCGCACTCACATCGAGCGCTTCGACCCTCCAGGCGGGACGCTCCAAAGCCAGGCTCACGGCGATCGCTCCGCTTCCCGTACCTACATCCAACACCCGGGCCGTCCGCCCGGCATTTTCCCGCAGGACCCGATCGACCAATTCCTCGGTCTCGCCCCGGGGGATGAGCACCCGGGCGTCCACCGAAAAACTGCGTCCGCAAAACACTTGCGTACCGGTGATGTACTGCAAAGGACGCCCCGTGAGAAGCTCGCCCTCGATACGGCGAAGACGTTCGGAATCCTCCCCGGAGAGTTCCCGGTCTTTTTCCATCGCATAGCGCAGCCGGCCTATCCCCAAGGCGTGCTCCACCGAACGAAAAAACAGTGCCTGGGCTTCCTCCGGAGGATACAACCCCGACAGAGATGCGACAAACTCTTTCCGCCACTGCGACAGTGTCATCTTTTCTTCCATACTTTCTTCTCAAAGGTACTTTTTTCGCACGAAAAAAATGGACAAAACACCTTGAAAAAATTGGCGGTTTCCATTCCCTTTTCACTTGCCGGGAATCGGACTGGACTATCCGCAGAAAAAACGCCGGGAAGGTGCTTTCACCTTCCCGGCGTTTTTTTTCTCTGCGTTCCCTTCCCGGCTCAATAATTGTCACGCTTGGGCTCGAAATATGCCTGGGGATGTTCACAGGCCGGGCATTTCCCGGGCACCTTTTTGCCCCGGAAGACAAATCCGCAGTTGCGGCACTGCCATTCGATTTCCTCCTCGCGTTCGAAGACCGTACCGTTTTCCACGCGTTCGAGCAACTTGAGGTAACGGCTCTCGTGGAAGGCTTCCACCTTGGCAATGTTCCGCCATGCGGTAGCGATCTCGGTGAAACCTTCCTGCTGCGCCACGTCGGCAAAGACGGGATACATATCGACCCATTCTTCGTGTTCGCCGGCAGCGGCGGCCTTGAGGTTTTCGAGGGTTGTACCGATCACTCCGGCGGGATACGATGCCGTGATTTCGACCATTCCTCCTTCGAGGAACTTGAAGAAACGCTCGGCGTGCTCCTTTTCCTGTTCGGCGGT
Organism: uncultured Flavobacteriales bacterium; assembly: GCA_902478645.1. GTDB lineage: Bacteria > Bacteroidota > Bacteroidia > Flavobacteriales > UBA1820 > Merdimorpha. The sequence goes on along the minus strand of CABSLV010000035.1, from coordinate 2,868 downwards.
TTCCTCGAACACGGCGGCTATCTGTTCGTATCCTTCCTTACGCGCTTTCGATGCGAAAAATTTATAACGAGAACGCGCCTGCGACTCTCCGGCAAAGGAGATCAGAAGGTTTTTTTCAGTTTGTGTTCCTTTCAGACTCATAGTTTTATGATGATTGATGATTACCGGACAAATGTAAACATCCCCCGTGTTCTTTTTCGTTAAAACCAAAATTTATTTTTCTCCTCTCCTCCCTTGCTTCTCTGTCCGGAAATGCCTATCCGGCAAAAACATGCAATAAAATTTTCCTTTTTGTTTTTTTCTCAAAAAACTCCCTATATTTGGGACAGGACATTAGAAAATCCGTACTGCCATGAAAAGACTACTGTTTTTAACCCTGCTGACCATTATAACCGCCCCCGTGTGGGGACAATGGGTACATGAAGATACTACCGGTCGCGATCCCTTGACCTACCACATGATCCTCGAGAAATTCCGCCCCGGTGTGGTTACCTACTCCGACGGCTCGACCTCGACCGCCATGCTGAACTACTGCGTGATCACACAGGATCTGGTATTTGCCCAAAACGGGACGATCTATCTGGTGGACCATCCCGAAAAGATTGCCATGGTAACGATCGACTCCCTGACCCTGGTACCCAAGACCCCCGGCAAAGGCGAACTGATCGAAGCCATCTTCCCGGCCAAGGATGACGGGCTGTACGTGGAGCACATCGGCACGGCCACCCCACAGGAACGCACCGATGCCTACGGGAGCGTCATCCCCAACAACAATTCCAACCTGCGTTCCGCCACCAGTTACGCCAACTTTGCCCTGATGCCGGCCATGCCCTACGACATCCATGTGAAGTTGATGTATGATTACTACATCTCCCGCAACGGCGAACACATCCCCTTCCGCACCCAACGCGACATTCAGAATGCTTTCCCGGACAAAGCCGCCGGACTGAAAGCTTTCCTGAAGAAAAACAAAAACCGCCTCAAAACCCGGGAAGACTACATCGAAGTCTACAAATACTGCACAGGGAAATAAAACCTGACATTTTGTCAGACGACTTTAAGGGTTATTCCGTAACTTTGTGTTCGGACTAACCCTTTTTCATTTACCGTATGACCATCGACATTCAGGAAATAAAACAACGCTTCGGCATCATCGGCAATTCCCCGGCCTTGAACCGGGCGATCGAGAAAGCTGCTATCGTCGCCCCCACCGACATTTCGGTGCTGGTAACGGGCGAGAGCGGCGTGGGCAAGGAAAACATTCCCCGTATCATCCACTCGCTTTCCTACCGCAAACACAAGCCTTACATCGCCGTAAACTGCGGAGCGATCCCCGAAGGGACCATCGAGAGCGAACTTTTCGGACACGAGAAAGGCGCTTTTACCGGCGCGGCCGGGGTGCGCAAAGGCTACTTCGAAGTGGCCGACGGGGGAACGATCTTCCTGGACGAAGTAGGCGAGTTGCCGCTGATGACCCAAGTCCGGCTGCTGCGCGTGCTGGAAACCGGCGAATTCATGAAGGTAGGCTCGTCCCAGACGCAGCGTACCGACGTACGCATCGTCGCCGCCACCAACCGCAACCTGATCGAAGCCATCGCGCAGGGACGCTTCCGCGAGGACCTCTACTACCGGCTCAACACGGTCGAGATATCCCTTCCCCCCTTGCGCGGCCGAAGAGAGGATATTTACCTGCTGTGGCGAAAATTCTCGGCCGATTTTTCCGAAAAATACAAAATGCCGCCGGCCCGCCTCTCGGAGGATGCCATCGAATATATCCAGTCGTACGACTGGCCGGGAAACATCCGCCAGTTGCGCAACTTTACCGAACAACTCTCCATCATGGAATCCAACCGGTATGTGGATGCCTCCACCGCTGCTTCGTACCTGCCTCAGGCTCCCTCGGGCAGTTTCCTTCCGCAGAGGATCGCCTCTCCGACGGGACACAACGAGGCCGAGGTGCAGCTCCTGGCGCACTCGGTAAGCGAACTCCGAGGAGAAGTATCCGAACTCAAACGCCTGGTGACTTCCCTGCTGGAGGGCAACCGTCCAAACGATTTCTTCAAAAACCTCGTGGCACAAACGCCCGTTGCCTTGCCGGGCCCCAAAACGGAGGATCCCCTCCCTGCCGCTCATTCCCTTCCTTCTATCCCTGCGGAAAAAGTGATCGACCTGGGCAATTATGAAGAGCACCCCGCAGCCGAGGAAGAACCGCTCGCCCTGGAAAAGAACGAAATCGAGATGATCCGCAAGGCACTCGAGCGGCACCGCTCCAAACGCAAGGATGCCGCCCGGGAATTGGGCATATCCGAGCGGACGCTGTACCGGAAAATCAAACAATACGGCCTGCAATGAAACTGACTCTGCTGGCCGTCGGATATACGGATTCCCCTGCACTGAAAGGACTCACGGCGGAATACGGGAAGCGTCTGCAACGCTTCGCCGACTTCTGCCTCGAGGAACTTCCCGATGTGAAAAACGCCCGAAACCTCTCGGAGGCGGAACAGAAAACCCGGGAAGGACGCGAGCTGCTGGCCCGAATCCGCCCCGAAGATGTAGTCGTCCTCCTGGATGAAAGAGGAAGTTCGTTTACTTCCACCGGTTTTGCCGACTACCTGCAAAAACAGATGAATGCGGGTGTACGCCGCCTGGTCTTCGTAGTGGGCGGTCCTTACGGCTTTTCAGACGAGGTTTACCGCCGGGCCAACGGGAAGGTGAGCCTCTCCCCGATGACTTTCTCGCATCAGATGGTCCGGCTGTTCTTTACCGAGCAGCTATACCGGGCGTTCTCCATCCTGAACCATTTGCCGTATCACCACCCGTAAACGCGGGGGGCGAACAAGCATACAAGCGGGCAGGCGGGGCGCAAAG
>CABSLV010000034.1 GCA_902478645.1 uncultured Flavobacteriales bacterium | reverse complement strand
AATAACCGCCATGAAAGCCAAGCACCGTTACCGTCTCGCCCTCCTTTGGCAGACCGTCGTCCTTACTCTCGTCGCCCTCGGGCTGCTGTGTCTTTGTTCCTGCAATGCAAAGCGGGCAACGCAAGAGGAGATCAAGGGAGAAAGGAACTGTTTTACCCCAATAGAACAATCCCGCTGCTTATTTTAATAAATCGCAAAAAACTAAAATAATGAACTATCAAAGAGATTTGAAAAGGATATTGAGCGGCCTCTTACTGGCTACGAGCCTCCTTTTCCTGCTCTCGTGCGGAGCATCCCGGCGCATAGCCACCCAGAGCGAGACCACCGACCGCACCGCCACGCAGACAGACCGGGAGACGACGACCGGCCACAAGGCGGAAGGCGTATCCCTCACCCAGTGGATGGAGCAGATGGCCCGAGACGTATCCACCTCGTGGACGTGGGACTTCGACAGTGCGCGAGTATATTCTGGAGGAATCATCCTGTACGGGGGCAGGGGAGAGGGCGCATCCTCCGCCCAAGAGCAATCCCGAGCGCAGCGTTCCGATACCGTCTATATCGCCGTGCAGGACACATCGCGTATGGCCGAGCATACCACCGTCCAAGCCGACGTAGAGACCTCGACCACCGAAAAGCCCATGCCTATTCCCCGCACGGCGATGTGGATGTGCATCACCGTAGCCCTGGTGGTGGGATATCTCGTGTTCCGCCGACTTATCAAATAAAATCACTGTACCATGGCACTCACCGACCAATATCTCTCCGACATCGTCCATCGCATTCTCGATCGCGGCCGCAGTTATCTATCAGCCGGCATATCTCGCATTCTCTCGGATGGCACGCGCATCATCCGGGACAATGACCTCCCCGCCGAGCTACTATCTTCCCGAAGCCTCTCCGCATCGGATTTCGGGCAGTTCTATGGCCTTACCTATTCCTTTCCCTCCTCCATGGCCGCCCTTCGCGAACCGGGGTTCCCGCGTCAGTCCCGCCTTATCCCCACCCGTGCCGGCCTCAAGTCAGCCCCAGCCCGTCTGGTATATCGCATTCCCTATGGCGTTATATCCTCGGCCGTCGAACAGATGGCCGAGGAATACCACCAGGAAGTCATGAAAGCTATCGATCTCGAAATATCTACCACCACCAACCATGGCTAATTACGACACCATCCGCACCGTCAAATTCGTTCTGGAGACCGAGCACAACCTTGCCGGTTTCACCGCCTTGTCCAAAGAACTCAAGGAGGCCGACCAGGAGATCCGCAAACTCTCCCGCGAGTTGGAAGCTCTCGCCCAAGCCAACAAACAGGATACCCAGGAGTACAAGGACAAAAATGCCCGCCTCCAGCAGCTCACCGGCAACCTCAAGGAACTCATCCGCGCCGAAGGCGAATACCTCCAGGGACTCAAGCTCGAACAGTACTCCCTCAAACAGCTCAAGGTACTCCGCAAGCAGCTATTAGACCAGGTATCCTCGTTCCAGGCAGACACCGACCATTTCCGCAAGGCCGCCGAACAGCTCAACGCCGTCAATGCCCGTATGCGCGAGCTCAAGACCCTTGCCGGCGAAGCCGGCAACAGCTTCATGGGTATGGGTAAGTTCACCGGCGGCATCACCAAGCTCTTCGCCGCTTTCGGCATCGGAGTGGGTGTCCTCTCTGCCGTAGGCAACAAAGCCCGCGAAGTATGGCAGACCATCAAGGACGTCTCCGAATCCTTCTCCGACATCCGCAAGGTTACCTCGCTCTCCACCTCGGACACCTACCGCCTCACCTCCCGTCTGGCTCGTATGGATACCCGCACCTCCATCTCGGATCGTATGCAGCTGGCTGTCGTCGGAGGGCGTATGGGCATCGACGGCGTCTCCCAGCTTGCCGAGTTCGCCCGCGTAGCGGACAAGATCGTTGTATCCCTCGGCGACTCCCTTAAAGGAGATGCCGACGAGATCATCTCCAAACTGGCCAAGATCGTCAATTCCTTCGGCACGGCCGAACGCAAAGGCGTTACTTTCTCCGAGGCCATGGAGCGCATCGGCTCTGCCCTCAACCAGGTAGCCGCCGAAGGCGTAGCCTCCGAGGAGTGGCAGGTCGATTTCCTGTTCCGCACCGGTGCCATCGGTCGTTCTCTCAATATCACAGCTCAGGAGATGCTCGGTTTCGGTACGGTTCTCGAAGAGGCCGGTAACACCCAGGAAGTCGCCGGTACAGCCATCAGCCAGTTCTTCGGCGAAGTCGCCAAGAATGTCGAGCTGTACGCCCAGCGCGCCCAGATGCCGGTCGAGAAGTTCGTCCATCTGCTCGAGACCGATGCCAACTCTGCCATCATCGCCGTTTTGGAGAGCATCAAGGAAGGCGCCGTATCCAATACCGAGCTCGTCCGTACTTTCTCAGACCTCGGTATCGACGGCGAGCGCGCCACCAAGGTCATCCTCTCCCTGGCCAACAACACCGACAAGCTGCGTGAAAAACAAGCCCTGGCCAACGAGGAGTTCGACAAGAACGTCTCGCTCACCCGCGAGTACGAAAAGCGCCAGGTATCCCTCCTTGGAGCCATGCAGCGTATCGGCAATGCTATCCAGGAGTGGTTTGTCAATAGCGGCCTGGAGCGTTGGCTCAAAGGCATCTTCAACGGCATCGCCGACATCATGGCCATCAAGCCCTCGGAGGAGTTGGCCAAGGAACGTGTCCAGCTCTCTCTCACCGAAGCCAAGTTGCGCGACACCAACATCGCCTGGGAGGACAAGCTCGCCCTGCTCAAGGAACTCCAGGCGGACTATCCCGGCCTTTTCCAGAACATCCAGACCGAAGCCGACCTTTACTCCTCCCTGGCCGACAACATGGAGCGCGCCAACGCCGCTCTTATCCAGAAAATAGCTATCCAGAAGAACAAAGAAAAAATAGAAGAATATGCTGGAATGGCATATGATGAACAAGAGCTTATTGATGAAGAACAAGAAAAAGTTTTTGAGTTATTCTTAAAATTAGAAAAACTTATAGGTGAAAATACAGTCGCAAAAATTCCTAAACTTCAAGGTACATCGGGTTTAGATTTGCTTACATATTTAGGGAACATCGAAAAATATACATCTAAGTTTATAACAGATAAGAATAGGTATCAAGATATTTATAGGGATGGGGAATATTTAGGCAGATATGGTGCTTTATATGCGGAAACCCACAGTCGTATTCTTAGTATTATACGTCATGAATATAAGCAGAGTAGTTATTTAAACAGCATCAAAGAATTAAATATACGGAACAAAGAATACGAAGATGTATTAAAGGCAGCTCTATCATCATCCTCCAACACATCCGCTCCCACGCTTACCCGCCAGGACTACCTCGAGACCATGCGCAGCGTAGCCTCCGGCGGCACCTCGTACCTGGTTTACGATCCCGATACCGAATCCTTTGTCGCCTCCGGCGAGATCGCCCAGGAAGCCCTCGACCAGATACGCTCCACGCTGGATCTTCAGCAGCGCGTCATCGACCGCTCCGTCTCTCTCTCCGATCCCCGCACCGCCGCCCAGCTCCAGCAGGACTTCCTCGCGCATCCCGAGTTCAAGACCTATGAAGAGTATCTGCGCACCACCGGCACCACCCTCGGTATGACACCTGAGCAAGATACTACCGCCCAGGCAGAGGCCGCCAAAAAAGCAGCCGACCTGCGTTCTCGCCAGGAAAAACTTTTCACCGATACGCGCAAGTGGCTCGACGAGCAGATAGACAAACTCTCCGTCGATGACCTGCCCGACTTCCAGGCCTCCCGGGAAAAACTGGAGAAGGAGATCACCGAAGCGCTGGAAAACTACCGCGATCAGATCATTGATCTCTACGAAGGTGCTCCTCCAGCCGATGTTCTGCGGACTCTCGAGGAAAACATGGAGCAGTTCCTCCGTGACAGGGGTCTCATCCTGGACCTTCACGACCAGTTGCAGCGCATCGACTTGGACAAGAAAGTCTTCGACCTCACCGCCACCGACGAGCAGAAGGCCTTCCGCGCGCTGGACGATAAGTACAAACCATCCATCCGCAATGCGGAGTATATGCTCTCCCGTGCCTCAACCGATGCCGAACGCCATCAGTATCAGCAGCTCATAGACTCCCTCCGCGCTGCTTACGACCGGGAGTACGCCGCCTTGGTCGAAAAGTACAAACCCGAAGACCAGAAGCGTGCCGAAGCCAAAGCCCGCCAGGTCTACAATGCCAAACTCGCCTACGACGGTGTCGCGCTCGACACCGAGAAAGAAGTCGAACAGGCGCAGCAGATCAACGACCTCATGTACCAGCTCTACGGCGACAACTGGCAGCGCATCTACCAGGCACATCAGGAGTTCCTTCAGTCCGACTACGACAACGAACTGGAGTTCCTCAAGGATCGTGTACAGGCCACCAAAGATGCCGAAAAGGAGATTGCGGACTTCAAACGTTCTCTGGCCGAATCTACCATCAGCGCCATCAGCCAGGTATCCGGAGCTGCCATCAGCCTCGATCTTGAGCGCAACACCAACGCCATGAACCAGGAACTCGAACGCTACGAAGGCAACGAACGCAAGCAGGACGAGATCCGCCGCAAGTATGCCCGCAAGGAGGCCGATCTCAAGGCAAAACAAGCCGTCCTCGACTACCTTACCGGTCTTGCCTCCGTTATTGCCAAGTCATGGGGTCAGGGGGGCATCTTCGGCGGTGTGCTGGCCGGTATTCAGGCCGCCGCCTATACTGCCACGCTGGCCATCCAGCTCCAGCAGATCCAGGAGGCAGCCAATGCTTTTTCCCAGGGAAAGTACGATACCATCCGCACCCGCGATGGCCGCCGTTATACTGCCCGCGTCCGCGACGATGCCAATCGCACCCGCTTTATCCATGAACCCACGTATTTCACCCGGCAGAACGCCCTGGTCGGTGAGCAGATGCCCGAGATCATCATCTCCGGCCCCGACACCCAGTTGCTTCGCCGCATCCGTCCGGACATCATCGAGGACATCGCCGCTCTTCCCGGCGCCCAAGGGTTCGCCCAGGGGCGCTATGCCGGTGCGGTAAAATCCGTGGAATCCGTTTCCCGTTCTTCTCGTTCGAAAGAGGACAAACGCCTCATCCATACTCTGGAGGCTCTCGATAAGAAGATGAACACCCCGTTCATGGGTGTGATCGTCGCCGACGAAAAAAACATGCTCCAGGTGCAAAAAGCACTCGATCGCCTGGCTCGCAGGCAAAAAAACTCCCGAACTTTCTAAAACCTCATGTACCATGGCCATCTCCATTCTCAAATCACCCTCTTCCAACAGCATCGTGTTTACCGATGCCGATACGGATTTTATCATTACCTCCACCGAGGTTTCTTCGCAGGATATGGATACCGTAATGGTCAGTGCCACGGCTACGGTGGTTTATTTTGACCAGGACGGCAATCCTCATACGGATTCCGTCCCTCTTGATTTCCCCCGGCTGGCAGACGGGTGGGGCATCAATATCGCATCTGCTTTCCGCAATTTTTTCTCCCGGGTCGATATGGGTCGGGCGGGTGGATGCTTCGCACAAAATTGCAGCATATCCGTCGGACGCTTTCAGTATACCTTTACCGATGCCCAGGGCGAACAGATAGATACCGGATCTTCTCCGGAATATATCACTACCCTCATTTTCGATGCTTCCCAGCATGGCTACACGGATATTTACCGGCAGGACGGTTTTATATGCCTTTCCTCCGATACGCCTTTTCAGACGAACGGCCGCTTTGCATTTTCGTATATGCAATCTCTCTCTTCCAAAACCAGTGTCTATCTTCTCGAACCCGACAAGGAAGAACAGCTCCTGGCTACATTCAATCCCTCACATTATAGCTCCTGTTTTTACAATGTAGCAGGACATTTTTCCTCGGATACCGCTCGTCTTGAGATCCGTTCGGATACAGGCACAGTCCTTGCATATTTCGACATGGTGTCATTGCGCATAGACTCTTACCAGGAACACGTTCTGTATCTCCCTTCGTCTACAGCTACCCCGGAACTGTTCGTATGCACCGGCGACAAACAGTTGTCCATGGAACTCTCCGGGGAGATTTTTGATCTTCGCACCCATTGCATCGCGACCGATTCGTCAGCTCTAAAAACGTTCACCGTCAATACCGGTTATCTATCCGCAGCCGACTACGAACGCTTGTGCAGCCTTTTCCCCTCTCCCTATGAGTGTTCTCTCGATGGGGAAGTGTGTTGGGCCACAGGCGGCAGTTTCGACTTCCTCCTTGGACAAAAAAATAACGTCTCTATCACTTTTCGTAAAAAATGGAACTGACTATATTCTATCCTTCCGGATCATCCTGCGTTATACCTCTGGATGGCATCGACTACGATCTTTTTACGGTCAATCCCGCCTATGCCGAATCCGTATCCAAAACCTATTCCCTCGACATAGACATCCCCGTATCGCTTCTCCCTCCTGAATTTCCGGCTGTTTTTCTCATCCCTGGAGGGATTTATTCCACCAATCGCCTGAACGGGTATCTTTCCGAAGGGCTATCCCGTCGGGAATGTACCGTGGTTTTCGAGACTCATTCTATTCGCTCCACATTTTCCCGTAGCGATACCATCAGTCTGTCCATCGAATATGCCGATCTTCCGGTGGACATTATGGGCAAAAGGTTTTCCGACATGGACCTCGGCGTTTGGTCTTTTGACCAGCCTTTAAGCACATGGGCGCAGTCGTCCCGAGAGACGACGGACGGTCTCATCTCTTTTCCCATGATTTACGCCCCGGAGTTTTTCAAGAACAATTACGATGACCAGTTCTTGGGCGACACGGACTACATCAATCGGAAACGACCGGAACGCAGAGGTTCTACATCGCCTTATCTTTACGTCTATCCCATCACCCTTCATACCGATTTTCCGGATCGGCCGGACGATGTCGAATTGCACAATGACAACGCATTGATCCCCTGCATCCATCTCTTGTCTCTGCTCAAGAAACTGTTCTCCGCATCGGGCTATACCCTCGACACCTCTCTTTTGCCGGATTATTTTTCTCAAATATACCTTTCCACGCTCCGTTATCCGGAGCTTCCCGAATATCCTCCTGTGGACATTCTGCAAAGCGGAGATAATCCGGGTACGGAGACAGCGCCTACAACTCCCGGAGATGACGATCCTCCCGGGGGGCGCGATTGGATATTTTTCGAACAGGAAATAAATATTCCCGCGCAGTATTCCGGCTGCACGGTTACCGTAACTCTTGATTCCGGCACTCTGTATCCATGCCTGGATACGATAGGCCGACCGGAGCGTTATGTTCCCACCGTGTACAAATGTATTATCCAGAATACAACCGGGCTCCACATGGAGAGCGACACCCTTCTCACGGAAACCATCGAAGAACCGCTCGATTTGGATATATCTCCCTTGGAGTTCAAGTTTCAATATACCCAGACGAAACGGGTAAATGGATATATCCCCATTCGCATACAATTCCGAGGATCGAACGTTTACAACAGTCAAGCATACTCGGATCAGGTCGATCCCCCACATGTGGAAGACCTCCAAGCAACTATTTCTTTTGAGTTTGATCACAACAAGACCTACGAAATATTTCTCCGTCCGGATGATTATTCTCACCATGTGCAAATCCGAACGGTGGATTTCCTGTCGTTCGATACTGTAGCCGACTTGTATACGGCGTTGAAAAATTCTTTTGGTCTCACTTTGTCTGCCTCTCCCTCGCGCAAAGTGATTACAGTCATACCGGCTTCCCGTACCCCGACCGTTCATGACCTTCAACAATATTCTCCCCCGTCCTACGAAAGGAGTTACAAGGAAAATGATGTAGATAAGCCCCAGCAGATAGTTATCCGTTCCTCCAATCCGGACAGCCCTGTTGTTGTCGTTTCTCCCCTGCATGGAGTCATCGTCTACAAGGACACTTCCAGCTATGAGTATGCTTTGGATGAACATGTTGAGGAAACAGTAAAAGAAACCGGATTTTTCCCTTTGCGTACCCGTCGCCAGATGGCCGCATTCTCGGAAGATGGAGCAGGGGACAACAATATTTTCTTCGCCCCTCTATGGGTATACAAGGAAACCGTAACATCAGAAACATATAAGGCTGTTGCTGAAATGGAAGTGGACGGGGAAAATATCACACTTGAACCGGATTCTCTATATGCCTCTCAACTTAAATATAGTCTCAATTCCATTTTTCGAAAAGAGCAGTATACTATTCAGGCATTCATTCCCACAGAGAAGTTTCTCCAGATCAACAGTCCGGATCGTTTGTACATTTGTGATCGTCTTTTCAACATTGTCGAATTGCAAGCGGAAAGCGCAGAAAAAGGGTTTTTAGTTACGTTTACCGTGATGGGTTAAAGGCAAAAACAGTCAGTAAGGAAGTCAGTACAAAAAAGAATCGCTCTGTAAAACAAGGTTTTACAGAGCGATCTGTGATCCAACTGGGACTCGAACCCAGGGCCCTTTCATTAAAAGTGAAATGCTCTACCGACTGAGCTATTGGATCTACCGTTTTTGAAAATCGGTGCCCGAAACAGGACTTGAACCTGCACGTCCTAAAACGGACACAAGCCCCTCAAGCTTGCGTGTCTACCAATTCCACCATCCGGGCAGGGTGTGGTGCTCGCTTTGTTTCCATTTGAGCGTTGCAAAGGTACGCCTTTTTTTGAAACTGCAAAGGTTTTTCTCGGATTTTTTCCCCGAAAAGGGTTTCTTTCTCCTCGCTTCTCCGAACAGTTCTCAATGCCTTAAAATAAAGGCTTTAAAATTTCATTCCCTCGTCTTTATTGACTAAATTTGCCGTGCATTTTGCGAAAAATATCAGTGGGTATTTTTCAATTAACCATCAATCAGTGAGTTAATCTTTCAAAAACTTCACAATAAAACGATGAGTAGTAAAAAATTGTTTAGCGAATTCGCGCCCGTGTCCAAGGAGCAATGGATTGCCAAGGCTACCGAAGACCTCAAAGGCGCCGATTTCCAGAAGAAACTCGTATGGCGCACCTACGAGGGATTCGACATCCAGCCTTTCTACACGATCGAGGATCTGGAAGGTCGGGAACTGGTTACCAACCTCAACCGGGCTTTCGCTCGCGATGAAAACGCTACCGGAGCCCGTTCGTGGGTCAACTACACCGAAGTCCTGGTAGAGGACGAGGCCAAAGCCAACCAGGCCGCTCTCGCAGACCTCGACGAGCGGGGTGCAGACGGTATCGTGTTCAACCTCAACGGTCGCGAGACGGTCGATCTCGAAACGCTGCTCAAGGGCATCGAGGTAGCTTGCTGCGCCGTTTCCTTCAAGCAGGCCGGTTGCCCCGGGAAGTTCACCGAGGCGTACTTCGCTTACCTGAACGCCAAAGGCGTCGATCTGAACAAGGTAACGGGTTACCTTTACAACGACCCCATCGGCACGTGGACCACTACGGGCAAGGAACCTTGCTACAAATGCCTGGCCAAGGCCATCAAAGCCGCATCGGCCGCTCCGCATTTCTATGCGCTGACCATTTGCTCGGCTCCGTTCGTCAATGCCGGTTCCAACTACACCCAGGAGCTGGCCTTCACGCTGGCCAAACTGACCGACTACATCGACAAGCTCGAGGAAGAAGGTGTTACGGCCAAGGAGGTGTTTGAAAACGCAATGCCGCTGATGGGCATGAACACCGACTATTTTTTCGAGATCGCCAAGTTCCGCGCCCTGCGTGCCCTGTGGATCGAACTCGAAGCCCTGTACAATACCGGCTTGGATCCCAAGAGCGTTAAGATCGGTGCCGAATCGTCCGTATGGGCCGTAGCCAAATACGATCCGTATGTGAACATGTTGCGTTCTACCACCGAAGGTATGTCGGCCGTGCTGGGCGGCGTGGATGCGCTGGCTATCGCACCCTACGATTCGACGTTTGAACAGCCGACATCGTTCTCCAACCGTATTGCGCTCAATATCTCCCACCTGCTCAAGGAAGAGAGCTACTTCGACAAAGTGGTCGATCCGGCTGCCGGTTCCTACTACATCGAGAACCTGACCGACACCCTGATCGAAAAAGCGCTCGAACTCTTCCAGGCTACCGAAGCCGCCGGCGGATTCGTTGCTCAGTTCGCTGCCGGGAACATCCAGCAGCAGATCGCCCAGGTGCGTCAGGCCAAACGTGCCGACATCGCCAAACGCAAACAGGCTTACGTGGGCGTGAACCGCTACCCGAATACCAAAGAGGTATTGGAAGACCCGCAGTGCTGCGGCGGCAAGAAATGCCAGGCTCAGCCCGAAGGACTGGAGCTGCTTCCCTGCCAGCACGCTGCCAAACCGTTCGAATGCCTGCGTCAGCGCACCGAAATGTACGCCAAGGCCAGCGGACGTCGTCCCAAAGTATTCCTGGCCGGTTACGGCAATCCGGCCATGCGTACGGCTCGTGCTACTTTCTCCGGAGATTTCTTCGGTGTGGCCGGTTTTGAAATCCTGCCCGAAGGCGTCTATGCCGATGCGGCTACCGCGGGTGCCGAAAGTGCCAAAGCCGATGCCGAGATCGTGGTGATCTGCTCTTCGGACGACGTCTACGTGGCTTCCGCTGCCGATTTCGCTCGCGCCTTCAAGGCCGCTGCTCCCGATAAGATGCTCGTTCTGGCCGGTTATCCTGCCGATGTGGTGGAAGACCTCAAGGCTGCCGGAGTGGACGACTTCATCCATGTGAAGGTCAATGCTCTCGAAGCATTGAAGGGCTACCAGGAAAAACTGGGCATCAAGATCGATTAATCAAACGCAGGAATCAAAAAAACAAAGGAAAGTAAAATGAAACCCGATTTCTCTAAAATAAAAGCAGAAAATCTCAAGGTCAAGGACATGGCTTCGTGCGCGTGCGAAGTGTCCTCCGTTGAGCCTTGGGAAACGGCCGAGCACATCGAGGTCAAGCCGTGCTTCACCAAAGAAGACATCAAGGACGACGAGCAGCTGCACTATGCAGCCGGTATCGCTCCTTACCTTCGTGGACCGTACTCCACCATGTACGTACAGCGTCCCTGGACGGTGCGTCAGTACGCCGGTTTCTCGACGGCTGCCGAATCCAACGCTTTCTACCGCCGCAACCTGGCTGCCGGACAGAAAGGTTTGTCGGTGGCTTTCGACCTGGCTACGCACCGCGGTTATGACGCCGACCATCCCCGTGTGGTAGGTGACGTGGGTAAGGCCGGCGTGTCCATCTGCTCGGTAGAGGACATGAAGGTGCTCTTCGACGGAATTCCTTTGGACAAGATGTCCGTGTCGATGACCATGAACGGTGCCGTGCTGCCTATCCTGGCGTTCTACATCGTAGCCGCCGAGGAATCCGGCGTAAAGCAGGAGCAGCTCTCCGGTACCATCCAGAACGACATCCTCAAGGAGTTCATGGTGCGCAACACGTACATCTATCCCCCGGCTCCTTCGATGCACATCATCGGCGATATTTTCCGCTACACCTCGGAGCACATGCCCAAGTTCAACTCGATCTCCATCTCCGGATACCACATGCAGGAAGCCGGTGCCACCTCGGCCATCGAGATGGCCTACACGCTGGCCGATGGTTTGGAATACCTCCGCACCGGTATCAAGGCAGGCCTGACGGTCGATCAGTTCGCACCGCGTCTGTCGTTCTTCTGGGCGATCGGTATGAACCACTTCATGGAAATCGCCAAGATGCGTGCCGCCCGTATGCTGTGGGCCAAGATCGTAAAACAGTTCGAACCGAAGAACCCCAAGTCCATGGCCCTGCGTACGCACAGCCAGACTTCCGGTTGGTCTCTCTCGGAGCAGGATCCGTTCAACAACGTAGCCCGTACGGCCATCGAAGCCATGGGCGCCGCCCTGGGTCATACCCAGTCGCTGCACACCAACGCGCTCGACGAGGCTATTGCCCTGCCGACGGACTTCTCGGCACGTATTGCGCGTAACACCCAGCTCTACATTCAGGACGAGACCAACGTATGCCGCGTGGTCGATCCTTGGGCCGGTTCCTACTATGTGGAATACCTCACCGACAAGATCGCTCGTGAGGCTTGGGATCTGATCCAGGAAGTGGAATCCCTCGGCGGTATGGCCAAGGCCATCGAAACGGGTGTGCCCAAGATGCGTATCGAGGAAGCTGCCGCCCGCAAGCAGGCGCGCATCGACTCGGGCAAGGAGACCATCGTGGGTGTGAACAAGTACCTGACCGACGAACCTTCCAACATCGAAATCCTCGAAGTGGACAACACGGCTGTACGCACTTCGCAGATCGAACGTCTGAACCAGATGCGTGCTACGCGCGACGGCGAGGCTGTCAAGAAAGCCTTGGCCGCCCTCACCCAGGCTGCGCGCGACGGACAGGGCAACCTCTTGGAACTCTCGATCAACGCCGCTCGTGTACGTGCTTCGTTGGGTGAGATTTCCGATGCCCTGGAGGAAGTATTCGGACGCCATAAAGCAATCGTTAAAACCATTTCCGGAGTGTATTCAAAAGAAGCTCAAAACAACTCGACCTTCCAGGAAGCCAAGGCAATGGCCGACAAGTTCGAGGAGATCGAAGGACGCCGTCCGCGTGTGATGGTGGCCAAGATGGGTCAGGACGGACACGACCGCGGAGCCAAAGTGGTGGCCACTTCGCTGGCCGACATGGGCTTCGACGTGGACATGGGCCCGCTGTTCCAGACGCCGGAGGAAGTAGCCCGTCAGGCTGCCGAGAACGACGTGGACATGGTCGGCGCTTCGTCGCTGGCTGCCGGACACAAGACGCTGATCCCGCAGTTGATCGAGGAACTCAAGAAACTCGGTCGCGAGGACATCGTGGTGTTCGCCGGTGGTGTGATCCCGCCCAAGGACTACCAGTACCTCTACGATCGCGGTGTAGCCGCCGTGTTCGGACCGGGTACCAAGGTGCCTGAATGCGCCAAGAAGATGCTCGGCATCCTGCTCGACGCACGCAAGTAATCCTCTTTAGGAAAAAGTCAAGGCAAGCGTGCCCGGCCGAAAGGCCGGGCACGCTTTTTTTTATTAAGGGACAGAGACAGGTAATACAACGTTGCGGGGAAATAGGGGACAAGGTTGTAGAGAGGGGGGGGAGGGAGTGTTTAGGATTCGGATTGTGGTTTGAACGCTTTTTTAAGTTGTTCTATCTCGCTTAGGATATGCCGGCGGACGACTTCGCACCGCTCTTTTGAAGTGACAATGTCGGGGTGTATTCCCTGTTCGGCATATTGTTTCAAATGATGGGTCCGTAAGGCCAAGGCTTCGTTGGCGGAGAGGCGCGTTCCGTCGTCCTCCAGAGGAATGTTGGATTCGAAAAAGAAGTATTTTCCTGCCGTAAGGATCTTTTTTCCTTGGGTAATTTCATTTTGTTCCCGTTCGGGATACAGGTAGTGGAAGTACGAGAGCGTGGTGATGTTGTCCGTGTCCCATAGGACGATGGGGGTCGGAGCGTCGGAAAGGACGGCTTCCAGCAGGTCGTGATGGATGGAAAAAATCTTTTGGAGGGTGGTGGAGGCGCATATTTCGGATTTCCCCACCAGGCATCGGCCTATCTCCGGAATCATCGTTACGAAGGGGTATTGTTGTTCCAGGGTCTTGCAGGTGGTGGATTTGCCGGTGCTTTCGGAGCCGCAGATGCAGATGTGTTTTGCGTACGTATGTTTTGCGGCAGGGGAGAGGTAGTCCCAGTAGCGGATGGGGTCGCTTTTTATGGCGGTAGCGGAGATGGGGAGTTTTTTTCTCGGTTCGTCGTAGATGAGGTAGCGGATGCCGAGGTAGTCGGCCATGTATTTTACATAGAGTTCGCTGCCGACGATCACGTCTGTTTCGGCAAATCCTTCCAGAACCTCCCGGAGGTAGTCCGCCCATTGTTCGGACGACTTCAGGTCGGAAACCGACGAGGGGTTTAGCCGGGCAGGAGCGTAGGAAATGCCTTGAACGGCGATGTTTTCGCGGTTCTTGTAACTCTCTTTCAGCCAGTCGACCCGTTGCTCCAAAGGGATGTGTTCTCCCGGGTGGGCGGCTGCGCAGACCAGGACGGTTTCCGCTTGCCGGGCCGCGAAGTCGATTAGGGCGAGGTGCCCTTTGTGCAGCGGTTGGAACTTTCCTATGATCAGGGCTTTATGAAAGGGATGTGCCATTGGTCGTGCGTTTTTAGGAGTATGTTTTCGCCTTCATAATCCACTTGTTCCCAGGAATATGAGAGTTGGCCTCCCCCTTTGAGAATGGGAGAGTCCTCTCTCTCCGATGGTTTTGTCGTGGCTGTAAAAGATTTTGGTGCGTATCCGGCAGCAGGGAATATCGCTTTGAGGTCGTATAGGGTAAAATTTGCCTTCTCGTGAGCGCTTGTCGGCAAGAGGGCTTCGGGCGGCTTTACTCCTCCGGGTGCCGGGATGCCGGGTAGGGCAGGCTGTCCAGCAGGCTGATGAGCGAATCCTTCACTTGCGAAAAACGGGGCATGTTCTCGGCGCTGATCGGTTTCTTGGGTTGTGATTTGATGGTCAGCGGGTTGATGGCTTTTCCGTTTTCGTATACGCGGAAGTCCAGGTGCGGTCCGGTGGACAGTCCGGTGGAACCGACGTAGCCGATCACTTCCTTTTGTTTGACGCTCGATCCTACCTTGATCCCCTTGGCAAAGCGCGAGAGGTGCATGTAGGTCGTGGTATAGACGCTGTTGTGTCTTATCTTCAGATAGTTTCCTCCACCGTTGGCTTGGTACCCTTTGGCGATGACCTTGCCGCTGCCGATGGCATAGACCGGCGTACCGGTCGGAGCGGCATAGTCCACTCCGTGGTGGGCGCGGTAACGTTTCAATACGGGATGGTAGCGGCTGTTGGTAAAGCGGGAGGAGATGCGGTAATAGTCCAGCGGGGCTTTCAGGAAGGCACCTTCGAGGCTGTTCCCTTTTTCATTGTAGTAGAGTTCTTCCCCGTCCTGGATAAAGGGGATGGCGTAATAGGTGCTGTCCGCATGGCGGAAGGAAGCCGCCAGGATGTGGAAATTTTGCAAGGGTTTCCCTTCGACGTGCTCCTGTTCGTAGATCACCCGGAAACGGTCCTGTTTCTGCAATCCGAAAAAGTCGATGGACCAGCCGTAGATGTTCGACAGGGTTACGGCCAGCAGCGGGTCGGCGCCGCTGTTCTGCATGGCTACCCAAAGGGAGGACTCGACCTCGCCGGAACACTCCTTGCGTACCCATTCCACGGGATTTTCTCCGCGCGTTACCGCGTAGTCGCCCCGCAGGTCGAAGACGATGTACGATTTCGGGTCTTGCTCATAGACGAAAAATACGGGGGTGGCTGCGCTGTCCGGCGTGGCGAAAAGCGCATAGGCTTGGCCTACCCGGATCTTGCGCACGTCGAAGACATCCTTGGCTTTCTGGGTGAGGTCGTGTACGTTCCGGGGGGTAAGGCCGTGCTGCTCGAGGATCACCGACAGGGTCTGGTTGCGTTGGACGATGCCGTAGTCCACCTGGTAATCGTCCACCGGGATGCCGTATTGGTAGACGATCTCCTGTACCTGTGTCGAATCGGTAACTTCCACTTCGTCCAGCGAAGTTCCGGTTGGGGGGATGAAAACAACGGCCAAAATCAAGGCCACGGTAAACAGAACGAGGGAAAGCGTTATTTTTTTTCGACAGGTCATCGCTGTACAGGGGTATTTAGCGTTGGAACAAAAACTTTACGGGAAGACTGCCCTTTCTGCGGAACGCCTGGAGAAAGGGACAGCCTTGTCTTTCGGAAATAGACTCTTGGGGGAAACCCCTCGGGGAGCTTCAGTTCAGGCAAGCGTGGATCGAGCCGTCCTTTTCAAAAACTACATCGACGTGTTCGTGCATCGAGGTAGAGAGCGAAAGTCCCTTGAAGTCCACTTTGACCGGGTACAGCTTGTGGTTACGGTCCACCAACACAGCCGTGTTGAGTTTCTTCAGGGGGACGGACAGCAAATGGCGTACGGCATGGATGAGCACCGTCCCGCTGTTGAGTACGTCGTCCACCAGTACGACGGGTTTTCCGGTCATGGTGGTCAAGTCGGTGTCCATCTCGAAAGGGGCGTAGAGGTCTTTTTTATTTACTTCCAAGCGTACCAGGCGGACGCGGGAGGGGGTGATTTTCTCCAATTCGTCGGCAATCAGGGTAGCGATCCGATAGCCGCTGTTGGCAATACCGACGACGAATACGGTTTCTTCGTCCAGGTTGGATTCGTAGATTTGGTATGCAATCCGGCGGACTCTCAAACGAATGTCCTGGTCGGATAGGATGATGTCTTTTTTCATACAGAATAAAATAGTCCGATGTGGATGATGGACAAAGATCGTGAAAGCCGGGCGCAGCGGCAAACGAAAACGAAGTTTTCGATTTGAATCTGCCGAGGGTACGTTCTCGTTTAAGAACGGAAAAAATTCTAATCTGCTGTGTTGTGGATGAGTCATCTGATTTTTGTTGCTTCAAAAGAATTATATTTGTAAAAAAATATAATCAACTATGTCCGATCTGTCATCCATCCCTACTGACGAAAGGGGCGTCCCCACGATAAGTCCCCAAGATATGCTCTCTCTTCTCGACCAGGCAACGGATCATTCGTCTTTGAATACCGCACAGCAAATACGAGACGACATTCGGAAAGAGATCGACCAACTCGAAAAACAAGGGTTTCGTTCCAGCGACCCCAATGAAATATTTCGGGAAATCTCCGAACGGAAAAAACACCGCTCGCACCTTGAAGCCCGCCTGGAGTACTGGAACCAGGTAGCTCAGGCCGCCCTCCAAGCTCAACAGAGCGTCTCTGAAAAGAAAGAGGGGAAGAATAAATACACTGAAATGGATAGAATATCCTTACAAGTTTTGCTTTTGGCTCTAGGTTTGGTCATTATTTTTGTGTTTTTACATAAGTGCAATAATGCTTCAAATGATCAACAGGCCGAAGAATCTGCAGGAACTACCCTTGTGGATAATAAAAAGAACGATAGTCAATACGATAGTCCCGTTGCAGACACCACGGGCAGATCCCTTGAAGAACGGAAGAAAGCGATCAGCGATCGGGTTAGCGCAGCTTTAGCCAATCCTTCCGCAGTCTATGATAAACCTGTCCGGGAGACGGATTTTCGAGGGAAACCACGCACGACTCTTGCGGAAAAAAACCGTTATGGGTCCCATCGTTTCGAGCGGGGAAACGTATACAACAATCCCAATACGGGCGAAGTAAGCCAGGTTACGCGCTATCTTAAAAACAAATATTCCGGTATGGCTTACGACGCGCTTTGGTGGAGCGAAGTACGGTTTTACGATGCCACTTCCGAATACGTTGTCCGCCACAAATACAGTTTTGTCACCTCCTCGGGGAGGACTGTTTACAAAGATCAGATATTTGTTTTCGATAGAGATGGTTTCTTGACAGATGTTCAGGAGTGGTCCGATCAATAAATAATTCAGAAATAATGTCATATAAAACCGTTAGAGCTTGCAATCGCACCCCCATTGCCGACGATGCCCCGGACAATCCCTTTCGCGGCAAGCACATTGTCCTCTCAGGCGATATTGGCCATTATGATCGGGGTGAATTCCAATCCATCATTGCATGTCTCGGAGGTGATGCTTATCATGGGCCGAGCAAAAAGACCGACATGGCCATCATCGGCCATCGATTCGGATCGAAAACCGCCAAGATAGAAGCCCTCATCGCCAGCG
>CABSLV010000033.1 GCA_902478645.1 uncultured Flavobacteriales bacterium | reverse complement strand
ATTTTTTGACGATCCTTTCTGCCAGGAGGGGGATATTTTTTGAAATGATAATTTCTTTTAAGATAACGAAGAGGGAAGATGAAGCGAGAAGAAAAAGAAACGGAGTTTGCCCGGGAACGGGTCAAGGAGGTGATAGCCGAGTGTTTTATCAAGGGATGGACCAAGGTGAAAACCATCGAGCGGGTGCAGCGTCTGACGGGCGAGAAGATGTACCCGAAGAAACTCAACCGCATGTTGGCCGAGATTCTGGCGACCTGGACCCGGAAAGGGATCAAGGACAAGGTATTGATGCGGGTGGTGGAACTCAAGAAGATCGACGTGCGCGAGGCGGAGTTGTGGCAGGCCTGGGAAGAGTCCAAGGCCTTGGACGAGGGAGCGGATGCGCGGTATTTGGCCGAGCTGCGGCGTTGTTCGGAGCAGCGGTCGAGATTGTTGGGTCTGGCGGTGAAGGCGTCTTCGGCGGTGCGGGAGTCGGACGGGGAGGCGGCGACCGTGGTCTGGAAAGAAAGCAAACGGTATGGTGAGGCCCCGGACGGAGAGTAGGGTTTTGGGTGGTCGAGGAAAGGCGGCGGGAAGAAAAAAGGACAAGGGAAAGATGGAACTGACACGGAAACAGACGGAGGCTCTGGACTATTTGGAGGATGGAAAGACCATCGAGGTGCTTTTCGGCGGGGGAGCCGGCGGAGGCAAGTCGGTGTTGGGGTGCTATTGGCTGCTCAAGTGCGCGTTGAAATATCCGGGCAGCCGGTATTTGATGGCGCGGCGGGCAGCGACGACCTTGCGGCAGACTACACTCAATACCTTGCGGCAAGTGGCGCGTTTGCAGGGACTTCCGGCTTCGTGGTTGCGGGTAAACGACCAGCGGGGCGAGGTGGCGGTGGGCACGGCCGGTTCGGTGATCCTGATGCGGCACCTGCAGGCGAGGCCTTCCGATCCGGAGTTCGACGAGTTGGGCTCGCTGGAGATCACGGGGGCTTTCATCGACGAGTGCAATCAGGTGTCCCTGCGCGCGTGGAATGTGGTGCGTTCGCGAATCCGGTACCGTTTGGGGGAGTACGGGCTGGTGCCCAAGATGCTGGGTACGTGCAACCCGTCGAAAGGTTTTGTGTATTCGCGCTTTTACAAGCCTTTCCAGGAGGGGACCCTGGAGCCGGACAAGCGTTTTGTGGAGTCGTTGCTGCGCGACAATCCGTTTATTTCTCCGCACTATGCCGAGAGTTTGCGGGGCCTGGACAGTCGCTCGGTGCAGCGTTTGTTGTGCGGCAACTGGGAGTATCAGGACGATCCGATGGCGTTGATGGCTTATGACCGGATCGTGGATGTGTTTTCCAATACGGGGGTGGCTTCGGGCGAGCGGTTCATCACGGCGGATATTGCCCGTTTTGGGGACGACTCGACGGTGATCTGTCTGTGGAACGGGATGCGTTGCGAGAAGATCGTGGTGCGCGCCCGCCAGGGGGTGGACGCGACGGCGGGGGATATTTCGTCCTTGGCTTCGGCGGCGGGGGTGCCTTTGTCCCACATCGTGTGCGACGAGGACGGCGTGGGGGGCGGGGTGGCCGACCTGCTCAAGTGCAAGGGTTTTTGCAACAATGCTTCGCCGGTGGATGTGCGGGGAAAGAAACAGAATTTTACCAACCTGAAGTCGCAGTGCTATTTCCTGCTGGCCGATGCGGTGGGGCGGGGACAGGTCTATGTGGCGGTGGATGTTTCGGGCGAGGGTCGCTTGGCGGTGGTGCCGAAGGCTCGGGTGAAGGAGGTGCTGGGGCGTTCGCCCGATGTGGCCGATGCGCTGATGATGCGGATGTATTTCGTGCTGCACCCGCCGGGGGCGACGAAGGATTTGGCAAGATTTTTCGGGTAAAATATTTTCTTTTTAGATAATTTATTCGTATATTCGTAAAACAAGTATTACAAAAATACAATCGATACTTCAAACTAAAAAAACGAGAGAAAAATGGAAAACGAGATCTTGAAACAGTGGCAGCGGGATTATCCGTCGATCCCGGCCGATGTGTTGGCAAAGCTGGCGGGCTTTCTGGAGACGGTCTGCGGGGGCGATGCGGCGCGACGCAGCGAGTTGGTAACGGCTTCGGCCGACGCGATGGCGATGCTCTCCGAGCGTTTTTCGGCCTCGGCGCAGGCCGAGGCACAGTTGGCCGAGTACGAGCAGGGACGGGCGACGCAGGCGGAATTCGTCCAGGCACTCTCCAAGGAACTCACCGATCGGGGTGTGCCCGAGGCTTTCTGGAAGGCGGCGCTCGAGGTGGATACCCTCCAGGGCGAGGTGGTGCCTTCGGCCGATGCGATCCAGACTGCGTACAAGGCATACCTGCAGCAGCAGGCCGATGAAAAGGTGGGGCAGCAGCCGCGCCCGCAGCAGGCGACCCAAACGCCGAAGGTGTCGCCGGCGGTGGAGAATTACCTGCGGTCGTTGCGCAGCGATTCGCCCCTGGCGGGGAAACTCAAGGGCTGATCTGCCAGGCCAGACGGCTTTCAGAAGGGGAAAAACGATGATGTGGATATTTGTGTAACGTATTAACAATTTTACAAGAAGATGAAAAAGACTTTGATCAAGGAAATTTCCGAGAACGATCTCCAGGCGGTGGTGGACGCCTACACGCTGGACGATTTTTACTACCCGTCCATCTTTCCGGTGATGTTCACCCCGACGCTTACCTGGCGGGCGCTTTCGGGCGACTACGGCATCAATGTGGCGGCCGATGTGGTGTCCTACAATGTGGCTGCGCAGAAAAAGACGCGCAATGTGATCGAACGCCTGACGGGCAAGATCCCCAAGATCGAGATCGTCCGGGTCAAGGAAGAGACCGACCTGAACGAGTACCAGCACCTGCAGTACTACTACAGCAGCGAGGAGGGCCAGCGCGCGCTGATGAACTGGGTATATGCCGATACCGATTTTTGCTTCAAGGGGGTCAATGCCCGTTTGGAATGGCTAGCCCTGCGGGCACTTTCTACCGGAGGGTTCGTGCTCGATAGTTCGAACAATGCCGGGACGGTAACCGAGACGACGGTCGATTTCGGGGTGCCCGAAGAGCACAAGCTGAAAGCGACGACGGCCTGGAACGAGGAAAATGCCGCTTCGGCTACTCCGATCTCGGACATCCGTTCGGTGGTGGCCAAAGGCGTGGGCGGGGGTATGCTGCTCAAGTACATGTTCATGGACCTGGAGACGTTCTACGCGATGATGGCTTCCGACGAGGCGATCGATTTCTGCTCGTCGTGGGTGCCGCAGGTGGGCCGGCTCAAGATCCCCAATGTGGACGAGGTGAACATTGCCCTCAAGGCGCACCGTTTGCCCGAGATCCGTCTGATCGATACGTATGTTACCCTCGAGGGACAGTCCGGGCAGCGCACCACGGTCAATCCTTGGGAGCGCGGCGTGGTAACTTTCGTGCCGGAGTTGGCCTGCGGGTACACGTACCACGGTCCGATGGCCGACGAGATGGTTACCGACAGCGTGGCTACGAAGGTCAAACGCGAACACATTCTGATCAAGAAATACTCGACCGAGGATCCGGTGACGGAAGTAACCAAGGGGATTGCCAATGCGATTCCGGTGTGGGGCAATGCCGACCGTTGCTTCCTGTTCGATACCTTGGCCGGTCAGGGAGAATAAGACGGAAAGTGAATGTGTGTCGGGGAGTGAGGCTGCCGGAGGGTCGATGATGCTCCGGAGAAGAATGGGGAAGCCCTCGTCGGGGCAGCCCGCTCCCCTTTTTTTCTGAAGAAAGAAAACAGTGAAACCGATAAAACAAGACGAGGACCGATCATGACGGTATTACAAGCTTTGCGGATGGCGGTGGGCTATCCGCTGGATGAAACGGCGCTGGAGCGCATAGTGATAGACCGCAAGCTGACCCCGGAGGCCCCGTACACGGGACAGACGCCGGAGTTCATGCTGGCTCGGGCAGATGTGTACATGGCACTGGCCGTGTCGCCCGATGTGGCGATGGATGGTTTTTCGCTCACGGTGGCCGACAGAAGTCTGCTGACGACCTTGGCCGAGAGCCTCTACCGGCAGTACGATCCTGCGGGAGAGCATCCGGGGATTTTCCGCGATGCGGTGCGCGACAGTTCGGATATCTGGTAAGGGTCGGGGAACAAAGTTGGAAACGAGGAGGAAACGCGATGATGTTCGATCTGTATCCGGATATTCTGACGGTGATCCCGCCGGGGGATGCGACGACTGATCCCTCGGGCGATTACGACCCGGCTCCGGCTCAGGAGACCGAGTATGCGATCTGCCGGGCCGTGCGCAACGGTTCGGGACAGGTGGTCCGTCTGCAAGGGGGAACGGAGTATCGTTTCAGCTATGTGCTGTACCTTCCGGCCGGGACGCCTGCGCTGAAGTTGGGAACGCCCGTGCGGGTGTATTCCCGCCAGGGAAACGAACGGGTGGCCAGCGGTTGTGTGGCCGATTTTGTCTCGGGGCCGCTGGGATGCAAACTGTGGATATGAAGATCGTCCGTGGGGCGGTGCCGTCCGGCGGATGTGGTGAAAAAACGAGAGAAGAAACATGAAAAAATCGACTTTTTCGATCGCAACGCTCCTGTATCGGAGGTTGGCGGGTCTGGACGTGGTGCGGGAGATCACCGGCGGGCTGTACAAGGATGCCCGTCCGGTCAATTCCGACAAGGAAGACATCGTGATCCAGGCTTCGGGTGCCCTGCTGGAACCGGGGGCGGTGGCCAAGGCGCAGGTGGTGCTGTACACTTCGCCGGTGTTTTCCGACCGGGGCGATGCGGTGGAACTGATCCCGGATTACAAACGCTTGGAATACCTCTGTTCGAAGGTCTTCGATGCCTTGGACGAGGTCTTTTCCGAAGGGTGCCTCACGTGGGTGGACGCGCAGACCTTTTCTTCGCAGGGCGAGATGTTCTGCGCCGAGATGGAGGTGTCGGTCAGCCTGCGGGCCGGGGCGTAAACGAGCGGGAGAACGGTTTAACAACAACAAAAAAAGAAATGAAATTATGGCAAGTGTAGCAACATTCGGTCTTTCCAAGATCGAAATCAAAAAAACGGAGGAAACGGAAGACCAGTACAAGACGCTGGGGATGACCTATCAGGATTCGTGCATGCTCACCCAGAACGAGCCGGAGGTGATCGACCATTACGCCGAGGAGAGCGACGTGCCGGTGGTCTCGGTTTCGAAAGGGGGAAAGGTCCTTCTGACGTTTTCCATCATGGATGCCGATGTGGATGCTTTGGTGGAGCTGATGGGCGGGACGAAAGACCTCGAAAGCGGGGCGTGGAATGCGCCCGATGTCAATCCGACGGTGGAATTGAGTGTTCGGGTAACGCCCAAGTCGGGCTTGCAGATCGAGATCCCCCGCGCTTCGGTGGTGGCCAAGCTCAACGACAGTTTTTCCCGTTCGGGGCTTTTCCTGATCACGGTTACGGCGACGGTGTTCAAAGCGGAGGACAAGCCGCGGATCATCGCCCGTCCGAAACCGGTCGATGCGTAAAGGGGGCGCGGATAGCCCGGGCAAGCCAGCCCTTTTCGGGGGACGGAAGTCCCCCGAAAAGGGCTGGATGCGTTACAGGGAACCTTCGTAGGGGATGCGGTTGGTCAGCGAACGGCCCAGGGTGGCGTTGTCCGTGTATTGCAGCTCTTCGCCTACCGATACTCCGCGGGCGATGGAGGAGATGCGCAGGTCCTTGCGGGGGAGCATCTTGTAGATATAGTAAGCGGTGGTGTCGCCTTCGATGGTGGATGAGAGGGCGAAGATGAGTTCCGAGAGTTCTTCCTGCGCCACACGCTGGCACAGCGAGGCGATCTGCAGGTCGGAGGGGCCGATGCCTTCCATCGGCGAGATGCGTCCGCCCAGCACGTGATATACGCCCCGGTATTGTCCGGTCTGTTCGATGGCCATCACGTCGCGCACGTCTTCCACCACGCAGACGGTGGAAAGGTCGCGCGAGGAGTCGGAGCAGATGTCGCAGACTTCCGCGTCGCACAGGTTGTGGCAATGGGTGCAGCGGTGGATGTGCTCGGTCAGGTCGGTAAGGGCCTGGGCCAGACTGCGGACCTGTTCGGGGTCTTGGCGCAGCAGGTGCAGAGCCATGCGCAGGGCGGTTTTTTCGCCCACTCCGGGCAGGGTGGCGATTTGCTGGACGGCGCGGGAAAATATTTTGGAGGGATAGTCCATCGGGACGTTGTGTTACAAGGTATAAATTTGGAAAAAAATAATGTACATTTGTGGGGTACTCACCCGACAAAGCACGCAGGGTGTAAAATTACGAAAAAGTACGGTATGAAAAAAAGCATGTGGCTGGCGGCGGTTGCGCTGTGGGCGGGGTGGCTCGCCACGGGATGTGCAACCCAGCGGAATGTGGCTTTGCCGCAGGACGTTACTTATGTGATCGTTTCGATCGGGGGGTACGATACCGACAAGGACGGCCGGCCGGACATCACCTTCGCCAAGAGCGGGCAATTCTTCGGTTCGACGGGTTGCAACCGTTATTTCGGGCAGTATCTCAGCGAGGGACCGGATATCGAGGTGGTAGGCAACGTGGGAATGACCCGGATGTACTGCCACAACAAGGCCGAACAGGAGCAGCTCCTGGCCCGGGAGATCGTCAAGGTAAAGAAGTTTGAGGTCAGGGGCAACCGTCTTACCCTCACCACGGAAGACGGCTTGAAGATAGAGGGCGTGCGGGCCAAGTGATCCGCGTGCAGTAGTATGGGAGGCGTTCAGCGCTGCGCCCGCAGGGCGCAGCGCTGAACGCCTCTGACGTTACCGTCCCCCTTCGGGGGAATCGGACAAAAATCCGTACCTTTGCTTCCTATCGGAAACGGCATGGAAAACGAGACGTCATCGGTTTATGGTACCCTTTCTTCCGGGGTGCGGCTGTATTGCCGCCGCACGGAGCGGAAGATCGCCCATCTGGCTTTTTTGTTCGACATCGGTTCGCGGGACGAGCTTGCCCGGGAGCATGGGATGGCGCATTACATCGAACACTGTCTGTTCAAGGGAACCCGTTCGCGCCGTCCGTACCACATTCTGGCGCGCCTGGAAGATGTCGGCGGGGAGATCAACGCATTTACGACCAAGGAAAACATCTGTTTGCACGGCTCGTTCCGCCCGGGTTATTTGGGACGGGCGATGGAACTGTTTGCCGATATCGCTTTTGCGACTACGTATCCTTCCCGGGAGATCGAGAAGGAAAAGGACGTGGTGGCCGACGAGATCCATTCGTACCTCGAATCGCCCGACGAACTGATCTTCGAGCAGGTCGAGGAACTGGTCTTCGCCCGCAATCCGCTGGGGCGTACCATCCTCGGGACGGAAGAAACCCTGCGCCGTTTTACCCGGGAAGACATCCTGGCGTTTTTGCGCCGTTGTTTTTCCCCGCAGCGCATGCTCATCTGCTTTTCGGGCGATGTGCCCCCCGAGCGCGTGCGTGAGGAGGCGGAAAAATACCTGGCGCGTTATCCGCAAATCTTCTCCCGGCCCATCCTTGCCCTCGGGCGGAAGCCCCCGGCGGAGTACCATCCTCTCCAGCAGGAAAAGGAAATGGACATCCACCAGTGCCATGCGATCCTGGCGGCGCCATCGTTTTCGGCCACGCACGAAAAAAACGCAGCGATGGCCCTGCTGACCAACGTGCTGGGCGGGGCGCCGATGAGTGCGCGGCTGAACCTCTCGCTCCGGGAACGCTATGCGCTGGCTTACAGCGTCGAGGCATTTTATACGGCGTATTCCGATACGGGGATCTCCGGGGTGTATTTCGCTACCGACGAAGATACTCTGGAGCGCAGCCTGGAGATCACCTACCGGGAGTTGCGCCGCCTTCGGGAAGAACCGCTGGGCACTCTGCAGCTGCACAAGGCCAAACGTCAGTTGTGCGGCCAGTTGGCCATTGCCTCGGAAAACGAATTGAGCAGTCTGCTTTCGGTCGGACGGTCGTATCTGCAGACCGGGCGGGCCGACACCTTCGAACAGGCTTGTGCCCGGGTGGAGGCGGTAACCGCCCTCCAGTTGCAGCAGACGGCTTGCGAGGTCTTTTCTCCCGAGCGGCTTACGACCTTGTTGTTCAAGAGAAAAAAACGATAAACGGCAGGAAAACGATGGCAGACGACTTTCAAGTACACTTTTCCCAAACGGAGTACGGACCGCTGGAGGACTACGCCGAGGAACATTCCTCGCGGGGCGGAACCTTGCTGGAGGAGTTGGTGCGCACCACTTGGCAGCGGAGCATCCACCCGCGGATGTTGTCCGGCGAGTACCAGGGACGTATCCTCTCGATGGTGTCCTGCCTGCTGCGTCCGCAGCGCATCCTGGAGATCGGTACATTCACGGGTTATTCCGCCTTGTGCCTGAGTGAAGGGCTTGCGGCACAAGGGGAACTGATCACCGTGGACTGCAACGAGGAGATCGAAGACTTCGCCCGCTCGTTCTTTGCCCGCAGTCCGCGTGCGGACAGCATCCGGATGGTGGTGGGCGATGCGCGGCAGGTGGTGCCGGCCTTGGAAGGCGATTTCGACCTGGTGTTCGTCGATGGGGAAAAGTCGGAGTACCCGCAGTACCTCGATTTGGTAGCTTCCCGGGTGCGGACAGGAGGTGTGCTGATGGCCGATAACGTGTTGTGGAACGGAAAAGTGCTTCGGGAACCCCGCCCCGGCGACCGCGATACGGCAGCCGTGCAGGAATTCAACCGCCGTCTGGCTTCCGATCCGCGTTTCGAGACGGTATTGCTCCCGGTGCGCGACGGATTGACGATCGCCCGGAGGGTGCGGTGAGCGGACACTTTCGGGAAAGAGGATGCCGGAAAGGAAGCGGATGGTGCTGGGAGAAGAGAACAAGACGGACAAGCGGGCAAAAAAGGCAAACAAAAGAGATAAACAATAATAGAGATTCGGGCTATGGTAGGGACATTCTTGTTGTATGCGGTGCTTTCGGGGCTGATGCTGGCTCTAGGCTGGTTGTCGTGGAGTACTCCGACATTTATTTTCGTGGCTTTCGTCCCGTTGTGGGTGGCGGCCTACAAGTTGTTCCGCGCGCAGGCGCGCCATGCGTTTGCCCTGTTGTGGCTCATCACCTTTACGGCCTTTCTCACCTGGAATGTGGTCGATACCTTCTGGCTGCGCAATTCGACCTGGCCCGGTTTCGTGGCGGCGGCTCTGCTCAATGCCGCCTTTGTAACCGTGGTAACGATGGCCGGTTTTTGGGTGGCCCGCCGACGGGGCTTCCTGCTGGGGATGATCTTTTGGGCCGCGCTGTGGATTTCGTTCGAGAAGCTGCACAGCGAGTGGGATCTGGCCTGGCCGCTGCTCACCTTGGGCAACGGTTTTGCCCGCTATGCCGGCTTTGTGCAGTGGTATGAATATACGGGCGTTTTCGGGGGCAGCCTCTGGGTGCTGGCGGCCAACATCGTGGCTTTCTATGCGTGGAAGGCCTATGCCGGGCAAAGTCCTCGGGAGGTGCTGTACCGTCGGATAGGGGTGTTTGCCGGGGTGGTCGTACTGCCGATGCTCCTCTCGTGGGCCGTTACTCCGCGGGGCGACGCGCCCCAGGACAGCCGGAGCATCGAGGCCATAGCCCTTCAGCCCAACATCGACCCTTACGGGGAAAAGTTTACCACGGCCACCGATTCGGCGATGGCGGCCCGGATGTTCGAGGTGGTCGATACGCTGCTCGACCCGCAAGTGCGCCTGATCGCTGCCCCTGAGACCTACCTTTCGCAGTACAAGCAGGTGGACAGTCCGGGACGGTATCCGGTGTTCGACACCCTGCGGGCTTTTTCCGCCCGCAACGCAGGCTTGACCGTGGTCACGGGCAGTTCGTTCGTGCGGTATTTTTACGACGAGGCTTCGGCAACTCCTACGGCCAACCGTTCGCGTTACGGGGATTTCTGGTACGATGTGTACAACAGCGCGGTGCAGATCGATACGCAGGGCATGGACCGTTATGAAAAGTCGAAACTGGTGCCCGGGGTGGAGTGTTTCCCGTTCCGGAGCGTGCTGGAGGGTGTCTTGGGCGATATAATGATCGACATGGGCGGTATGGCCGGCTCAAACGTTACCCAGGACGACCGCGAGGTGTTCGTTTCCCAAGGGGGGACGATGCGTCTGGCGCCGATCATCTGTTACGAGGCGCTTTTCGGGGAATTCGTCGCCGGGTATGTGCGTAAAGGGGCCAATGCCTTGTGCATCATTACCAACGACGGCTGGTGGGGCAATACCGAAGGCCATCGGCAGATGCTCTGGATCGCTCGTCTGCGGACCATCGAGACACGCCTTCCCGTGATCCGTTCGGCCAATACGGGCGTATCGGCTTTCCTGACCCCCGACGGACGGATCACGGGGGTGATCCCTTACGGACAGCAGGGGGCACTGCGAGGGACGCTGGTGCTTGCCGAGCGGAAGCCGACGTTTTATGTCCGTCATGGGGATTACATTCCCCGGGTGGCGGTATGGGTGGCTGCTGGTTTGTTGCTTTTTTCGGTGCTGCCCGGCAGGAGGAAACGATAAAAATGCTATATTAGCCGTTTGAACCTGAAAATCGAAACGAATATGGCCAAACTCGAAAGAACCCTTACAATGATCAAGCCGGATGCCGTGCGCAACGGTCATCTGGGTGTGATCATCGACAAGATAACCTCGGCGGGATTCAAGATCATCGCCCTGAAGATGACGCAGCTCTCGCGCCGCGATGCGGGACTGTTCTACGCCGAACACGAAGGAAAACCGTTTTTCCACGAACTGGTCGAATACATGGTCAGCGGCCCGATCGTAGTGGCGATCGTGGAAAAGGAAAACTGCATCCGCGATTACCGGGCTTTCATCGGAGCGACCGACCCCAAGAAAGCGGCTCCCGGAACCATCCGCGCCCTCTACGGCAAGGACATCTCGGAAAACGCCATCCATGCTTCGGATTCGCCCGAATCGTCCGAACGCGAGTGCAAGTTCCACTTTGCGGCACGTGAGATCTACGACGATGCCCGCCAAGGCGCTTTCTGATCCCTGTCTTCGGTAGTCCGCCGCGGGTCATCCCAAGGGGGGGGGAGAAAGGAAAAGAGCCAAGAGCAGAGAAACGTTCGAGCGTGGAGGAAAAAAGGGAAAGAGAGGATAGAAGCATGCACACCGAAACGAAGGTGCGGATCTACCGCAGCCAGGCGGAAGCCGCCGTCGGAGCCATCGAAGCGATCCTCGTCGGCGGGGAACACGCCGGGAGAGTCCTCGAGCGGACCTTGCGGGCGGATCGCCGTCGCGGAGCTTCCGACCGAGCATTCATCGCCTCGTCGGTGTATGGCGTAGTGCGTTATGCTCGCTTGTATGGTCACCTCGTCGGAGTGGAGGCGGCGCGCGAGCGCAAGGAGGTCTGGCGGATGCTGGGCGCGCACGTGGTGTGCCACGGAGGAACGCTCCCCCCGTGGGAGGAGTTTTCCGCGCTTTGCCCCCCGGAGATCCTCGACGGGTATCGCCGGGCGCAGGCGGTGCGGGCTCTTCGCGAGAGCATTCCCGACTGGCTGGATGCCATCGGTGCGCAGGAACTGCCCCAGGTGTGGGATGCGGAACTGGCTGCGATGAACACCCAGGCGCCGGTGGTGCTTCGGGTCAATACCCTTCGCACGACCCGGGAACGTCTGCAACAGCGGCTGGCCCGGGAAAACCGTTTGGAGACCCGCGCGCTGGAAGGCTATCCCGATGCCCTTGAACTGTCCCGCCGGGCGCAACTCTCCGATACGGAGGCGTTTCGCCAGGGATGGTTCGAAGTACAGGATGCTTCCTCGCAACGGGTGGCACCTTTGCTGGCACCCGAACCGGGGATGCGCGTGGTGGATGCCTGTGCCGGGGCAGGGGGCAAGACCTTGCACCTGGCGGCGCTGATGCAGGGGCGGGGAGAGATCCTGGCGCTGGACGTACACGAAAAACGGCTGGAGGAACTCCGCCGGAGAGCGCTCCGGGCGGGGGTATCGACGGTAAAGACTGCTCTGGCTACGGAGGAAGAGATAGCCCGGCGGGAGGCCTCGGCCGATCGTCTGCTGCTCGACGTGCCATGTTCGGGGCTGGGAACGCTGCGGCGCGACCCGGATGCCAAATGGCGGCTCACGCCCGCTTTTTTGGACCAGGTAACGGCTTTGCAGGCGCAGTTGTTGGCCTCGTACAGCCGGATGCTGCGGCCGGGCGGCCGGATGGTGTATTCCACTTGTTCGGTGCTGCCGCGCGAAAACGGGCGGCAGGTGGCGCGTTTTCTGGAGGAGCATCCGGATTTCCGCCTGTTGGAAGAACACAGCCTGCTTTCCTCCCGGGAGGGCTACGATGGGTTTTACATGGCACTGTTGCAGCGGGAGGGGTAAGGAGAAAAACTATAAAAGAAGAAAAAAAGACCGTATGTTGTCCGAATACATCGAACGTTTTTTCACCAAATCGGGACGCTATTTCCTGATGTTGCGCAAGGCGATGGCGCGTCCCCAGCGCGGCAGGGTTTTTGCACGCCTATACCTGCGCGAGGTGGACGACCTGGGGTTCAATTCGATGGGTATCGTCGCCTTTATCTCGTTTTTCGTCGGGGCGGTGGTGGCCTTGCAGATGGCCTTCAACCTGGAGGGTTCGACGATGATCCCCAAACACTACGTGGCCTATGCCACGCGCGAGGCGGTGATCCTGGAGTTTTCCCCGACCATCATCGCCATCATCCTCTGTGGAAAGGTAGGTTCGTACATCGCTTCGAGTATCGGCACGATGCGGGTGACGGAACAGATCGAGGCACTGGACGTGATGGGGGTCAATTCCATCAATTATCTGGTCCTGCCCAAGATCGCCGCATTGCTTTCGTTCATGCCGGTGCTGATCATGACCAGTATGGTAACGGCTCTGTTCGGCGGCTGGGTGGCGGTGATCACCTCCGGAGTGGCGACTACGGCGGAATATGTCAACGGGCTGCGAATGCCTTTCGATACCTTTTACGTAGCGTATGCGATGATCAAGTCCGAGGTGTTCGCCTTTGTCATTGCGACCCTTCCGGCCTTCTTCGGATATTACATCAAGGGCGGTGCGCTGGAAGTGGGCAAGGCTTCCACCAATGCGGTGGTATGGAGCAGCATCGTAATCATCATCCTCAACTATGTACTCACCCAGACCCTGCTGGGCTAAAAAAGACATGATAGAAGCCAAGGACATACGAAAATCGTTCGAGGGCACCGATGTGCTCCGGGGCATCAGTACGGTGTTCGAACGCGGAAAGACCAACCTGATCATCGGGCAGAGCGGTGCCGGAAAGACTGTTTTCCTCAAGACGCTCACCGGGTTGATCAAGCCCGATTCCGGAGACATCTACTACGACGGGGTGGCATACAGTTCGATGGACGAGGCCCAGCGGGAAAATCTGCGCCACGAGATCGGCATGGTCTTTCAAGGAGGGGCTTTGTTCGATTCGATGAGCGTGGGGGAAAACGTGATGTTCCCCCTGATGATGTTTTCGGAGGAAAACCGCGGCGAGATGGAAGACCGCGTACAGTGGGCGCTCCATCGGGTCAATTTGGACGGAGTGCAGGCCAAATACCCTTCCGAACTCTCCGGCGGGATGCGCAAACGCGTGGCCATTGCCCGGGGCATCATCATGAACCCCAAGTACCTGTTTTGCGACGAACCCAACTCCGGACTGGACCCCAAGACCTCCATCGTGATCGACCGCCTGATCAGCGAGATCACCCACGAATACGGCATTACCACCATCATCAACACCCACGACATGAATTCGGTGATGGAGATCGGCCAGAAGATCGTCTTTCTCAGCGGTGGGTACAAAGCCTGGGAGGGAACCAACGAGGATATTCTCGCGGCGGACAACGGGGCTATTGTCGATTTCGTGTATTCCTCGCCCATCCTGCGGGCGCTCAAGCAGGTGCGGGGATTGTAAGCAGGTTCCGTGCCACTTCCTCCGGGAGGTTCCGCAAGGGGAAGCCAGCGGCGCCTGGCAAATGACAGCAAGAAAGAAACGGCCCGGTCAAGGGCTGCCAGAACAATAAAAGAGAAAAAAAGCAAGCAGTAGAAAGCAAGATGAAGTGCGGTATCGTAGGATTGCCCAATGTCGGCAAATCGACCTTGTTCAACTGTCTTTCCAATGCGAAAGCACAGTCGGCCAACTTTCCGTTTTGTACCATTGAACCCAACGTAGGCGTGGTGAACGTCCCGGATCACCGTTTGGAGGAACTCGAGAAACTCGTCCATCCCGAACGGGTTGTCCCGGCCACGGTGGACATCGTGGACATCGCCGGGCTGGTGCGCGGCGCCTCCAAAGGCGAGGGCCTGGGCAACCAGTTCCTGGCCAACATCCGCGAGACGAATGCCATCATCCACGTGTTGCGGTGTTTCGACGACGGCAATATCACCCACGTGGACGGCAGTGTCGATCCGGTGAGGGACAAGCAGACCATCGACATGGAACTTTGCCTCAAGGACCTCGAAACCCTCGGCAAACGCTTGGACAAGGAGCGCAAAGCCGCCAAAGTAGGCAACCGCGAAGCACAGGCGGCCGTGGCCGTATTGGAACGGGTCGAGGCGGCGCTCGAGGATTGCCGCAGCGTCCGCTCGCTTTCCTTCTCCGAGGAGGAACGGGAACTGATCACTCCCTTGCAACTGCTCACCGACAAGCCCATTCTCTACGTGTGCAACGTGGACGAGGCTTCGGCCGTCTCGGGCAACGCCTACGTGGAGGCCGTTCGGGAAGCCGTGCGCGACGAAGATGCCGAGGTACTGGTCTTGGCGGCAGCCGCCGAAGCGGACATTACCGAACTGGAAACCTACGACGAGAGGCAGATGTTCCTGGCGGAAATGGGACTGGAGGAACCGGGCGTATCGCGCCTGATCCGTTCGGCTTACAAGCTGCTTCGCCTTCAGACCTATTTCACGGCTGGTCCGAAGGAGGTCAAGGCCTGGACCGTTCCGGTGGGGGCTACCGCTCCGCAAGCCGCCGGGGTGATCCACACCGACTTTGAGAAAGGCTTTATCCGTGCCGAGGTGATCAAGTACGAGGACTACATCGCCCTGGGCTCGGAAGTAAAGGTAAGGGAAGCCGGAAAGATGCACGTCGAAGGCAAGGAATACATTGTCCAGGACGGCGATATCATGCACTTCCGCTTTAACGTATAACCTTCGTTCCTGCCCTTTTTCTCGGACGGTTCTCCGTCAGGGGATCGGAAATTGGCTGCAGGCGGAAGGGGGCGAGAAAGGGAACGAGAGAAAAGGACGTGAGGAAGCGGTGAGAGGAGGAAAGAAAGGCTTCCCGGATACCCTTCACAAAAATAGATAAAGCATACGGTAACAGCACGGATGACGATGGCAGGCAAGTTCTTTTGGATCGCACTGGGAATGTTTCCCGCCTTCTCGGGCGGGGTGCAGGCTCAGTCGGATACCTTGCGCGTGCTCTTTGCCGGCGACATCATGCAGCACGAGGCGCAGTTGGTCTCGGCGCAGCGGGATAGCGCGCAGTACGATTACTCGGAGTGTTTTCGCTACATCGCCCCGGAGGTTCGGGCAGCCGATCTGGCCATCGCCAACCTCGAAACCCCGGTCGGAGCACAGCCTTATTCGGGTTATCCGCGTTTTTCCGCGCCTGTGGCCTTTGCCCGGGCTATCCGGGAGGCCGGTTTCGACCTGCTGGTAACGGCCAACAACCACAGCCTGGACCGGTACAAGCGGGGCATCGTCCGCACGGTCGAAGTGCTCGATTCGCTGGACGTTCCGCACACCGGCGTATTCCTGGATTCCACCCAGCGGAAGGAGCGACATCCGCTCTTTTTCCATTACCGGGATTTCAGTTTTGCCCTGTTGAACTATACTTACGGAACCAACGGTATCCCCGACTACCCGCCGGTGGAGGTCAGCCGGATCGATACCGCGCAGATCGCGCAGGATTTGGCTGTGGCTCGGTCCGGGAAACCGGATTTCGTCATCGTCTGCGTGCATTGGGGGCGCGAGTACGAGATGCTTCCCGAGCCCTCCCAGAAGGATCTTGCTCAGTTTTTCTTCGATCGCGGGGCGGACCTGGTCATCGGATCCCATCCCCACGTGGTGCAGCCGATGCACGCTTATAGGGACAGTACGGGACGGATAGAGCGGGTAGTGGTCTATTCGCTGGGCAATTACCTGTCCAACCAGCGTACGATCGATACCCAGGGTGGATCGACCCTTACCGTAACTCTAGTGCGGGAGCACGGGGGAAAGCCCCATGTGGCCGAGTGTACCTATTCCCTGGTGTGGATGTGGAAGCCGGTGCAGGAAGGACGCCAGCGGTTTTACATCGTTCCGGTGCAGGCGGCTCAGCGTGGGGATTTTCCTTTGTCTCAGGCGGAGCGGGATCGCCTGGACGCTTTTGCCCGTCGCGCCCGCGCCTGTCTGGACGGCAACAATACCGGCATTTGGGAATACCGCCCCGAGGATACGGCCGGGAAATCCGATATATCTGAGTAGAACCCTAAAAAACAAGACTTATGAGTAAAACAGGCATCGACAGCATTTCGTATTACGTACCTCGTTTGTATCTGGACATCCGCGCTTTGGCCGCGGCTCGGGACATAGAACCCGACAAACTGACCAAGGGATTGGGACTGGACGCGATGGCGCTGATGGACACCGACGAGGATACGGCGACGATGGCTGCCGAAGCCGTCCTGCGCCTGATCCGGGAAAACGACATCGACCCGCGCACCATCGGGCGTTTGTATCTGGGCACCGAAAGCGCGTTGGATGCCGCCAAGCCGACGGCAACCTACGTGTGCGAGATTCTCGAACAGGCTTTGGAAGCCAGGTACGGGGCGCGGTGCCTGCGCCATTGCGATGCCTTGGACATGACTTTTGCCTGTGTGGGGGCGGTGGACGCCTTGCACAACAGCTTGGAGTGGGTACGGGGCGACGCTTCGCGGCGGGCGATCGTCGTAGCGTCCGATTTTGCCAAATACGCGTTGGCTTCTCCGGGGGAGTACACCCAGGGGGCGGGCGCGGTAGCGATGCTCGTGTGCCAGGAGCCGAGGCTTCTCTCGCTCAAAGGAAATATCGGCGTGGGGATGTGTTCGGTAGGCGATTTTTACAAACCGCACCTCGCTTTCTCCCGTCGGGAACTCTTGGCCGCGGCCTTGCAGGCAGCGGGCGCACCGGCCGATAGGCAGGCGGTGGAGGCGGCGTTGGAGCACCTGTCCGGGGACGATTTCTGGGGGCATGCCGACCGCGAGGTGCTCGTCCACCGGGACGAACCGGTGTTTGACGGGCCGATGTCGAACGAATGCTATTGCGATCGCATCGCGGAGGCTTTGGATCATCTGGCGACACAGGAACCGCTGGATGTGTTGCAGGATTGGGATTACTTGGCCTTCCACCAGCCGTACGCTTATCAGGGACGCCGGATGGCAGTGCGCAACTGGGTGGCCTGGATGCGGGACAAGGGACTTTTGGATCAGGTCGAGCAGCAGGCCGGAGTGCGCTTCGGGGAAGATGACTTCTATCGTGCGGCGGCGCGTACGCCTTTGTACCGGGCGTTCGTTGCTCAGCGGATCGAGCCGGGCGAGCGGGCTTCGTCCCGGATAGGAAACCTGTACACGGGCTCTATCTTTATGTCCTTGGTCAGTCTTCTTCGCTGCCTGTACGAACAGGGCGAGCAGGCGGTAGGTCGTACGGTAGGATGCCTGGCTTACGGGAGCGGCTCGAAGAGCAAGGTGTTTGCCCTGCAGGTGGAGTCCGGATGGAAAGAGCGGTTGGCTCCTCTGGATGTGTTCTCTGAACTGGCCGAGCGGCAGCAGGTAGATTTCGATACTTACCAGGCTTTGCATACGGGGGCATTGAAAGCTCCGTTGATCCCCGGGAAAGCGATCCGGTTCGTCGCCACCGGCGATACGCCTACGACGGTGGGCTTGCGCCGGTATGCCGTGCTGGGATAGGCGGCGCAAAGTTTGTCGGGCAAGCGAGCGGGGCGGCACCAAAGGTGCCGCCC
>CABSLV010000032.1 GCA_902478645.1 uncultured Flavobacteriales bacterium | reverse complement strand
CAGCAAAGCTCCCCCGAGCCGCAGGCTACCCCTGCTTCCCGCCCCCCGGCCGACAAACCGGCCGCACCCGCGACCCAAACCAACGAATCCCAGTTGTCCTGGGCCGAGCAGAAAGAGGCGGAGAAGGCATTGCGCCGGGCCCGGAACGAGGTGAAAAAGCACGAACAGGAGATCGAACGGCTCGAAGGCGAGATAAAACAGATGGACCAGCAGTTTTCCACCGCCGGTTTTGTCCCTTCGCAGGACGATTTCGACCGCTATGCCCGGCTGAAACAGTCGCTCGAGCGGCAAATGACCGCTTGGGAAAAGGCACAGGAAGCCCTCGACGCCCTGGAGGGGTAAGCCACTCTTCGCAGCCCCTCTCATTGGCCGGCGGCGGACGAGAAATTTCCCCCTTCCGGGACTTTCTTTCCCGGACGCAAACCGGATTCCTCCCACCGGGCGGCAAACAGCGGATACCGAAAATGAACTTCGACAGCATACCTCCCCTTACGCCCCTGCCGCGGGAGTTTTTCTCCTCCCGCGACGCCTTGGCTCTCGCTCCGGCCCTGCTCGGATGCCTGTTGGTGCGTCCCCGGGACGGGATCGTAGCGCGCATTACGGAGACGGAAGCGTACATGGGGCAGGGCGACCCTGCCTGCCATGCCAACCAGGGGCGTTGCACGCCGCGTACCCGCGTGATGTTTTCCCCCGGAGGGGTGTACTACGTGTATTTTACCTACGGGATGTACCACTGTCTGAACATCGTTTCCGGGGCGGAAGGCTCGGGAGAGGCGGTGCTCATCCGGGCCGTAGAGATATTGCAGGGACGCGACGTGGCCTCCATGCGCCGTTTCTCCATGCCGTACCAGGAGTTGTCGGCCGCCCGGAAAAAAGCCTTGGCCAACGGTCCGGGAAAGCTTTGCATTGCCCTGGGGGTGGACAAGTCGTTGTACGGGGTCCCGTGCGACGATCCTTCGCTGTTCGTGGCGAAAGGGGAAAGTGTCCCGGCCGAAGCGATCCACACAGGGTCTCGCATCGGGGTGGACTATGCGGGGGAGGCAGCCCTTTTCCCGTGGCGTTTTTTCCTTGGATAGAGGTAAATAAAAATGCTCGGGGCTTGTACCGAAAGGTACAAGCCCCGAGCTTGTGAATACATGTGTGTTATCTCGCCAGAGGGATTACATCATGCCGCCCATGCCACCCATCGGAGCAGCGGGAGCCGGATTTTCCTCCTTGATGTCAACGATGGCAGCTTCCGTGGTCAGGATCATGCCTGCTACCGAAGCGGCATTCTCCAAAGCCACACGGGTTACCTTCGTCGGGTCGATGATACCGGCCTGGAACATGTTGACGTATTCGTCGGTCTTGGCATTGAATCCGAAGTCTCCCTCGCCGGCCTCCACTTTGGCCACTACGACGGAACCTTCTCCGCCCGCGTTGTTCACAATGGTGCGCAAGGGTTCTTCGATGGCGCGCAGGACGATTTCCACACCGGTCTGCTCATCTTTGTTTTCGGCTTTTACCGTCTTGATGGCCTCTTTGGAACGAACCAGAGCTACACCACCTCCAGGAACGATACCTTCCTCTACGGCAGCA
This sequence comes from uncultured Flavobacteriales bacterium, assembly GCA_902478645.1. Taxonomy (GTDB): domain Bacteria; phylum Bacteroidota; class Bacteroidia; order Flavobacteriales; family UBA1820; genus Merdimorpha. Next base: position 16,988 of record CABSLV010000032.1, on the reverse strand, counting down.
CGGGTAGCGTGCAGGGCATCATCCACGCGGTCTTTCTTCTCCTTCATTTCCACTTCGGAAGCAGCACCCACGTACAATACGGCTACGCCACCGGCCAGTTTGGCCAAACGTTCCTGCAGTTTTTCGCGGTCGTAGTCCGACGTGGTGGTTTCGATCTGAGCCCGGATCTGTTTTACGCGCTCTTCGATAGCTTCCGAGGAGCCTTTTCCGCCGACGATGGTCGTGTTGTCCTTGTCCACCGTAACGGTGCGGGCCGTACCCAGCATGTCGATGGTCGAGTTTTCCAGCGTGTAGCCGCGCTCTTCGCTGATCACCGTACCGCCGGTGAGGATAGCGATGTCCTCCAGCATGGCTTTACGACGGTCGCCGAAGCCCGGAGCTTTCACGGCGCAAACCTTGATCGTGCCGCGCAGACGGTTTACCACCAGGGTAGCCAAAGCCTCGCCGTCTACATCCTCGGCGATGATCATCAGCGAACGGCCAGCCTGTACCACCGGTTCGAGGATGGGCAGGAGTTCCTTCATCGAGGAAATCTTCTTGTCGTACAGCAGCACGTAGGGGTCTTCCAGTACGGCGTTCATCTTTTCGGTGTTGGTCACGAAATACGGGGAGATATAGCCGCGGTCGAACTGCATACCTTCCACCACGTCCACCGTCGTATCCATGCCTTTGGCCTCTTCGACCGTGATGACGCCTTCCTTGCCCACTTTCGAGAAAGCCTCGGCGATCAGTTCACCGATCGTCTCGTCGTTGTTGGCCGAGATAGCGGCTACCTGTTTGATCTTTTCGGGGTCGTTGCCCACCTTCTGTGCCTGTTTCTTGAGGTTTTCCACCGTAGCAGCCACGGCTTTGTCGATACCGCGTTTCAGGTCCAGCGGGTTGGCGCCGGCAGCCACGTTCTTCAAACCTTCCTTCACGATGGCCTGTGCCAGCACCGTAGCCGTGGTAGTACCGTCACCGGCCAGGTCGTTGGTCTTCGAAGCCACCTGTTTGAGCATCTGGGCGCCCATGTTTTCCAGACGGTCGGACAGTTCGATCTCCTTGGCAACCGTTACGCCGTCCTTGGTGATCTGAGGGCCACCGAATGCCTTGTCGATCACTACATTGCGGCCTTTCGGTCCCAGGGTTACCTTTACCGTGTTGGCCAACTGGTCTACGCCGCGGCGCAGCCCGTCGCGTGCATCGAGATTGTATTTGATATCTTTAGCCATTTTGTTTTCTTCGTTTTTTTAAGGGTTGATGTTTTTTACTGCTTGGTGTGAAATCAGATGATGGCGAAAATGTCGGATTCGTGCATGATGAGGTATTTCTTGCCGTCCACCGAGATCTCGTTGCCGGAATATTTGCCGTAGAGCACCTTGTCGCCCACTTTGACCGTCATCGGCTCGTCCTTTTTGCCGGCACCCACTGCCATGACAATGCCCTGCTGCGGTTTTTCTTTTGCCGAGTCGGGGATGATGATGCCCGAAGCCGTTTTCGTCTCTGCCTCCAGGGGTTCTACCAGCACTCTGTCGGCCAATGGTTTGATGTTCAGATTTGCCATTTTACTTTTGGTATTTTAGTTGATTTTCCGATTTTTTTCGTTTACCCACCTATCAGCACATAGCGTGCCAAACCGCTTTTGGCAGGAAATGGCAGATCGGAAATGACAAAATGACACGCCGGCGGCCAAAAAAAAACCGTCGGAAGTTGCGGAGGCAAGGAGAGTGTCGGAGGATGCGCGCGGGGAAGACAGAAACCGATTACTCGCCCAGAATGCGTTTGCGCGCCGAAGCCAGGTAGTTCCGCCCGATGGGCAGGTCGCGCCCGGCCAGACGAAGGGTCGATCCCGAGAGCGATTCGATCCATGCGATGGATACCGTGTATGAACGGTGGATGCGCAGGAACCGGTCTTGCGGCAGCGCGGCAGTAAATCCGGACAAGGTCTGGTGGATGATGTACTGTCCGGAGACGGTGTGGATGCAGATATAGTCCTTGATGCTCTCCACGAACAGGATATCGTTGTAGTAGAGTTTTACCTGTTTCTTGTCCGCACGGATGAACAGGTGGTCGCCGCCTCCCTCGGGCCGGGACGACGATTCGGAGAGCGTAAGCGGGTGTTTTTTCCGCTCGGGCAGGATGCGTTCTATCTTGGACAGGGTCTTGAGCAGACGTGCCGGTTCGACCGGTTTGATCAGGTAGTCGGTAATGTCCAGTTCGAAACATTCGACGGCGTATTCCCGATACGGGGTGGTGATCACGGTCAGCGGCGGGTTTTCCATCGTGCGGATGTAGTCCAGTCCGTTTTGCCCCGGGAGCACCACTTCGATGAACAGCACATCGGTGGTCAGGCGGTTTACCGCAAAGGGTACGTCCTGCGGCGAATCGTACATTCCGGCGATGCTGAACTGCTCGTGACGCGACAGTTCGCGCGAGAGAGCCTTGCGTGCCGAAGGGTCGGGGTCGATGATCAGACAACGTATCATTCCGCTTGACGCTGTTTCAGGTGGGACATACTACGGACGATGGCGGCATTGAGTTCAAAACCTACCAACAGGAGGAAGGAGATGATGAACAGCCAGAACATAAAGATGAGTACCGCCCCGATCGAACCGTACAGTTTGTTGTACTGCGAGAAAAGGTTGATGTAAAAGGCAAAAACCGACGAGGAAGCCAGTACGAGAAAAGTCGAGAGGATCGCTCCGGGAGAAAAGAACGGCAGACCGATCTGCCGCGGGCCGAAATGGAAGATTAGCGACACACAGACCAGCAGCGAAAAGCCGATGAGTCCGTATTTGACGATGGCTCCCACGTCTATCGTGTCGAAAGCAAGACCTCCGTTGGCTTCCAGGTATTCCATCAGCAGGCGCGAGGCTACGATCAGTGCCAGGGTCGTGATCAGGATCAGCAGCAACAGCAGCACCAGGCTGAGCGAGATCAGGTATTGGCTCAGGTAGGAACGCATCGTGATCTTGTTGTACGAAGTCCGGAAATTGGCGATCAGTCCGTTGATGCCGTTGGTGGTGAAGATCAGGATACCGAGCAGCGAGAAAGACAGCAGACCGCCCCGTTTGATGTGGATGATGTCGTTGACCGTCGGCCCGACCGTTTCCCAGGTGTGGGGCGGCATCGCTTCCTCGATGGTTTGCATCAAGGTCTGTTGCAGCCCGTCGATAGGAATGTACGGAATCACCGAAAAGACGAATACCACTGCCGGGAATACCGCCATGAAAAAACTGTATGCCACACTTTCGGCCCGGGCAGCCAGCGCGCCGTTGACCAATCCCGCAGAGTAGAGCTTGAGAATGTAATACAAGGACAAGTCTCCTGCCGGGCGGATCTTTACCCGGTAGGTCAGATGCCGCACCGCCCGACGCAGACGGGAGATGCCTGCGTTGATCTTGCGCAGCAACTGCTCGAGAAGTCCCTTCATCACATTCTTATGGGGGTCAGAACAGGAAGTCGTATCCTTTGAGCGACATCTTTTCGTACTTGTCCTCGTCGAAACAGTACAGTTTGGATACTTTTCCGTACGAGGTCTCGATGGTCTTGCCCAGGTCGACCAACAGCGCCGAATTGAATACCTTCTTGCGGAAATTCCGTTTGTCGAATTTCTTGTTCAGGGCATTCTCGTAGAGGATCTGCAGCTGGGTGAGGGTAAACTCCTTGGGCAGCAGGGAAAAGCCCACCGGACGGCGTTTGAAACGGCGTTTGAGCCGCTCCTTGGCATAGTCGATGATCTCGTTGTGGTCGAAAGCCAGATCCGGCACGTCGGAATACGTTGCCCACCGCATACCCTTTTCCTCGGCCATGCGGCGCTCTTCCGCGGTCAGTTTGACGATGCAGTAAAACCCGATGTTGATCACCCGCCCCATCGGGTTGCGGTACACCTTGGTAAACGCGTTGAGCTGTTCGCTGTACGAGTCGATGGTGTTGGTCATCGGGATGGTCTCCTCCAGGAGTTTCTTGGCATTGAGTTCGACGCTTTCCGAGGGTAGTACATACCGGGTAGGCAGTTGCCAAGCCCCCTTGAAGGGTTCCTGGTCGCGTTTCTGTATCAGGATGCGCAGGCGTTCCCCGTCGAAGGCGAAGATCACCATCGAGGTCGATATGCCTACGTTGAAATATTCTTTCATCTCGTCTTTGGTCATGGACTTGGCGGGTATTGTGTGGTTAAGACAACAAATATAGTGAAAGGCGAGCGCAGCGGCAAGTCGAAAACAACGTTTTCGCAATTGACGAATGCCGAGGGCGCATCCTGTATTATGAAAATACAAGCAAAGGCGAGCGCGGACCTTTCTGTATCGTCGGAGGGGCAAAAGCAGCCTTTGGTTCGGAACTTTTTATTTTTTTTCAAAAATATGTCCTGTTCTGTGTATTTACGCAATGATTTTGTCGAATCTTTGTTCCGGTTACACCATGATTTTTTCCTACATTTGGAGAAATTTCGGCAAAACCAATACAAATCAAACATATGAAACGCTTTTTTCTTACCCTCGCGGCCTTGTTTTGTGCCGCATGGAGTTGGGCGGCTTCAGCATCCGATACGCTGACCTTCGCCTACATTTCGGACACGCATGTCGGCTCGGGAAGCGGCGCGACCGACTTGGAAGCCTGCGTAGCCGACATGAACACCCTGCCCGAGATCCGTTTCGTCATCCACGCCGGCGACGTGACGGAATTTGGCGCGGACAGTGAACTGGAACTGACCAAATCCATCCTCGATCATCTGAAAATGCCGTACTACATCGTTCCCGGCAACCACGACGTCAAGTGGAGCGAGAGCGGTGGCAATACCTTCAACCGTCTTTGGGGCGGCTCGGTCTTCACCTTCGATGCCGGCGGCATCCGCTTTATCGGGACCGATTCGGGCCCGAACATGCGCATGGGCATGGCGCAGGTGCCCCGCGAGAGCCTCGTGTGGATGGACTCGCTGGTGCGCGCTACCCCGAAGGACATGCCCATCGTGTACATCACCCACAATCCGGTGGAGAAGAGCCTCTCCAACTGGGACCATGTGTACGACATCCTCAAGCAGGGCAACCTCGTACTGACCATGGGCGGGCATTGGCATTCGAACAATTTCAAAACCTACGACGGCATTCCGGCGGTTATCGGTCGTTCGACGCTCGCCAGCACGCCGAAGTTCGGCGGAGCCGGTTACAACATTGTCCGGATCGATACCCGCACGGGTGATGTGGCCATCTACAACCGTCAGGCAAGTGGCACTACGGCGGAAAAGCCCTGGTGTACCTTCAACCTCTTCACCACGGCCGATCGCAGCGTACCCCAGTCCCGTCCGGATTATTCCATCAACCAGCAGTACCCCAATGTCGAGGTGGTATGGCAATTCCAGGATAAGGCCGACATCGGCGCCGGTTTTGCCACCGACGGACGCCGGATCTTTTATGCAACGGCTCCCGGCGTGATCAAGGCGGTGGAGGCGAAGAGCGGAAAACCCGTGTGGGAATTCCCTACCGGCGGACGCATTTATTCCTTCCCGTACTATGCCGACGGACGGGTAGTCTGCGCTTCGACCGATGGCAACGTCTATTGCCTGGATGCCAAGAAAGGAAAGGAACTCTGGCGTTACCGTACCGAGAAGGGCATCGTAGCTTGCCCCCTGGTGCATCAGGATGCGGTGTACATCGGCAGCTCTTGCGGGAAGTTCTATGCCATCGACTTGCGGACCGGCCGCGAAAAGTGGACTTACGAAGGCATCAAAGGCTTTATCGAAGCCCGTCCTTGTGCCGACGACCGCAAGGTGTACATCGGCTCGTGGGGCAACGAGTTCTATGCCTTCGACCTGAAGACCGGCGCACTGGTTTGGAAATGGCAGAACAGCGGCTCGCGGATGTATTCCGCCGCGGCCAACTTCCCGGTAGAGGCCTACGGCAAGATCTTCATCACGACCCCTGAACGGGCTACGCGTGCTCTGGACAAGGAGACAGGCCGCGAGATATGGTTCAGCAAAGCCCCCAACGGCCGGGAGAGCCAGGGACTTTCGCTGGACGGCAAGACCCTCTACGTCAAGACGATGCTGACCAACGAACTGGCTGGAGTCGATACCCAGGCCGATACGTGCCTTATCCGTTGGCGCTGCCCTCTGCCCAACGACGCGGACATGGACCTCGCTCCGGCGGAAATACTGAGCAACGGCAATGCCATTTTCGTGCCTTCGAGTGTCGGTAAAGTCTATGCGGTAGCCGCCGACGGCAGCCGTGTCCTTTGGGCTCGCAAACTCTCCAATACGGTCATCAACCACATCCTGCCCCTGTCCGAGGATACCGTGGTGGTTTCCACGATGGACGGCATCGTGGCCTGCCTGAAATACACCGACCGTTAAAGCTAAAACGGTAAAAACGATCGCGCGATGAAAAAATACCTCTTCGTCCTTTTCGCCGTTCTGACGGCCCTGTCGCTTTCGGCCCAGCAGAAAAAGATCTGTTTCGCCGTCCTGTCCGACACGCACCTGGGCTCGTTTGCCTATGCACTCGACGACCTGAACAAGGCCATCGACGACATCAATGCCCGTCCCGACATCCAGTTTGTCATCATCTCGGGCGACATCACCGAATTCGGCACCGACCAGGAGATCGAAGGCACGCGCCAGGTACTTTCCCGGCTCACCAAGAAGTATCTCTTCGTCCCCGGCAACCACGATACCAACTGGAGCGAGAGCGGTTGCACGACCTTCAACAAAGTGATGGGCGGCAGCCAGTTCCGCTACCTGCACGACGGCGTCCTGTTCCTGGGCATCGGCTCGGGCCCCTACATGCGGATGGGCCCCTGCCAGGCGCCCCGCGAGGACATCGAATGGCTTCGGGAAAACCTTCAGGCGACCGATCCCGACACGCCGGTGGTCTTCGTGATCCACAGCCCGCTCACCGAAGGCTCGATCGCCAATTTCGACCAGATCATCGACCTGCTCAAGACGCGCAACATCCAGTACGTCATTTGCGGACACCACCACGTGAACCGTCAGACCGATTTTGAAGGCATCCCGGGACTCATCGTCCGCTCCAACCTCCGCCGTTCGGATCCCTGCGGCGGATACACCGTCATTACGATGGAGCAAGGAAACGTCCGCGTGGCCGAGCGTCGTCCCTGCGAGGATACCCTCCGGGCACCTTGGGCTACCTTTGCCTTGAAAAAGTACGACCACACTCAGGATACCATTCGCCCTGCCCGGCAGGATTATACGGAAGAAAACGCCCTTCACTCCCGGGCGGAGGTCGTCTGGGAATATCAGGACCAGGCCGACATCGCCTCCGGAACGGCTTATCGCAAAGGGACGATCTATTTCACCAACACCCTGGGGCAGGTCAAGGCCATGCGTGCCAAGGATGGGAAGATGCTCTGGACGTTCCGCACAGGGGAAAAGATCTTTTCCGAACCGGTATTGTATGGTGACCGTCTGTGCGTAAGCTCGGCCGACGGCAGCGTGTACTGCCTGAATGCCAAAAACGGGCGGAAGATCTGGCAGTATGCCACCGATTATCCTATTCTGTCCACCCCGCTCGTTACCGACGACGGTTATCTGTACGTAGGAGGTGCGAAAGGAAAATTCTATGCGCTGGACGCCCGTACGGGGGCCGAACGCTGGGTGTACGACGGGATTGTCGGTTATACCGAGGCGCGCCCGGTCGTTTGGGGCGACAAGGTGTTCATCGGTTCGTGGGGAGCGGAATTCTATGCATTTGACCGTTTCCGGGGAACCCTCGCCTGGAAATTCGCTCCGGGCAAGATCCGCTATTTCTCCCCGGGAGCCTGCTGGCCGGTGGTGTACGACGGGAAAGTGTTTTTCCATTCCTCGGACAATTTCCTCTACTGCTTCGATGCGGATACCGGAAAGATGCTTTGGAGTACGAAGGAGGCGGGCGGACGCGAGTCGATCGGCATCAGCGGCGACGGACGTACCCTTTACGTCAAATCGACCAAGGACAAGGTCGTGGCGGTAGATACTCAGGCAGATGTCTATGTGCCGGTGTGGGTCTCGGATTGCGGCTTCGGGGCGGAATTTGGTCCTACACGCATTACTTCGACGGACCGTTGCCTCTTTGTGTCCACCGCTACCGGCAAGGTCTATTGCCTGGACAAGGCGACGGGGGAGGTGCTGTGGTACCACCGTTTCTCTTCGTCGCTCATCACTTCCGCACTGCCGGTGGGCGACCACGATCTGGTCGTTACCACGATGGGAGGCAAGGTCTTTTACCTGAAGTACTGATTTGTCCTCCCTTCCCCAAGCGACAAGCAAAAGGCCGGTGGCATAGCCACCGGCCTTTTGCTTGCCCGCCGTGTAAGATGGGCTTATTTAAAGATATGGTGCATCAAGCGTTTGCGGTCGGAAATGCACTCCTCGAGCGAAATCATCGTTTCGGTACGGGTTACCCCCTCGATGTCGTCCATCATGAAGATGATCTCTTTGGCGTGGTGCGTATCGCGCGCCTTGATCTCGCAGAAGATATTGTACTGCCCGGTCGTTTGGTGGGCCACCACCACGTAGGGGATCTTGCGCAGCTCGTCGATCACATGCTGGGTCAGTTTGGTCTTGGACAGGTAGATACCCACGTAGGCCGTAAAGGAAAATCCCATCTTGGAGTAGTCGATGTTCAAGGTCGAACCCGTGATGATCCCCGCCTCTTCCATCTTGCGTACGCGCACATGTACCGTACCGGCGGAAATGATGAGTTTCTTGGCGATCTCGGTATAGGGCATCCGGGTATTTTCTATCAGCAGTTCCAGGATCTGGTTGTCTATCTCGTCCAGTTGGTATCCGGAAACGGTTTTGAAGTGGGTTTTATTTTCCATAGCCGTCGATGTTTTTGTTTTTAGCATATTTTTACCAAAAATAGGAACTGTTTCGAATAATGCAAAATATTTCTTTGAAAAAATTCAAATATGCAATATCGAACGCTTTTTTGACAAAAAACCGTCCCTTACATCCACTTCCGGATACCGGCCGTTGGGCCGACACGCGTGTAGGATTGCCCGGGCTAAAAATCCGTTTGGCCGGGGATGCCCCCGGCCAAACGGATACAAGGTATAGATTTTTTACTTAAAAATCTTTCATCCGCACCATTGCCACGATCGGATTGTCGCCCTCCCGGTACGAAGTCTTCAGGGCGCGCAATTCTTCGCTCATCCCTTCTTCGGGCAAGGTCTCCAGGGCATACGGATGAACCATCAGATACAGATGGTGTTGGTCTGCGCCGTAAGGCACAAAGAGCGTCGCACCGTCCATATCGCTGATCAAAGCCTCCAGACCGCTTACCTGCAATGTTTTTATCGCACCGGAAGCCCGGTTGCGCACCGCCAGAAACGTATCCTTTCCTTTTCGGTAGGAGAACACCGTGTTGACCTCCGTCGGGACCACCCCGATCAGTTGGGCTACCCCCATCTCCACCGCTTTCTTCGTCCCGGAGAGGGCATCCGGACGGTTGGCCGTCACGTAATCCAGGTACTGGCTTTGCAGGGCTTTTTGGTCGGTGCCGAAGTCTATCGAGTAGTCTGCCGTGATCCCCTCTCCGGATACGGCATATACCGTGTCGTTCAGCGGGGCGATCAACTGTACGCGCTCACCATCGCAGACCAGGTTGGCGCTATTGCCCAGGATGCTCCCGCTGCGCAGGTTTTTGTTGGTGTAGAGATAAAAACCGGTCACCATCCCTCCATTCAGGTCGTAAAGCATCGCTGCCGGGATCCGCCCCTCTTTTTCCATGTCGGGGTTCGCTCCGTAATCCAGAAATCCCGCCAGCAGTCCACTGCCCAAGCACTCGATGTCGTATACCCGGCAGTCCAGCGGCACGCTCTGCACGAATGTCCCGTCGAGACCGTACACCAGGAGGCGTTCGGAGCCCGAATCGAGGAGTACCACCTGCCCTCGTTCCCGGTCTATCGCCACGTCCTCGATCGACACGTACTCCTGCGGTCCTTCGCCGCGCTGCCCGATCTGACGGAGGAAATGCCCGTCCCGCCCGAACAGATAGACCGACCGCGCGATCTCTTTGTCCACCACGACCAAAGCCGTATCCAAGGGGATCAACAGATCGATCTGCCCCACTAGACAAGCCGGGGTCGTCTCCAGCGGGATGTACTGGATCGAGTCCGCCACTTCGGACATCTCCCACCCGGAGTTTTCGAAAGGCAGCTGCACTGCGGAAAGCTCGCCCGCATCGTTTTTCTTTCCTGCACAGGCCACCGCCAGCAGGGCAGCAACCAGGCTCAAAATAGTAGCTTTTTTCATCGTCGTATTTTTTTGCGTGTTTACTTGCAGCGAAAGTTCGCATGAACAAATGTAGTGAAAGGCGAGGGCATCGTTAAATCGAAAACAAGGTTTTCGAATTTGACAGTGCCGAGCCGCCTCCTACATTATGGAAATGTAGTGAAAGGCGAAAGCATCGTCAAATCGAAAACAAGGTTTTTCGCATTAGACGATGCCGAGTGCGTCTCCTGCCTGATGAGTAGAAACGGCACCATCCCACCCCGGACAAAATGCCGGAAAAGTATCATTCCTTCCCATGCGCAGGTGTTGAAAATATGCCTACATTTGCCAACATAGGAAAATATTGTATCAAGTCATGAAATACACCCTTACCCTCCTGTTGCTTTCGGCCGGATTGTGCCTTTCGGCCTCGAACGGAAAAATCCCCCGCAAGATCGTCCGCGACAGCCTCCCGGTGCTCACCGAACGCTGTGAAAAAGTCCTCAAAGCCGCTTACATGGCCCAGACCTATCTGGGCGAGGATCGGAATCTCCCCGGATGGGAAGGCTATCCGGTCAAACTCTACGAATACAAGACCGGTTACGACAGCACTGCCTGCGCCCGCAAGACCGGCAAGGTGTATCTGCTGAACCCCACACCCGAGCAACTGGCCCGGTGGATCATGACCGCCGTATGGGAAGTCAAGGGCAACCTCGATTTTGCCTCTACCGAAAAACTCCGCAAACAAGTCCTCTACCAGTCCGGAGCGCAGTTTCCGGTATCCGGCGTGGTTTACGAAGCCATGTACAAACCGGGCGACTACTACCCCTACCTGTTCAAGGACGGAGTAACCGTCTGGCTGGCCGACAGCACGTATTTCTCCAAAGACCACAACCCGAATGCCGAGCAGCTGGATTTTTACCTGCACATGAAGACCACCGACCTCAAGCCCCGGGTAGGCAGCTACGCCCGCATCTGCAGCACCACCCCCGAACAGTACACCGCAGCCGGGGGAAAAGAACCGGTAGGTACCAACAAACAAGCCGCCCAGCATTGGCTCTATGTCGTGCGGAAACTCTACCAACAGGCATGGAATAGCGACCGGAACGAATTGATGGTCATTTGGGCCAAAGCCAATCTGTAAGCCCTGTCCAACCCCTCCTGCCGGCCGAGGACTGTTTCCGGCAGTCAGGTGAGAGACGCAAAAAGTTGAAAACAACCTCCTGCCGCGTGCAGGCCTGAAAAAACACGAAAAGATATGTCAGAGGGAAGATTTGCCGTCATCGGAATGGGACGCTTCGGTTCGGCCATCGCACAGCGTTTGGCCGAGAAAGGAGCGGAAGTCATCGCCATCGACACCGACCAGGAGCAGGTGGAGTTGATCCGCGACCGGGTAACCTACGCCGTAGCCTTGGATTCCACCGACAAGGATGCCCTGCTCTCCCAAGGCATCCGCGACATGGACGCCGTAGTGGTAACCATCGGGGAAAACTTCCAGGCCGTGCTCCTGACCACCTTTGTCCTGCAGGAGATCGGCGTGCGGCGCATCATCGTGCGCGCCAACGGGGAGACCCAGATCAAGATTCTGGAGAAAATGGGGGTCAAGGAGATCCTCTCGCCCGAGCAGGAAGTGAGCAATGCCGTGGCTGAAAACCTGGTCAATCCGCATGTACTCATGTCCGTACAGTTGCCGGACGATTACGGCATCATCGAAGTAAAGGCACCGGTCGGGATCGCCGGCCGTACCTTGGCCGAGATCGGCCTGCGGGAAAAATACAAACTCAACCTGGTAACCCTCCTTCGCTGGGATGGCACGGGGGACAACGCCGCCGAAATGCTCTCGGACAGCACTTCGCATTCCAACCACCACATCCTCGGCGTGCCTACCGGCGAAACCCGCATCGAAGCCTCGGACATCCTGCTGCTCTTTGGTACCTCGAAAAGCATCCAGCGCTTTATCGAGATCAACTCTTGATGCACAGTGGGCAGGCCGGAAACGGCGACCCACCACACAAAGAACACGAAGCAAGAGGGGGAAGGACAGCGATATTCTTCCCCTTTCTTTTGTCTTTATTCCGGAAAAATCGTTGTAAAAAATGATCCGCCCAATCCGTATCGAGGATGCTGCCGCCGTGGCCGCCATCTACAACCATTACATCGAACACTCTACGGCCACCTTCGATACCGAGCCACTGTCCGACCGCCAGATGCTTTCGCGTCTGGAAGCGATCGTCGGGCGCTATCCCGGGTATGTATCCCTCTCGGGGGCAGGTGAGCTTCAAGGCTACGCCTATGCCCATCCCTGGAAAGAGAAAGCCGCCTATCGCTATACCCTCGAAACGACGATCTACCTCGCACCCCGGTTCGTAGGACAAGGCATCGGTCGGGCCTTGTTGTCGCACTTGGTCGAGGGTTGCCGCAGGGAAGGCTACCGCTCGCTCATCGCTTGTATTACCCAAGGCAATGTGGCCAGCGAAGCGCTTCACCGCAAGATGGGTTTCCGCCCTGTCTCCCGGTTTGTCCAGGTGGGGACCAAGTTCGGCCGTTGGATCGATGTGGCGGATTACCAGTTGTTGTTGGTTGAGTAGTTTTTCGGGGCGGCTGTTTCAGGGGTGCGGGCAAGCAAAAGGCCGGAGGCAGAGCCTCCGGCCTTTTGCTTGCCCGCACCCACGCGCTTGGGGATATTTTTTCGGGATCAATTCTCGCCCGCGTAGAGGAACTTCCCGCTGCGGATATCGAAGTAGAGGAACTCTCCGTCCATCACCACCTGGAGGATGTTCGGCGCGTATTCGCGCAGACGGTCGTATTCGATCGGGAGGATCACCGTCCCTTCCTGGTTTACGATACCGCTCTTCCCGTCCCGGGATACGATGTACAGATCGTCCCCCAGCGGCTCGATGTTCGAGTATTCGAGCGGGATCAGGATCTCGCCTTTGGGATTGATCACCCCCCAAAGGCCCTTGCGCACTACGATCGCCCGCCCATTCTTGAACGCTTGGGCTGCATCGTACACGCAGCGGATCGTGATGTTCATGTTCTTTCCCGCATAACCCCACAGTCCGTCGCGCTGTACCGGCACCGGCCATTGGTGCGAAGGAATGATGTCGTCGAACAGGTTGGGCAGCAGGCGTTTCCCCGTGCTGTCGATCATGCCGTATTTTCCCCGGTAGGTCGTCTTGGCCAGCCCGTCGGAAAAGCGCGCGCGTGCCATATCGTCGAATGCCGTCAGATTGACCGCGATCGTTTCCTTGCCCCGCGGATTGACATAGCCGTATTTCTGTCCCACCCGTACGACCGCCAGGCTGTCCGACATCTCCCCGACCTCGTCGTAACGCTTTGTGGAGAGCGGGGTAGCCCGATAGTCGGTCAAGGTCCATTTCCCGGTTGAATCCTTTACCGCCAGCATGCTTTCTCCCAGCGGTTTCAAGTCGGTAAAATCTCCCGGCAGCAGCGAACGCCCTTCCCGGTCGATCAGTCGCGCCTTTCCGTTGGCGACCACGACCGCCACGGAATCTCCCCGGAACAACTCTGCCTTTTCAAACGGCTCGAACAGCGGCTCCCCCCCCCGGGAATAATAGCGGTAAAGTCCCCCTTTCTCCGTGAGGATAGGCCCGCTTCCCCGTAAGTGGATCCGGTCGAACTCCGCGGGAAGCACCTCGCCGCCCGCTTTGTTGATCACCCCTTCCAGCCCGTCCTGGATCACCACGGCCAGTTCTCCCTGGAACGGGAAGCCGTCCTCCCAGCGGAAATCGTCCAACAGGCTGCCCCGCGTATCGATGTACGACACCCGGTCGCCTTTTCCCACCAGTGCCGCCCGGCTGGAGAAATCGTCCACGAAGTCGTATTGCGGATCGACCGTTACCTGTCCCAGCGAATTGACAAAGCCGTAGAGTTTGTCCTTGGAAAGGATCGGGAAGTAAGCCACATCCCGCAGTTTTACATCCTCCTCCAGGATGGCCGGCATCGGGAATTGGGGATAGACTTGCCGGAATGCCTCCACCCGCTCGGGCGAAAGGTCCGAGAACCACAAACGATAGATCGCCTCCCAAGCTTTTCTGGCGTACGGGTTGTCCGGGTACAGGCGTACGAAGTTGGAGTATTCTTCCAGCGTCCGATCGGCCGTGGTGAGTTCAAAAATGCGCTTTTGAGCCTGCGGTACATAGGCGTTGTCCGGATAGGCGCGCACGAAAGCCAGGTATTGCTCCGGCGTATCTCCCCGGGTGGTCTGCTCGAAGAGCAGTTTTTCGTACAGTTCCCAGGCACGGCCCGCTTGGGCGGACTCGGGATAGGTATCGGCAAAGGTCTTGTACGCGCTCCAGGTGTTCTGTGCCTGCGCCAGGGAAAATGCCAGAGCATCGCGGCGCTCTACCGCTTCTTCGGTGCGCAGGGAAAAAGGGTACTTGCGGATCACGTATTCCAAGGCCGGCACGGTATTTTTCTCGATGGCCGCATCCAGCGCCAGGGAAGCGATCCGCTGGCGTTGGGCGTAGAGCGTGTCCTTGTTCAGAGCCTGTTCCTCGAAGATCTTGCGCAGGTCCTTGTCTTTCATCTGGTCGTAGGCCGAGAGGCTGCGTTCGATGCAGACGTAGGCCGAATCCAGCTGGTAGAACGGGTTGTTGTTGCGGGAAAAGATGACGCTCAACCCGTAGTTGGACAGCATCGGATCGCTCTTGAGCGATTTTTCGAACAGTTCGCGGGCTTTGAAATAGTCGTGTACGCTCAGTGCCTCGAATGCCTTGTCAAGCCTTCCGGCCGAGAGCGGCAGGGTGCATACCACCCATCCCGCAAAGATCCATATCGCTTTTCTGACGGATAATCTCATGGTTCGATGTCGTTAAAATACCGGTCGGTTCCCCCGTTTTCTGCAGGGAAAAACCTCTTGCGGCGAAAAGGGAATCCCCCTTACGCCTGCGGCCGGACCATCAGGAAATATCCTGTGGTTTCCGCGTCGCATTTCCCGTTCGGGATTTTCTTGCCTCCTCGGATCCTTGTGCCCTTTACGGGTACAACCCTTGCCTCCGGCCATTCGAACCGGGAGGGATCGTCGGAGGAGATGTCGGGGAAAGAGTGCCTTCCGGAGGGATCAGGCCTTTGCTTCTACCAGTTTTTCCAACTTGGCCGAGAGGGCTTCCACCGTAGCGTCGAATTCCTTGCGGGCAGCTTTGGCGCGGGCCGCGGAGTTCTTTTCCTGCTGGCGGGAGAGTTTGTCCAGCGAAGCGGAATAGGCGTTTTCTATCTCTTGGCACAGTGCTTCGGCTGCCTCGGGGTCAACCTTGGGGAAAACCATCTGGATCAGATAGCACTGGTCCAGCAGTGCACCGTAGGTATACAGGATCTCTTTCTTCAGGTTTTTGATGCTTGCCATGGCAATGATCGGTTTTGTTAAGGTATTATTTGCAGCACAAAGATAGTTTTTTATTCCGTCGGATGCCAACGGAATGCGTAATTTTGCATTTGTTTAATGCCCGCAAGGGTCTTTTTGTCCAAAGAAACCATATCGCACGCAATGAATACCCGCAAGAAAAGGGTGGTGGTCGGGCTTTCCGGCGGAGTGGATTCCTCGGTGGCGGCGTACCTGCTCAAGGAGCAAGGTTACGAAGTCATCGGGCTGTTCATGAAAAACTGGCACGACACCTCGGTAACCATCTCCAAGGAATGTCCCTGGCTGGAGGACAGCAACGACGCCATGCTCGTGGCCCGTGCCCTGGACATCCCGTTTTCGGTAGTCGACCTGAGCCAGGTGTACCGCCAGCGGGTGGTCGATTACATGTTCGAGGAGTACCGCCGCGGCCGCACTCCCAACCCCGATGTGCTGTGCAACCGGGAGATCAAATTCGACGTCTTTCTCCGCGCCGCACTGGACCTGGGGGCCGATTGCGTAGCCACCGGGCACTATGCCCGCATCGGGACCTTGCAACAGGACGGGAAGACCGTGTACCGTCTGTTGGCCGGTAGCGATCCCAACAAGGACCAGAGTTACTTCCTGTGTCAGTTGTCCCAGGAACAGCTCTCCCGGGCTATGTTCCCCATCGGCGAGTTGCTCAAGCCCGAGGTGCGCCGCATCGCTGCCCAGGCCGGGCTGGTCACGGCCGACAAGAAGGATTCGCAGGGCATCTGCTTTGTGGGAAAGGTGAAGCTGCCCGAGTTTCTCCGCCAGCGCCTTGCTGCCCGCGAGGGGGATATCGTCGAGATCCCGGCCGACAGTCCGGTGTATCGCGCGCGGGAGGAAGCCTTGGCTGCCGCCCCGGACGAAACAGCCCGCCGGGCGATCCGCGCCCAGCCCTATGTCTATGCGCCTTCCGACGGGAAAGTCATCGGTCGGCATCACGGGGCGCATTTTTTCACCGTCGGTCAGCGCAAAGGACTCGATGTGGGCGGTCGTCCCGAACCGCTTTTTGTCATCGCGACCGATACTCAGGCCAATATCCTGTACGTGGGGCAGGGCAAGTCGCATCCCGGGCTTTACCGGGGAGCGCTTTGGATACCGGCCGAAGACGAGCATTGGGTGCGGGAGGATCTGCGCCCGGCTTTGGGAGAGGGAATACGGGTGCTCTCCCGGATCCGTTACCGCCAGCCGCTCGAACAGGCCACCCTCTGGCGTACCGAGCAAGGGGTTTATCTGGATTTCGACCGCCCGCAGAGCGCGGTAACGGCCGGGCAGTTTGCTACGGCCTACCTGGGCGAGGAATTGTTTTTCAGCGGTCCTATTGCTTAAAAAACATATAAAACCCCGAAGTCCGGGGCGGCCAACCGCTTAAAATTCGTATCTTTGCACATCTGCCCGGATTTTCCCCGGGGAGTGGTT
>CABSLV010000031.1 GCA_902478645.1 uncultured Flavobacteriales bacterium | reverse complement strand
GTTCCTTCTCATTGCGCTTGCAAAATAATCCCGAAAAAGTACAATAGTCAAAATGAGTGGCTTTGTATCTTTTTGCTTCGGGAGAAGATTGCATCGAACGCAGGGTTTCGGTTTGCGGTTGCGCATAATGCCCGATGATATAACGATACACATCCACAATACCTACCGCCCTTATCGGTTCGATGTTTTGAATGGGCTTGCGAAAGAATGAAAAACAATAGTCTGTCGTTTCCATCATCTGATAATCTTTTTAGATTCGACAAATCGTCTGGCTTCTTCCATTAAGTCATCTTGTGTCTTATGTGATTTGTTCTTCAACCAATCATCAATCTCTGATTGCAGAAAAGCCAACGCTTTATTTATTTTATGTACGGGAATCTGTTTGGTTGATACCCATCCATAAACCGTTTGTTTGGCTGGATGTGATGGAAGATAAGCGCAAAGTTCGTCTATATCCATCCACTTAGGTGAGTTACTTGCCTGCTTATGTTGCAAGGCATTTACTTTGGATTGCAGTACTTCTACGGACTCAATCAGGTAGGACAACGCATTCGGCATTTCCTCCAATGAATTTACTTTATAGGCCATTTTTTCTTCGTATTAAAGTTTATGCCGCAAAAGTATAGGGATGCTTATAGGTGCTAAATAGGTGCTTGACCGCCACCAATCAACCGCTCATTTACCACTGACAGATTTAAGTTTCATTAATACGAGAATTTATTGGAAGACATAATAAAAGGGGAATAAACCACTATTGGGACTAACACATTCCTTATCGAAAGCTTCAATCTACAAAATACCCCTCAAAAAGCCGATGCTTCATGAGGGGTAAACGGTGGTAAGTATATGATTGGTATTACATAAGTCATTGGTGCTCAATGGTGGATAAAACCACCACAACCTATAAATCCAAATTCTCTATATGTAGTGTATTGGCGGCTTTCTCTTTTTGTTCATTTACGATGTGCGTATAAATCTGCGTGGTTTTGACGTTAGTATGTCCCATCAAAGACTTGATAGTGTATATGTCAACGCCATTTTCCAGCAACAATGAAGCATAGCTATGACGGCCACAATGGAAGGTGATGTGCTTCTTGATACCGGATGCTTCTATCCAGACTTTCAACGGGCGAGAAATCCAAGAGGCATCAGTCAACCCTTCAAAAACAAGTGCTTCATCATCGTCTGGACGTATGCCGCATAGTTGAAGTGCCTGTTGAATGACTGGCTTGTAATCGGGTCTTTTTGTCTTTTGCTGAATTACGACTGCTTGCCATGTACCCTTGCTTGTTTGCTGAATTTGTTTCCATCTCAAAGTTTGAATATCGCTATGCCGCAATCCAGTGAGAATAGAGAACAAGAACGCACGTTTCAAAACATCATCCTTGCAAGGAGTATCAACCAACATCTGTACTTCATTCATGGTAAGCGCAACACGAGGTTTCTCTATGTTTGTTATCCCCTTTACTTTCGCGCTTATATCAACGGTCAGATATTCATCAATGAATGCCTGTTTCAATCCGGCTTTGAGTATAGAGAAATAAGTCGATGCCGTGTTTTGTGAGATAGTACCTTTCTTATTCCCTCCCATTGGAGCACGGAGAAGGAACATCTTTATATCTTCAAGCAGTTTAACGGAAATCGTCTTGAATGGAATTGGCTGCCCTTGTGAATACATTTTCAATAATTCGCCTACACGCCTCCAGTTGACTATAATCGAATCGGAACTATTGGGATGACGTGTGCTTATAATACGATTGAAATACTTGATAAAATCCTGTTCGCTCCGTTCATTCTGTGCAGCTATTTCGTTTTCCTTATCAGTGTAAAGGATGGCACTATCGTATTCGTGTTGGCGTAACTTCCGCACATTGTCGGCATAGATACAAGC
Source organism: uncultured Flavobacteriales bacterium (assembly GCA_902478645.1). Lineage (GTDB taxonomy): Bacteria > Bacteroidota > Bacteroidia > Flavobacteriales > UBA1820 > Merdimorpha. The sequence continues at coordinate 17,348 of CABSLV010000031.1, read as the reverse complement.
CTCTTGGTCTATCGTTGAACGGCATTGGATAATCCCATTCAAATCACGTTTAGGCTTATAGTTGAATGTTCCATCCGGCAGGATGCGTGCAATGGACGATTTGTCCCAAACAGGCGTGGATATAGTCCGGTTAATGGATTCCACCACACGGCTTGCACGGGTTGAACCTCGTTTGTACACTGGGTACGACTCTATAATCAGATACCACTCTTCTTTGTAGTTCGACCTTCTGAGTTTGACGGTCACTTTGGTATTAGGTAATGCTTTCTTCATTTTACTTCTGATTTATATAGATTATCAATTTCTTGCTTGGGTACATACACATAGTTTCCTATTTGTCTTGAGGGAATAGAGTATTTTCTAACGTGCGCCCATACTGAACTGTCATTAATATGGTACTTCTCACAAATCTCAGTAATGGTATAGCAATCCTCCGGCTCTAAGCTGTATGTTTTAGGAACAGGCTTTTCTTTCTCCGCAATACTTTCCGGTCTGTTTAGAAAAAGCCATTCCATTTCAGAGCGTTTGATACGTGTGAGCCTTGTACCCATATTGATAGTTGGAATACGTCCCAATTTAATCAGGCGATACAGAGTGCTACGTTCCACCCCGAACATAGCGACGGCTTCCTTTACAGAAATGTACTCTCTGATGTCTGATACTTGTTTAGCAATGGCTTCTAACTTCGCGTTTCTATCCTTTGCATCCTTTTTGCGTTTCCAAGCCACTTTACCACATTTAGGGGAACAATAGTGACTGTCAAGTGTTTTTGCGACAAACACTTTGCCGCAGACCTTACACTTCCGTTTGATTTCAAATCCGATTGTTGGCATGTTATCTACTTTTAAGTATGTATTAGTATGTATAAGTGTGATTAAGTACCACATTATCTACTTTTTTGTCTTGTCGCAAACATGTCGCAAATAAGAGATAAAAAAGCCCATAGAAAACACATAGCAACCATGAACTCCATAAACGTAAAAAGCGTGCAACTCATTGAGCTGCACGCTTTTGCTTATTGTTTATTATTCGTTTCCTTATCGGAATCATTTGACTTCCTCGAAGTCCACGTCCTGCACATTGTCTGCCTTACCGTTGGACGAAGTTCCGGCGTCGGCAGCTCCCGAAGCAGACTGGCTTCCGGCGTTGTTCTGCTGGTTGGCATAGATCTCCTGACCGGCTTTCTGAAGGGCAGCGTTGAGCGCTTCGATATCCTTGTCGATCTGAGCCATATCCTGGCTTTCGTGCGATTTCTTCAAGGCTTCTACTGCGGCATTGACTTCGGCACGGGTTCCTTCCGATACCTTGTCGCCCCATTCCTTGAGCTGTTTTTCGGTCTGGAAGACCATTCCATCGGCTAGGTTCAGCTTGTCGGCCTTTTCACGCGCCTTGCGGTCTTCCTCGGCATGTGCTTCGGCTTCTTTCTTCATCCGTTCGATCTCTTCCTTGGACAGGCCGGAGGAAGCCTCGATACGGATATCCTTCGAAGCACCGGTAGCCTTATCCTTGGCCGTTACGTGGATGATACCGTTGGCGTCGATATCGAATTCCACCTCGATCTGAGGCACGCCGCGCGGAGCGGGAGCGATGCCGTCCAAGTGGAACTTGCCGATCGTCTTGTTGTCTTTGGCCATCGGGCGTTCACCCTGCAGTACATGTATCTCGACCGAAGGCTGGTTGTCCACAGCCGTGGAGAACACCTCGGATTTCTTGGTCGGGATGGTCGTATTGGCCTCGATGAGTTTGGTAAACACACCGCCCATCGTTTCAATACCCAAGGACAGCGGAGTAACGTCCAGCAACAGAATGTCTTTCAAGGCTTCGTTGTCGCCGGAAAGCACGCCTCCCTGAATAGCTGCACCGACAGCCACCACTTCGTCCGGGTTGACGCTCTTGGACGGTTTCTTGCCGAAGAACTCTTCTACCACAGCCTGTACACGAGGGTTACGCGTCGATCCTCCCACCAGGATGATTTCGTCGATCTCCTCTTTCTTCAGTCCAGCATCGTCCAATGCTTTCTGCATGGGCGGGATGGTGCGGGCGACCAGATCGTCGGTCAACTTGTCGAACTGCGATACGGTCAAAGGCATCACCAGGTGTTTAGGACCTTCGGCATTGGCCGTGATGTACGGCAGGTTGATTTCGGTTTTCGACGAGGAAGAAAGTTCGATCTTCGCTTTCTCGGCAGCCTCGCGGATACGCTGCATCGCTTGAGGATCCTTCCGCAGGTCGATACCCTCGGCTTTCTGGAATTCCTCCACTACCCAGTCGATGATGCGGTTGTCGAAGTCATCACCTCCCAAGTGCGTATCGCCGTTGGTGGAGATCACCTGGAACACGCCGTCGCCCAATTCCAGAATGGAGATATCGTACGTACCGCCACCGAGGTCATATACGGCGATCTTCTTGTCGCTGGCTTTCTTGTCCAGGCCGTAGGCCAGTGCGGCAGCCGTAGGCTCGCTGATGATACGCTCTACCTTCAACCCGGCAATCTCACCGGCTTCTTTGGTAGCCTGACGCTGCGAATCGCTGAAGTAGGCAGGCACCGTGATCACGGCACGCTCTACCTTTTCACCCAAGAAGTCCTCGGCCGTTTGTTTCATCTTCTGCAGCACCATGGCCGAGATTTCCTGCGGGGAATAGTCACGGCCGTTCACTTCTACGCGCACCGTATCGTTCGGGCCTTGTTTTACGGTATAAGGCATCCGCTGAGCCTCCTTCTCCACATGGCTGTATTTCTCACCCATGAAACGTTTGATGGAGTAGATGGTGCCTTTGGGGTTGTTGACAGCCTGACGTTTGGCCGGATCGCCGATCTTGCGCTCCCCGTCCTTGTCGAAGGCTACCACGGAGGGAGTGGTCCGTTTGCCCTCCGAATTGGTGATCACGGAAGGTTCGTTGCCTTCCATAACGGCTACTACGGAGTTGGTAGTACCCAAGTCGATTCCGATAATTTTGTTGCTCATGATTCTTTTATTTTTTTCGTTTTATTCTTTTTCGTTCTTGTTTCCCGGCGGGCAACCCGCCGCTACTTTCTTTTCAACAAACGTGCCAAAACTCCGATGGCAGAATTTCTCTGCCACATTGTCAGATTTGCCGACAAAAACGACCTGAAAAACAAAAAGAGGCCTCCTCCCCAAGCGAGTGCGGGCAAGCGAAGGGCCGGGGGCGTTGCCCCCGGCCCTTCGCTTGCCCGCACTCGCTTGGGGAGACCGGACCGCTTATTTTTTCTTGGCCACCCGGCGACGGACAGTTGACTTCTTGGGTTGCTCGGCCTGTTTCTTGTGCAGCTCCAAGCAATCCTCCAACGTCAGACTCGCCGGATCGGTATCCTTGGGGATCTTGACATTGTCCTTTCCCACCTTCACGTAAGGCCCATAGCGACCATTGAGCACGCTCACCGCCGGAGACGACCCCGGGAATTCCCGGATCACCTTCGCCGCATCGTCGCTTATCTTTTTATCGATCAACTCATTGGCACGCTCCAACGTAATCGACAGCGGATCCTCACCCGCCGTGCGCAACGAAACGAACGTCGAACCCCACTTCACATACGGCCCGAAACGACCCGTGGAAGCCGTCACCTCCTTTCCTTCGCGCTCGCCCAAGGTACGCGGCAGACGGAACAACTCCAAAGCCTGCTCGAGCGTTATATCGCCCATGGACACCCCTTTGGGCAAAGAGGCGAAAAGCGGTTTTTCCTCGTCTTCGGCAGTGCCTATCTGCACCATCGGCCCGAAACGACCTATCCGCACCGATACCGGCCGGCCGCTCTTGGGATCCTCGCCCAGGATACGCTGCCCGGTGGAACGCTCCGCCGTACGGGACACCTCCTCGACATGAGGATGGAAAACCGTATAGAATTCTCCGGTCGAAGCCACCCAGTCGGTCTTTCCCTCGGCAATGGAATCCAACTGCTGTTCGGCCTGCGCCGTAAAGCGATAATCGACAATATTGGGGAAATACTCCACCAGAAAATCGTTCACCACCGCACCTACATCCGTAGGCAGGAGTTTCCCGCGCTCCGAACCGTAGCTCTCGGACAAGGTTTCCCGACGGATCTGCTCTCCGGAAAGGACGAGCTCGACATACGACCGGGGCGAGCCTTCCCGATCGCCCTTCTCCACATACCCGCGGCGCTGTATCGTGGATATCGTAGGCGCGTACGTGGACGGACGACCAATGCCCAATTCCTCCAGTTTCTTGACCAAAGCCGCCTCGCCGTAGCGTGCCGGCGCCTTGGTAAAACGCTCGGTGGCGCTTATCTCCCGGCGCTGCAAACGGTCGCCCGCGGCTATCTTGGGCAGCATCCCCTCGCGCAGACCGCCTTCGTCCTCGCTCTCGCTGTCATACCCGTACACCTTGAGAAAACCGTCGAAAAGCAACACCTGTCCCGTAGCGGTCAGTTTGTGCGCACTCCCCGACACGTCGATCTGCACCGTAGTGCGTTCCAACTCCGCATCGGCCATCTGGCAAGCAATGGCCCGCCGCCAGATCAGGTTGTAGAGACGGCGCTGGCGTTCGTCCTGACCGGCATCGTCGCGGTCCATGTACGTGGGACGAATGGCCTCGTGCGCTTCCTGCGCTCCTTGCGAGGTGGTATGGTAGTGCCGCGGATGGCTGTATTTCTCGCCATAACGCCGGGCAATCTCCCCCTTGATATTCCCGAGGGCTTCCTGCGAAAGATTGACCGAGTCGGTACGCATGTACGTGATCAACCCTTCTTCGTAGAGCCGCTGAGCCAGCGACATGGTCTGCGAGACGGAAAAGCCGAGTTTGCGGGCGGCCTCCTGTTGCAGGGTCGAGGTGGTAAACGGCGGGGCGGGGCTGCGACGAGCCGGACGGGTTTCGACCTGGGAGACGGAAAACTCACTCCCCAGGCAGGCCTGCAGGAATTCCCGCGCCTGCTCTTCGGTAGAGAAACGCGTGCTCATCTCCGCCCGGACTTCGCTTCCGTCGGCGGTAGCGAATACGGCCGACACCTTATAATAAGACTGCGGAACGAAAGCCTGTATCTCCCGCTCGCGCTCCACGATCAGCCGCACGGCCACCGACTGTACCCGCCCGGCGGAAAGCCCGCTTTTGATCTTCCGCCACAGCAGCGGCGAGATCTCATACCCTACCAAACGGTCCAACACCCGGCGTGCCTGCTGGGCATTGACCAGGTTCATGTCGATGGTGCGGGGATTTTCGATGGCTTTCAGGATGGCATTTTTGGTGATCTCGTGAAAAACGATCCGGCGGCTTTTCTCGGGGGTAAGGCCGAGGTTTTCGTACAAGTGCCAAGCAATGGCTTCTCCTTCGCGGTCTTCATCGGAAGCCAGCCAAACCATTTCGGCTTCCTTGGCCAGGGACTTGAGTTTTTTTACCAGTTCTTTTTTCGCGGGGTCGATCTCGTACTGCGGAGCGAAACCGTGTTCGGTATCGATACCGAGTTTTTTGCCCGGCAGATCGGCTATGTGTCCGAAAGAGGATTCGACTTTGTAATCCTTTCCCAGAAACTTTTCGATCGTCTTGGCCTTGGCAGGAGACTCGACTATCACCAGATTTTTTGCCATTCCGTGTGTATTCAATGTTTTAACGGGCACAAAAGTAGTGCATTTGCACGGAAACCGGGCAATATCTTTAACACAAAAAAAACGCCGGAGTCTTCTCCGGCGTTTTTATCAACTTGTATTTCAGGTTATTGCATATCCTTTATCGTCGTGATGCGCATCGTGTTCACGTGCCCCTTGTTGTTCATCGGGGTCGTCATCAGATTGACCACCCGGTCGCCTTCGCAGACAAAACCGTGTTCGAGTCCCATCTCGTTGATGTCGTCCACTGCCTGGTCGGTACTCTCGATGCTGCGGTAATAGAACGCCCGACACCCCCACACCAGATTGAGCTGGGTCATGATGTCCCGGTTGGAAGTATAGACCAGGATGTGGGCATTGGGGCGGTACGAGGAGATCTGCCGGGCAGTATATCCCGTATTGGTAATGGTAGAGATAGCCTTGGCATTGAGCTGGATGGCGATCTGCGAAGCATGGTAACAGATGGCATCGGTCAGGAAACGCTCCCGGGTCTCGTCCGTAGGAGGTTCCTTGCACAGATAGCCGTAACCGTGTGCCTCGATCGCGCGGATGATCTTGGTCATCTGGGCGATCACTTCCACCGGATGATGCCCCATGGCCGTCTCTCCGGAAAGCATCACCGCATCCGAACCGTCCATCACCGAGTTGGCCACATCGTTCACGTCGCTGCGCGAAGGGGTTACCGAATCGACCATCGACTCCATCATCTGCGTGGCGATGATCACCGGACGGGTGTAGTGGCGAGCCTTCTCTACCAACATTTTCTGAATGATGGGCACCTGCTCGGCCGGCACCTCGATACCCAGGTCGCCGCGCGCCACCATGATCGCATCGCTGGCCTGCAACACCCGGTCGATGTCGTCCACCGCTTCCGGTTTTTCGATCTTGGAGACGATCGGTATCTGCCGATCGGTATGGAGGGCGATCTCCCGGCGCAGGTCCGCCACATCGTCCGCACTGCGGACAAAAGACAAGGCAAACCAATCGGCCCCGATCTCCACCCCGATCTCCACATCGCGTTTATCCTTTTCGGTGAGTGCCGGCAGGGAAATACGGGTATTGGGCAGATTGACCCCTTTGCGCGACTTGAACGCCCCACCCTGAAGCACCTTGGCCCGGACTTCGCCTTTCCCGTCGGTCTCGACCACCTCGAAGACCAGTTTGCCGTCGTCCAGCAGGATCTTTTCGCCCGGATGCACATCGCGAGCAAATTCCGTATAAGTCATGTATGCCCGGGTAGCATCGCCCACACACGGCTCGTTGGTAAAGGTAACGATGTCTCCCGGATGCACCTCGGCTCCTTCGGCGATCTCGCCCACCCGAAGTTTGGGCCCTTGGAGATCGACCAAAATGGCCACATTGGTCCCGTACCGGGTATTGATCTGGCGTACGCGTTCGGCCCGCAGGGCTGCCAGTTCGGGCGTGGCATGGGACATGTTGATGCGAAAGACATTCACCCCGGCCTTGACCATATCGGTCATTACCCGCAGGTCGTCCGAAGCAGGACCAAGCGTAGCGACGATTTTTGTTTTCTTGTGATTGATGATCATTTCTCCTCTTTGTTTTTGCCCCCTTTTTCGGAGGGTGTCTGAAATGCTGCGCAAAGATACATCATTCTTTCCGCCCCCGGACATCGCCCGCAGGTGCCGCCACGGAAAAATCTTCATTTTCCACCCCCGCCGCGCTCACCGAAGTAACGACGTACACCACCTGCCCCGGTGGAGCGGACGCATCCGTGTATTCCGCAGGAGCATCGCCCCACACCCGCGCCACGATGTGCGAAGCATCGTTGATATTGACCATCTGATCGGCCGAAAAACGGTACACCACGTAGTAACGCACCTGCGCCGGAGGATCGGCCTCCCCAAAGGACTCGCGGCGGCCCGCCTGCCAACTCACCCGCATCCCCTGCGGAGTCTTCTCGACCTGCACCCGTTCGGGCGGCAAAGGCGCACGGGGGTCAAGCCACGGCATGGCCGGCACGAGAGCCGGATGGCGATAATAACACGTTTTCAGGCTATCGGTCAGTCCGCCGGCATTCCCCACCAGGTAACGCGCCGAATAAAACGCCGAACCGGCCGCCGAAGGATTTTCCCGCTGCATGCGCACCTGCCGGCAAATCTCCTCGGCCGTGCGCCACACGGCATTTTTGGCCTTGGGAGAAATATTGAAAGCCCCGTGTCCGATGTACAGTTGGGAACGCCCGTGATGCAGCCCCCACCAGCGGAGCAATTCGCCGAAGTCGGCCGCCGAATGCCCGTTTTCCCAATACAACTGGGGCAATACGTAGTCGATCCAACCTTCCCGGACCCACAAAGCCACGTCGGCGTACAGATCGTCGTAATTGGACAGCCCCCGGGTTGCCGAACCGGAAGGGTCGTCCGAAGCGTTGCGGTAAATCCCGAACGGACTGATGCCGAACTTGCCCCCCGGCCGCAAAGCCCGGATTGTATCCGAAATACCCTTTATCAACCGGTTGACATTGTCCCTGCGCCACTGCGACACATCGTCGAAAAGCGAAGCCCCGTAGCGCTGGTAGGTCTTCCCGTCGGGAAACGGTTGCCCGCCCTGCGGATAGGGGTAGAAATAGTCGTCCATGTGGATGGCATCCACATCGTACCCGCGGACGATCTCCGCCACTACGGACAAGAGATAACTCCGCACCTCGTACCGTCCGGGGTCCAGATACCACCGTCCCACGTACCGCACCAACCATTCCGGATGCCGCCGCCCCACGCTGCGGGGGGAAAGCACCGAGAGGTCTTCGCCGGTGGTTACCCGAAAGGGGTTGAGCCACACGTGGAGTTCCAAGCCCCGGCGGTGCGCCTGCTCGAGCATAAAGGCCAAGGGATCGTACCCCGGGTCGCCGTCTCGGGTTCCGGTGAGGAACTGGCTCCAGGGTTCGGTTTTCGAGGCATAAAAGGCATCCGCCTTCGGCCGCACCTGCACGATCACCGCATTCATCCCGCAGGCGACCAACGTATCGAGTATCCGGACGTATTCCCGCTGCTGCTGTTCGACGGACAAGCCTGCCCGCGAAGGCCAGTCGATCCCCGACAGGGTGGCGATCCACGCTGCACGGAATTCCCGTTTCGGGACAAAATCCTGTCCCGAGACATTCCACGCCCCCAGCAGACACACCAGCAGCCAAACGACCCGCCTTATCTTCCTCCGTCTTTTCATTTGCAGGCAAAAATACGCCGAAGCCCCCGATGTTTGCAACTCTCCCCGGCGTTATTTTCCCGATTCCCAACGGCACTCACCTTTCCTATATTTTCATCATACAGGATGCGGCCCGGCAGCGGCAAATCGAAAACCTTGTTCCCCCACAGCTACCGCCCTCGCCTTTCACTATATTTCCATAATATAGGATGCGGCTCGGCAGCGACAAATGCGAAAACCTTGTTTTCGATTTGCCGCTGCGCTCGCCTTTCGCTATATTTGCGCAGCACGATCCCCCTTGTTGCGGATCAGTACTCCGACTGAAATACACACTCTTTCGTATGGCAAACAACAAACCCGTCATAGGCCTCTCCACCGGCGACATCAACGGCGTCGGTCCGGAAGTGATCATCAAGACCTTCGACAACCCGGCGATGCTCGAACTATGCACCCCGGTAGTCTTCGGTTCGAGCCGGCTGATTTCCTTCTACAAAAAAGCCCTGGGCAGCGACCTCCCCTTCGTGGGCATCGATTCGCCGGCTGAAGTCATCCCCGGGAAACTCAACATCGTCAACCTGTGGGAAGACGCCCCCGTGATCACCCCCGGGCAGGAAACCGAGGAAGGCGGCCGACTGGCTTTCTCCTCGCTTTCGGCAGCCACGCAAGCCCTCAAGGAAGGACTCATCGACGCGCTGGTTACCGCCCCGATCAACAAGAAAAACATCCAACGGGAAGACTTCGCCTTTCCCGGCCACACCGAATACCTGGCTGCACAACTGGGCGGGGAACCGCTCATGTTCCTGGTCTCCGACCGTCTGAAGATCGCCGTAGCTACGGGCCACATCTCCCTGGCACAGGTTACCGAACACATCACGGCCTCGCTGCTGGAAAAGCGCCTGACCCAGATGGAACGTTCTCTGAAAGAAGATTTTTGCATCCACAGTCCTCGGATCGCCGTACTGGGACTCGACCCGCACAACGGGGACGAAGGCGTGATCGGTACCACGGACAGCCAACTGATCGCCCCGACCATCGCCCGCCTGTTCGACGGAGGACATTACGTCTTCGGGCCTTATTCCTCGGACGGGTTTTTCGGCAGCGGAGCCTACACCCGTTTCGACGGCTTGCTGGCCATGTATCACGACCAAGGACTGATCCCCTTCAAGACCATTGCCTTCGAGGACGGGGTCAATTTCACGGCCGGACTGTCCAGGGTGCGCACCTCGCCGGACCACGGCACGGCCTACGATATAGCCGGAAAAGGCTTGGCCGACGAAAGTTCGATGCGGGCTGCCGTCTATCGAGCCATCGACATCCTGCGCAACCGCAGCCTGTACCGTACCATGACCCAAAATCCGCTCCGCACACGCCGTGGAGCCGATGCCCACGAAGGCGAAGATGAAGACATCGACATCAACCACGTGGAGGACTGATATTAAAAATCCGTTATTTTCTGTTTTTTTCCGATAATATTGTTACCTTTGCCCTCCCGTAAGGTAACCGGAAAATTTCATCGGAAGTGAAAGACGCGTTGAAAGAATATCGGATCTCCTTTTCCGGGCTGGCACCCGGAGTCCACACGTTCGAGTACCATGTGGGACAGGAGCTTTTCGATCATTTCGGTTACGTGGACTCGTGGACCGATGCCCGGATCGATGTTCGGGCGGAACTGACCAAACGGACGAACCTGATGGAGTTGTCCCTTGCCTTTCAGGGCGATGTGCTTACTCCGTGCGACGCTACTGGCGAGGAATTTCGCCTGCCGGTGCAAGGGACGGACCACCGCGTGATCAAGCAAGGCGAAGGGACGAGCCAGGACGACGAGATCATCCTGTTGCCCGTGGGAGAGACCGAACTGAATCTCGGACAGTACATCTACGAAATGATCGTGCTGAACATCCCGCAAAAGCGCTACCATCCCGACTATCTGTCGGGCAAACTCGCCGCTCCGAAAGCCAGTTCGAGTCCCGAACCTACGGAACAGACGGTTGATCCGCGCTGGGAAAAATTGAAAGACATTAAAAGTTAAATACGATAAAACCGAAATACAAAAATGGCACATCCTAAAAGACGCCAGGGTTCCACCCGCAGAGACAAAAGACGCTCGCATCACCATGCAGTAGCACAGCAGATTTCGATTTGCCCGGTAACCGGACAGGCTCACCTTTCGCACCGCGCCTACTGGCACGAAGGCAAATTGTACTACCGCGGCAAGGTCGTTATCGACAAGAGCGAACCCGAGAAAGCCTAAGTCCTATCCGACTCGACAAGGGTTTTCCGATCGCAGCCGTGAAAACGACGCGAATCTCACACACTTTCTGGCGCAGGCGACTTCGCCCAGAGAGTGTGTTTTTTCTTTCAAGGAGAAAAAACGGCCAATAAATCCGCTCAATCCGCCTCTATTTCCTAGGCGGGATTTTGTTCCTTTGCCCAAACAAAACGAAAAACAATTTACAGAAAAAACACACATAGCCCGAAACCCATGGAGAAAATAAAAGCCGCCATCTCGGCCGTAGGAGGTTTTGTTCCGGACTACATTCTGACCAACGAAGAAATCAGCCGCCGCGTAGATACTTCTGACGAGTGGATCACCACCCGTACCGGCATCAAGGAGCGCCGCATCCTCACCGACCCCACCCTGGGGACCTCCCATTTGTGCATCCGCGCCGCAGAAGACCTGCTGCGCAAAAGTGCCTGCGACCCCGCCACTATCGACGGCGTACTGGTCTGCACCATCACCCCGGACTATCCGGTAGCCAACACCGCCGCTTACGTAGCCTCACGCATCGGTGCCACCAATGCTTTTGCCATGGATCTGGTCGCCGCTTGCTCGGGCTTTATCTCGGCCCTGTTTACCGCTGCCAACTTCGTGGAATCGGGACGGTGCAAGAAGGTCCTGGTCATCGGCGGAGACAAGATGTCCACCATCATCGACCCGCTGGACCGAGCCACCTGCATCCTGTTCGGCGACGGAGCAGCCGCCGTACTGGTAGAACCCTCCCGCAACGGCTTCGGCATCGAGCACTCCTACCTGCGCTGCGACGGAGCAGGGCGGGAATACCTGCGCATCGACGTCGGCGGTTCGATCAATCCCCCGACGGCTGAAAACACCGCCTTCGGCGGACAATACGTCCACCAGGATGGCCGCGCCGTTTACCGCTATGCCGTCACCAACATGTGCGAGGCCAGCCAAAACGTACTCAACGCCTGTGGCCTCGACGCTTCGCAGATCGACTATCTGCTGCCCCACCAGGCCAACCTGCGCATTATCGAATCGGTCACCGAACACCTGGGGCTGCCCAAAGAAAAGGTGCTGGTCAACATCGAACGCTACGGCAACACGACCGACGGAACGCTGCCGCTGCTGCTCTGGGACTTTGAAAAGACACTCAAGAAAGGCGACAAACTGCTTTTGACGACCTTCGGAGGCGGATTTACCTGGGGGTCGATGTACTTGACTTGGGATTACTGATCCTTCGAAGAAGATAATAACGACAAAAAACCGGGCGGAATCCTCCGCCCGGTTTTTTGTGCATGTTCTCCGGGGACCTTTCTTTCGCAACACGAAAGCCTCATCCCCCTCCTCTGCGTTCCGTTCTTACCGCATCGCGCGTTCATCACGGCGTTCCTGCTTTTTCAACTGCCGGGTGCGTTTCTTTTCCAATTTCTCCATCTCTTGACGGAGGTGTTGGTCGCGGGCAATATCCTGTTCCACTTTCCGGTAATAAAAAGGAGATATGAATTCGTTGTACGAAGGATATATCGGAAGTTCTCCATCGGAAAAGCACTCGCGGAGGATCCTTTCGATCACATAATCATCGGGGTAAAGCCGAGGATCGTACTCGTCCTTGAGCGAAAGGGAGAACATCGCTGCCGACGCATTCCACCAGAAAGCCTTGAAACCGCTTTTCAGATCCCGCGCAATATCGTAGGTCGAAATCCCCGTCTGGCGATACACCAGTTTGATCAGGATCTTTCCTTCGCTGCGGGAAAATTTCTTGAGAATTCCGGAAAAATTGTCGAACAACTCCTTCTGCCGACGATCCACCTCCTTGCGGAACTTCCGCTCGGACATCTCGCCCCGCAAACTGTCCATCTCGTGCAGGTACTGCGAAGCCAATACCGCATACGGCCATACCTTCTTGATGCGGCGCTTGATCCGCCAATAGTCCTCGTAAGCCATCGGCGCATAGTTGCCCATCACGATCACATCGGAAAGCTGCACCCCGGGAAACAAAGTATCCGGCTCCAAGGGCGGCATAGCCTGTGCCTGCGGTGAAAACTCCCGAGCCGGCACCCCGGAAGGCGGTGGCGGGACCTGTCCCTGTGCCGACACACAGGCACACGCCAGGAGCGCCGCCGTCGAAAAGGCGGCAGCCAACGGGTTTAAACGGATATTTCGCCGACAAGTACTCATCAGTCCATGCGGTATTACCGGCGAAAGATAGGCATTTATCCTGCTACGCAGGGGAAAAATAACGCAATTTTTTTGCACCCCCGCACCTTTTCCCTATCTTTGGAATATCGGAACACAAACACGAAATATCACGAATATGGAATTCACAGTCTCCAGCTCGGTACTGATGCGCACAGTAAACACCTTGAGCGGAATCATAAGCTCCAACAGCGCCCTTCCCATTCTCGACAACCTGCTGTTCGAACAGAAAAACGGCCGGCTCACCATCTCGGCTTCGGACATGGAAACCACGATGACCTCCACCATCGACGTGGACGGCCAATCCTCGGGCAAGATCGCCGTCCCGGCCAAGATGCTCGCCGAAATCCTCAAGACCTTCCCCGAACAGCCGCTCACCTTCGTTGCCCGCGAACAGGAACACCTGCTCAAGATCAACTACGGAACCACCGACAACGAAGGAAATTGCGACCTCCCCTACGAGGATGCCGACGACTACCCCGTCCTGCCGGCCCTGGAAGACGTCACCCAAACGGTCGTTACCTCGGAAATCCTGGCTACGGCCATCCAAAAAACGATCTTTGCCACCGGCAATGACGACATGCGCCCCGTGATGTCGGGCGTCTTGTTCAAATTTACCCCGGAAGGCCTGGTGTTCGTAGCCACCGACGCACACAAACTGGTCAAATACGTCCGCGAAGACATCACCAGCCCCGTTCCGGTGGAATTCATCATGCCCAAAAAACCGCTGAATATCCTTAAAAACATTTTCTCGGGACTGGCCACCGACGTAACCATCACCTTCAACCGCACCAACGCGCGTTTCGAAGCGGACGACATCGTGCTGATATGCCGCCTGATCGACGGGAAATACCCCAACTACGAGGCCGTCATCCCCAAGGACAACCCCAACCAACTGTTGATCGACCGGTTGAGTTTCATGAGTTCCCTGCGGCGTATCGCGCTTTTCTCCAACAAGACCACGCACCAGACCCGCCTGAGCCTCAGCCCGGCGGAAGTGGTCATCTCGGCCGAGGACAACGATGAAGGCAAACGCGCCGACGAAAAAATCCCCTGCTCGTACCGGGGGGAACGGATGGACATCGGCTTCAACTCCCGCTTCCTCTCCGAAATGCTGGCCAACCTGGAAAGCAAGGAAGTAACCATCGATATGTCCAAACCCAACCGTGCCGGAATCCTTCGCCCGCTGGAATCCAACGAAGGCGAACAGATCACCATGCTGGTCATGCCGGTAATCCTGGGCAACTGATCCCGAAAATCGAAAATAAACCAACAATACCCTCCCGGAGCGATGCTTGTATGCATCGCTCCGGTTTTTTTTGCAAAGACTTAAACCTTTTCCGCCTTTTCCCGTCTTATCAATAACGATTTTAATTCATATCCTCATCATCCCTATTTCCATTCGGAGCAATGAAAACAACCAGACACCTGCTCACCCTGTTCCTTTTGATGTGTTCCATCAGCCTTTGGGCGCAATTCGGTGGAGGTCCCGGCGGCGGATTCGGCCCAGGACGCCCCCCGGGAGGAGGCAGGGGTGGAGAACGACCTGGCCAAACGGAAAATCCCAACCGGCAACTCCTGGCCGACGATGCAGAAACAAGCAAAACCTCCGGACCGAAAATAGGTTCTATTACCGGCACCATCACCGACGAGAACAACGTTCCTTTCGAATATGCCACGATCGCTGTGATCGACGCCAAAACCCAGAAAGTGATCACCGGAAGCATCTCCAACATCAAAGGGAAATTCAACATCAAACAACTCCCGGCGGGAGACTACTTGGTCAAGGTCACTTTTATCGGCTTCAGCGAATACGTCAGCCCTACCTTTACCCTCTCCTCCAACAACCGGACTAAGGACATTGGTACGATCGTCCTGAAAGAAAATATCAATCTGCTCAACGACGTAGTCGTGGTCGCCGACGTAACGACCATCGAAAACCACATCGACAAACAGGTAGTCAATGTGGGCAAAGATCTGCTGACGGCAGGAGCCAGCGCCCGCGACGTATTCGAAAACCTCCCGATGGTCGATGTGGACTTCGACGGCAATGTCTCGATGCGCGGCTCGGAAAACGTGCGCGTACTGCTGGACAACCGTCCCACCAACATGTCGGTACAGGACCTCATTGAGTCGCTCCCGGCCGATGCCATCAACAAGATCGAGTTGATCACCAACCCTTCGGCCAAACAAGACCCGGACGGGGACGCCGGTATCATCAACATCATCACCAAGAAAGGCCTGCTCTACGGTTTGAATTTCTCCACACGCGTAGGCGTGGACACCCGCAACAAATGGAACGGGGGTGTGAACTTGGGCTATTATTATGGAAAAATAATGGTCTATGCCAACTACAACTTCCGGTACAGTTCGCGGGATGACACCGGAGAAACCTACCGAGGCAATTACAACACCTCGGCTCTGTATCCGGACCCCTATCTGAATTACCAGATTACCCGCCAGCAAAACTCGATGAATTCCCACCGATTGAGTGCCGGGATCGACTATCTGCCCAACAAAAGGACGGCCTTGTCCTACTCGATGAACTATTCTCCCTCGACCAACAACAATCTGAGCGAATCGTACTCCTATTTCCTTCCGCTCGAGGTAGAGAAAGACCAATTGAGCAAGGAGATCGCCCAACAGCTCGTCGAACAGTACGCCGGCCAACTCGACGACTACTTCAACCGCTACCGGAATTCCGACGGGACAACCAAGCGGAATACTCTCCGCAACAGCCTGACTTTCCGGCGGGACTACTCAGCCACCGAAAACCTGATCATCGACGCCAACTTCGAGACCTCCAACTCCCAGCAAAACAGCTTGATCGAAAACCGCTTGGGAAACACCTCCACCGAAGCCAACACGCTGGACCGCTCGAACAGCGAGGAAAACAACAAAGAGTTTACCTTGAGTGCCGACTACACCAAGGAAGTCCGCGGGAAGTACAAATTCGAAGTCGGCGGACGGGCCGATATGTTGTGGCGCGACACTCCGTATTTCTATTTCCAGGAATTCCTCGACGACCCCGCACTGGGCACCCAACCGGATATGGACCGGTCCAATCACTTCAAGTACAGCCAGCAGATCTATAGTCTGTATGCTACCTACAGCCGCTCGATCAAAAACTTCTCGTTCCAGGTCGGACTGCGTGCCGAAGAAACGCTCTACACCATGCACGGTCTGGGCATGAAGAACGACAACGGGAACATCGTCTATGTCAAGGACGAGGACGTAAAGATCGACCGGGATTACTTCGAGGTATATCCGTCCGTTTTCCTGATGTACAAGTTCGGCGGAAGCAATGACATCGTTCTGAACTATTCGCGCCGGGTAGGCCGTCCCAACAGCCGGAATCTTAACCCTACCCCCCGCTTTACCGACCCGCTGTACGTAACCATCGGCAACCCGTACCTTGATCCTTCCTTCACCAACTCCATTGAGTTGAAATACTCCCGCTCGATCGGCAACAAAGGTTTCTTCAACCTCTCGTACTTCTTCCGCAATTCCACCAACACCATGCAGCGGGTTACCCAGCGTGAGAATCCCGTAGACCCCGACAAAACCGAACCCGGAACGCTCTACACAACCACTATCAACATCGGTTCGCAATATACAATGGGGTTGAATCTCCACGCCACTTACCGCCCGGTTAAGTGGTGGAATACAACCTTGAGCATGAACTATTACTACAACCAGAAAGACATCCCCGAGCGCGACGACTATATCCGTTCATCCAACGACTTCTCACTGCGGTGGCGCAACAGTTTCAACATATCCCATACCGGGACCCGCGTCCAATTCGGGATCCGTTACTCAGCCCCGCGTACTACTCTGCAAGGCACCTCCTCGGGATCGTTCACAGCCGACCTCGGAGCTTCGCAGGACTTCTTAAAAGATCGGCTCTCGCTGAGCATCCGCGTCCAAGACCTCTTCAACACGATGGCCTCCCGGGGGACTACCTACGGAACAGACTTCGTACTGTTCAACAACAACACGGCTACTTCCCGCATCGTCAATTTCAGCCTTTCGTACCGTTTTGCCGAAATGAAATTCAAGGACAAACGCATGAAAGGGCTTCAGGATGGCGGCGAACTACCTTCGCTCAACACAGAAAGCAGGGATTGATCCCGGACAAACAACCACAGATGCGTGCAAACAAAAGAGCGGCGGGG